>NZ_LSHM01000016.1:0-50891 GCF_001557175.1 Blastomonas sp. CCH9-A1
GGCAAGACCAATATCCTCGAGGCGATCTCGCTGCTCGCGCCCGGCCCGCCCTGCCGCGCCATCTGCTCGATTGCCGCTCGGCGCATGCCCCGACCGGGCGCGAGCAGCGAGATCGCCTCGAGGATATTGGTCTTGCCCGCGCCATTATCGCCCCAGATCACGTTGAACCGCGCCCCCGCCTGAAGCCGGGTCGCCTCATGGTTGCGAAACTGGGTCAGCGAGAGGGAAGAAAGCGCCATCTGTGGCCCGCTATAGCGGCTTGGACGGACCCATGCGCGCAAAATCGGCGCGGCGCGGCAACGAGCAAATGGCGTCGCGCCAAAACATCGTGGATATTCCCAAGATTTCGCATTCAGCTGCGGGCAAGAATTGCTTCATCGTGTATAACGTGTTGAGAAGCAATGATCTTTCAGTTTGGCACGCGCTGTGCAGAGTATCTGGCATCTCCCGACGGACAGCCCGGAGGGACACACAGACACTCTGAAAGGACCCGCATCATGTTCTCGCTCTCGCAATTCAACACGAACCTCGTCGCTGCCATCTGCGCTTTCGCTACCTCGGCACTTTTCATCGGCCTGAGCGTAGTTCCGGCGGAAATTGGTACGATGTCGGCGATGATCGTCTGATCGCCGGCACGCCGCCATCACATTCAAGGTTTAAAGGGGAACCATCATGAACAACCGCTCTTTCCATCTCGACAAGTCGAACGGCAAGCTGATGGGCGTGTGCTCAGGGCTAGCCAATTATTTCGACTGGGATGTGAACCTGATCCGCATCGCCTTCGTGCTCGCCGCGCTGTTCGGCATCGGCGCGCCGGTGCTGATCTATCTGGTCATCGGCCTGATCGCCTCGGACCGCTGACCGGCGAGGGCAGGATGCCGGGTCAGACTTTGGTGCTGAACGGCGTGAAATCGGTGGCGGTATCGAACACCTCCACCCCTTCGCGCCGCTTCAGCCAGCCGACCACGGCATAGGTCACCGGCGTCAGCACCACTTCCCAGCTCACCTTGAGCAGCCAGTTGGTGATCATCACGGTGATGACTTGGGCGGTCTCCCATTCGCCGTAAAAGGCCAGCGGATAAAAGATCAGGCTGTCGACGCCCTGGCCGACCACCGTCGAGCCGATGGTGCGGGTCCAGAGCAGCTTGCCCGCCGTCCAGATCTTCATCCGCGCCATCACGTAACTGTTGACGAATTCGCCTGCCCAGAAGGCGACGATCGAGGCGAGCACGATCCGCGGGACCTGGCCGAAAACCGATTCATAGGCCGCCTGACCGTCCCAGCCCTCTGCCGGTGGCAGGCTCACCACCACCCAGCTCATGAACGCCATGAACAGCAGCGCGCCGAAGCCTGCCCAGATCACGCGGCGCGCGCGGGCATAGCCATAGATTTCGGTCAGAACGTCGCCGATGACATAGCCCAGCGGGAAGAACAGGATGCCCGCGCCATAGACCCATTGCTGTCCGGCGATGGTGATGAAGGTCGGCTTGGCCGCGCCGATCACGTTCGACAGCAGCAGCACCGTGACGAACGCCGCCATCACGAAATCATAATAGCGGAAGCGGTGCGTGGCGGGGTCGAAGCCCAAGCCCGGTTCGAGGCTGTGGCTGATGGCGGCGGGTTCGGCAGGGGGGCTTTGCATCGCGCGCAGCCATATCGCGGTTTGCACCCACCTGCAAAGCCCGCTATTGCGCCCTCACCAAGGCGCGCGCCCTTAGCTCAGCTGGATAGAGCACGAGACTTCTAATCTTGAGGCCGCAGGTTCGACTCCTGCAGGGCGCGCCAATCGCCTGGATGGCCCGTTGCGCCGGTCGATAAGTCCCAGCGGGCCCTCAGAATTCCGACCAGTCCTCTGCATCCGCCTTGAGCGCCAGATTGCCGGTCACCATCGGCACGCGGGCGGCAGGTGCCGGGCGGGGCATCGGCCTGGACATGGCGGGTGCGCCGGATTTCTGGCCGGCATTGAACTGATCGACGACCTGCGACAGGTTGGTGGCCTCCCCTGCCAGGCTGCGTGCCGCGGCGTTGGTTTCCTCGACCATCGCGGCATTCTGCTGGGTCATCTTGTCCATCTCGCCGACGGCAATGTTGACCTGCTGCAAGCGCGCGGCCTGCGCCTGGGCCGAGGTGGAGATCTCCGAAATGCGCGTGTTGATCGCGGCGACGCGGTCGCTGATCTGCAGCAGGACCGAACCGGTCTCATCGACAAGGGCAACCCCATCCGACACCCCGGTGGTCGACGCGGTGATGAGTTCCTTGATGTCCTTGGCGGCATCGGCGGAACGCTGCGCGAGCGCGCGCACCTCGTTGGCAACCACGGCAAAGCCCTTGCCTGCGTCCCCGGCACGCGCGGCTTCGACCCCGGCATTGAGTGCAAGCAGATTGGTCTGGAAGGCGATGCCGTCGATCACGTCGATGATGTTGGTGATCTGGCCGGACGATTTCTGGATCGCGTCCATTGCCTGCACGGCTCTGCGGACAACCGCACCGCCATTGTCGGCTGCGGCATGCGCCTCCCCGACCTGCTTGCCGACCTCTGCCGCATTCTGCGCGGTCTGCTGCACCATGGTGGTCACCTCGCGCATGGCGGCCGCGCTTTCCTCCAGGCTGGCCGCCTGCTGCTCGGTGCGGCTTGCAAGATCGTCCGAGGCCGAGCGGATCTCGGTGGCGCCGGTCAGAACGTGCGAGGCGGCGGACGCGGTCTGCGTCAGAAGCTCGCTGAGCCTCGAAGTGGTATCGTTGAAGCTGGTCCGCAGGCTGTCATGGTCGGCATCGAAGGCGCGCTCGATCCGATACGCGAGATTGCCGCTCTTCATCTGCTCCAGCCCGGTGGTGATCTCGGACACGACCGTGTTCAGGCTCATTTCCGCGCGGTTGCGTTCTGCGGCATTGTCGCGGAACACCAGCATCGAACGGTTCATCCGGCCGACGCAATCCTGGTGTTCGGTAAACGCGAGCGGACTTTCGATATCCCCGGCAGCAAGCCCCTCCATGCGGACAACGGTGCTGACATAGGGGTCACAGATCAGCTGCTTGGCCTTGAGCAGGAGAAGCGCGATACAACCCATCGCGGCAAGCGAAAGGCCCGTCTGGCCAGCACCCGGAGCCGCGCCAAGCCCGCCCGTCAACCCGGCCGCGATCGGGATCGCCATCAATCCCAGCACCAGGATTATGATCCAGTCGAATTTCTTGCGGATCGGCATGTGAGCGTAGAACTGGTGGATCATCATGAACCTGTGCTGCGAAACGTGGATGAGGTCGCATGCCGTTCATCGACTGCAATCGATAAGCACTGGTTAACGAAGAGGCCGTTGACATGGCACCCGGATGGCGATTGAACGCCGGAATTGGGAGGCGCCACTGCGTATTACTTCACCATTACTTGAGCATCGGCGCATGCGGTCATGTTCCTAAATGGCGAGAATACCGGCAAATTCCGACCGGTATGCTGTGCTTGCCGCCAGGGCTCCACTGATATCCGTGTAGCGATTCAAATATATATACCTGCAGTGACTTGCAGCTTTAGATGTGACCGATGTTAACCGCTGGCGACTGTCCACAAAATTGGACACCTGCGAAACTGACATCTTTGCGGGTTTCGCAACTGCGCTTCCCCCACGGCCCGTCTTCGCCCGGGCAGCGATTGCCCAAATTTTTTTTTCGATATTTGCAGGATGCCGGGCGGGTCATCGTCGCATCAGCGCTCTAGCGCAGTTCCGGTTTGCCGAATCGCCAATCCGCCAAGCCAAAATTTTGCCGCGGATAACAATCCTTCCTCACACTTTGCGATTCATGCTGCTAGAGGGCACGCATTCACATCAGTTAATCGGACGGATAATGGCTTTCACCCCCGCCAAGGTTTTGACCACGCATCATTGGAACGAAGGGCTTTTCTCCTTCACCGTCGAGCGGCCCAGCTCGTTCCGGTTCGTCAGCGGACAGTTCGTGATGCTGGGGCTGATGGTCGATGGCAAGCCGCTGCTGCGCGCCTATTCGGTCGCCTCGCCGATGTGGGACGAATCGCTCGAGTTCCTCAGCATCATCGTGCCCGATGGCCCGCTGACCAGCCGCCTCTACAAGATCCAGCCCGGCGACGAGATCCTGCTCGGCGGCAAGCCCACCGGCACGCTCACGCTCGATGCGCTGCTGCCCGGCAAGCGGCTGCACCTGATCGGCACCGGCACGGGGCTTGCGCCCTGGATGTCGATCATCCGCGATCCGGAAGCCTATGAGCGGTTCGAGCAGATTACCGTGCAGCACACCGTGCGCCAGATCCAGGACCTGGCCTATCGCGACCTGCTCGAAAGCAAGCTCAAGGACGATCCGCTGGTCGCCGAGGAAGCCGCCAAGCAGCTGGTCTATGATTGCTCGGTCACCAAATGCCCGACCTGGGTGGACGAGAACCGTCGCATCACCACGCGCATCGAGGCGGGCGATTATCCGCTTGATCCGGCGACCGACCGCGTCATGCTGTGCGGCAGCATGGCGATGATCAAGGAAACCGGCGCGCTGCTCGAATCGCTCGGGTTCGAGGAAGGGGCCCAGTCCAAGCCCGGCACCTATGTGCTCGAGCGCGCGTTCGTCGGCTAATCCTCAAGCCCGGATCGCCTCCAGCGCGGTGCGCAGCGCATCGGGCAGGGGCACCGGGCGCCGGGTTTCGCGGTCGACATAGACATGGGTGAAATGCCCCGCTGCGGCGGCGGCATCGTCATCATTCGCAAACAGCCCCACCGCATAGCGCACCGAGCTGGTGCCGATATGATCGACGCGGACCCCGGCATGGATCAGGTCGGGAAAGGCGGTGGGCGCGAAATAGGCGCAGCCGGTTTCGACCACCAGGCCGATCACGCTGCCACCATGAATGTCGAGCGCGCCCGCGCGGATCAGATATTCGTTCACCGCCGTGTCGAACCAGAAATAATAGACCGAATTGTTGGTATGGCCGTAAATGTCATTGTCCGACCAGCGCGTGCTGATTTGCGTGAAGTGGCGGAACTGGGCGCGGTTCGGGCGGACGGGGCGGCTCATGCCGCCACCGTGAAGCTGTTGACGCCGTCCGCGTGCCGGATGCTGACGGTGCGCCCGATCGGATCATGCGCCGGATCGGCCAGCGCGGCGAGCTGGCCCGCCTTGTCGGCATCGTCGGGACGCGCGACGATGCGGCCCTTGTCGGTTCTTGCGATCACCACCGCGCGCGCGGGCACGCCCTTGGCATAGCCGATGGTATAGCTCTCTATCGTGCCGGTCGCGTCTTCCTCAAGCCGCTCGGGCGACGGCTGCGCATCGACCTCGGCCTGCATCGGGGTGTGATCGACCGGTGACCAGGTTTCGGGCGCGGCCGTGCTGTAGATGCCCACCGCCTCCTTGGAGAGGAAACCGCCATTGGCGAGGACAAGGCCATAGCTGCCCGGGTCGGCGCGCAGCGTCTCGGCCATCGCGGCGATGGCGTGCATCGAATAGTTGTTGCCCGCCCCGCCCGAGAAAGGCAGCCCGCCGGTCAGCGTCAGGGGCGTGCTGCGCCAGTCGACGCCCAGCGCTTCGGCGGCGAGCAGCACCGCGACCGGGAAGCAACTGTAGATGTCGTAATGCGCGATATCGGCAGTGGTCTTTCCCGCGCTGGCGAGCGCCCCGTTCAGCGACACCTCGATCGCGCGCGAGCGCGACAGGTCGGTTCGCAGGCTGACCGGCTTGTCCATCGCCTCGCCGCTTCCGTGCAGGAACACCCACCGCGCGCGCGGTACGCCCATGGCTTCGGCTTGTCCGACGCTCGTCAGAATCACCGCTGCACCCTGGTTCACCGCATCCTGCGCGACATGCCATTTGAGATAGGGATCGGCGACCGGATAGTTGGAGTCCGATGGCGTCGCGAGATAGTCGGCGCTCATCGCTTTCGGAAACTGCGCATAGGGGTTCTTGGCGGCGACCGCGCTGAACCCCGCCCAGAGTTCGGACATTTCGGCGACATGCTCGGCCTTGCTCCGGCCGAGCCGCGCGCGCAGGGCATTCTCGAAGAGCGGATAGGTGAGGATCGGCGCGCCGATGCCGTTATTGAGCTCGTGCCGGTCGAGCAACATGGGGCCAAGGCCGCGATCCTCCATTGCGCCTTCGATCGCCTCGTTCCAGTCGAGCGCCACGCCCTTGCGCGCGGCGGTCTTGGCGGCCGCGATCGCTTCGGAGCCCGAGAGCAGCACGCAGCGCGCCTCACCCGCATGGATCGCGGCGGCGAATTCGTTGACCAAAGATTGCGGGCTCTGGCCGCCGACGATCGAATAGATCGCGCGCGCCGGCGTCACGCCGAGGCGCTTTGCCAGTCCCAGCGGCGGCTTGTCGCAACCGCCAAAGCCCTCGGGCACCATGCCGGGCGCGCTGTCGGCGAAATGGCGCACGACGGTGACGACATCGATCGCGGCGCGCACCGCATCGACAGCGCCGGTATCGGTGAGCACTGCCTCGGCGGCGCGCTGCATCAGCGATTGCGGGCTGGGTGCAGCGGCGGCATCGCTGCCGTCCCAATGATCGACCGCCTGGCCGACACCGATCAGGACGGGGGTGCTGGGGTCAAGGGTCATATAGGGCTCTCCTGTCGTGTTTTTGGCTTCATTGTTATGCGTTCGTCATTCCCGCGAAAGCGGGAATCCCGCTTGTTCGCCGAGGCTGAGAGGAAGCGGGATCCCCCGCATGCGCGGGGGTGACGATGAAGGGATGGTCGAAGCCCAATCCGTCACCCATCAGAACCGGCCGTCGATCCGGATCGCCATCGCATCGCCCTGCTGCCGGAAGCCCAATGCAGACAGCGCGGGCCCGGCGCTTGCCGCGAAGCCGCCGAGGCGGAAATCGGCGCTGTAGCGGCCATTGCCCCGGATGCGGATGTCGAGCTGCTCGAGCCCCGACTGGCCCTTCAAGGGCACCAGCAGGTCCGCGCCGTCGCAACGCAGATTGCCGCTGAGCCCGCGTTGCAGCGTCAGCCCGAACAGGCTCTGTTCGATATTCACCCGCACCGCGCCCGAGGCAATGGCGCAGCGGCGACCGTCAAAGCCGATATTCACCCCTTCCAGGCTGACGGAGCGCAGCGGCAGCGGCGCGAACAGGTCCGCGGTCGCGATCTCGCCGACCGCTTCGCGCATCGCGATGCTGTCGCCGCTCTTGGCCAGCCTGAAGGCCAGCGGGGGCTGGCCCGGCGCATCCTGGGCGCGGGTCATGGCGAGGACAAGCTCGCCGCCGAGCAGCCCGGCAGGCGAGAGGCCGGCATCCAGATCGCCAAGGCTGAGCTTGCCGATGCGAAGATCGCGCACCGTGCCCGACCAGATCGAGCCCTCGACCGCGCGCGCGCTGACTCCGCGCGCGCCCAGGCCCGCAGCATCGAACACGATGCGCAGCGGCAGCAGCACGATGAGCGCGAGCAGCAATGCCAGCGCGATCATCACCGCACGCTTGGTGCTGCGGCTCATGCGCCGATCTTCACCAGCCGCGCCGAGACCGAGACGGTGCCATTGTCCATCCGCCGGATCACCAGCGTTTCGGGCACCACGCCGCGCCGTTCGAGATCGGCGAGCCAGGCGAGGAACGCGGTCGAGCGCGCCGAACCGATCGCGATTTCGGCGCGGTCATTGCCCTGCGGCGTGTTGGCATCGAGCGTGAAGCCGCGCTCGCCGGCCTCGCTGGCGAGCAGCAGATGCAGCGCGGCGATCGCTTCGGCAGGACGCTTGTCGGCGGGGAGTGAAAGCGCCTGCGCCTTGGCCTCGATCCGCCCGGCCTGCATCGTCGCCTCGTAGAAGCTGCGCTTTGCATCGGTCGCGAGGCCGTAAAGCGGGGTGTAGATGCCGAAAAAGCCGATGACGCCGGCGGCGAACAAAGCGGCGATGCCGACCAGGATCTGCTCGCGCCGCGTGAGCGTAATGAACCAGTTCTTGGCCGCTTCGGTCATGGCGCCAACACCGTGATATCGGCGACCGCCTGGCCGGTCGCATCGCTGCGATTGGCGGCGGTCACCTTGTAGCCGTTGTTCTGCAGCGCGATGAGCACCGCGTTCAGGTCCTCGACGCGGGGGGCGGCGATCATCGCGCCGACAATGCCGCCAGGGCGATAATCGGCCTGGCGGATGACGACCCCGGGTACTGGCTGCATCGCGGCGAGCAGCCCGGACATCGGCACGCTGACCACGCTGTTGCCGGTGCCGCGCGCGGCGAGCTTTGCGTCGAGCTGCGCTTCGGCCTGGGTCGCATCGATCGCGCCGGGAACATGGCGCTCGGCGCTGGCGAGCGCGCGGCGTTCGGCGAGATCGGCGCCGAGATAGTTCTTGCCGATCTCGAGCAGGGGGATGGCGAGGCTGACCAGCAGCAGCGCCCCGAACAGCCAGGCGAGCGTCCGCCCCTGGCCGGGCGCGAGCGCGAACAGCGGCGTGCAGCGCGCAAACTCGCCCTGGCGCAGGTTGAGCGGAGGCTCTGCCAGCGCGGCGATCATGCTGGCATCGCGTGCATCGCTATCAAGTGACACCGGCGCGGCTTCGCCGAGCAGCAACGCGCCGAGCGCCTCGTCGGGCGGCAGGACGAGGTCGCCGAAACGGTCCGCGCCGAGATCGCCGAACGTAGCGCTGACCGGATGGTCGGCCGCAGGCAGCAACAGCCCAACGGGCAGGATGACATCCGGATCGAGCCCACGCAGCGCCAGTTCGGCGAGGTGATCGGCCAGCGCCGCGCGCGCAATCGTCGCGCACAGCACGCGCATCCCGCCATCGTCCATGGCCCGGCCCAGCGCGCGCACCGCGACGAAGACATCGCCGCCGATGCTGAGATCGGCTGCCCGATAGCGTGCGGCAGCCTCGGCCTGGGGTGCGCTCATGTCGCCCATGTCGAGCGTGCGGATCACCGTATCGGCGGCAGGGACGAGCGCCATGACGGGCGCATCGCCATCGCGCGCAGCCTGGGAAGGCGGGGTGAAATCCTGACCCCGCGCCACGATATGGCCACCTTCCCCGCGCCACCAGTGCAGCGCGGCATCGGGGCCTGACGGGCAGGTGACGATCAGGCCGCTATCAACCATGATAGCGCGCCATCAATGGGGAGTCGGGCGAGCAGGTCCAAGGCAAGATCGCGAAACCCCCGGTCAGCGACAGAATCAACTGACCTCCCGTTAGCCAATCGGGCGGGCCGAGTCACCGGTCGTTTGCGGCTCGAACGGCTCGGGAGCAAGATTTTCGTCGCGGGTCTCTGTCACCGGCGCAGGCGCCAGGCGGCGCGGGCTGAGGATCGCGAACGAGGCGACGAGCAGCACCACCGAAATCGCCTCGATGATCATCGACTGCGCGATATTGGCCGTGAGCGGATCACTGATCAGCCCGAAAACGCGTCCGGTAAAGGCCAAAGCCACCATCGCCGCGGCGCCGAGCAGCCATTCGCGCTTGCCCGGCATCAGCCCGATCAATGCGGCAAGCCCGGTGCCGATGAAGAACGCGCCCATATCGGCGCGGATGGCGGAAAGGCCTGTCGCGTTCTGCTGGCCCAGCTCGAACTGCGCGATGATCGTCTGCGGATCGAGCAGCGCGCGCGCGCCGATAAGCACGAACAGCGCGGCAAATCCGGCGACGAGCAGGCGAATGACCCAGACCATGTGCTATCGATCCCTTCCCAGAGGCTTTCACGGCCTTGTTATGGACAGGCGGCAGGCGTGTCCAGCTTGGTCCATGAACGGATGGGCAGTGCAATCGATCCGGCAGGCCGATGTAAACTGGTGCAAGCAGCACGCGCATGGCCAAGCTGTCACTTTTGCTGGTTATCGCCGCAACGGCTTTCCGATAGCGTTGCCGCCTGCAACAAAACCGGCGAGGAGAGCGGCGATGGATCTGGGGCTGACCGGCAAGAAGGTCATCATGAATGGCGGCGGGCACGGCCTGGGTCTGGCCTCGCTGCGCCATTTCGCCGCAGAGGGTGCCGATGTCGCCTTCCTCTCGCGTGATCCGGCCAAGGTGGAGGCTGCGGTCAGGGAAATCGATGCCGCAGGCCCGGGCAAGGTGCACGGCACCGCGATCGACATCACCGGCGATGCCGAAGGCTACAAGGGCTGGCTGAACGGCTGTCTCGAAGCGCTGGGCGGCTGCGACATCTTCGTCCACACCGCCAGTGCCTCGGGCCAGGGCGCGACCGGCGACTGGCAGCGCTGCCTCGACATGGACATCCTGAACGCGGTGCACGGGGTCGAGGTGCTGACCCCGGCGCTCACAGAATCGGGCAGCGGATCGATCGTGTTCATGTCCTCGACCGCCGCGCTCGAGACCTTCGTTGCGCCCCAGGCGTTCAACGCGCTCAAGGCCGCGCTGATCACCTATGGCTCGCAGCTCAGCCAGGCGCTCGCCGCGCAGAACATCCGCGTCAACTGCATCTCCCCCGGCGCGATCTATTATCCCGGGGGCAATTGGGAGATGATCCAGAGCGCCGTGCCGGCGCTGTACGAGGCAACGCTGGCCAAGATGCCGATGGGCCGGTTTGGCGAGCCCGAAGAGGTCGCGAAAGCCATCGTCTTCGTCGCCAGCCCCGCTTGCCCGTACATGACCGGCGCGAACATCGTCATCGATGGCGGCTTCACCCAGCGCGTCCAGTTCTGAGTTTCAGCGAAAGGCTCCCCATGAAGCTCTATCAATCGATCGGCCCCAATCCGCGCGTCGTGCTGATGTTCCTCGAAGAGAAAGGCGCGGTCATCGATCGCGCCTTTGTCGACATCATGAAGGGCGAGAACCGCACGCCCGATTTCGTCGCCAAGAACCCGTTCGGCCAGGTGCCGCTGCTCGAGATGGACGACGGTACGTACCTGTCGGAGAGCACCGCGATCTGCACCTATATCGAGGAGAAATTCCCGACGCCTGCGCTGATCGGCAGCACGGCGGAGGAGCGTGCGGTGACGAACATGCTGGTGCGCCGCCTCGATTATGATGTGGTTGCGCCGATGACCATGGGCTTTCGCGGATCGGAAGGCCTGCCGATGTTCCAGAACCGCGTCCGCTGCCTGCCCGAGGCCGCCGATGGCCTGAAAGCCTGCGCGCGCGATGGCCTTGCTGCGTTCGATGCGCTGCTCGAGGGCAAGACCTGGCTGGCCGGGGATCGCTTCACGCTCGCCGATATCATGCTCTATTGCCTCACCGAATTCGGCAAGATGGTAGGCCAGCCGCTGCCCGAGGGTCTTGCGAACCTCGCCGCCTGGTCCGAGCGCGTCGCCGCGCGGCCCAGCGCCGCCGCCAGCATGGATGCCAAGAAGGGGATCGCGCAATGAGCCTCGACCGCGACACTTTGCTCGACATCTACACCCGCACGATGAAGGTCGCGCGGTTCGACGAGAAGATGCGCTCGCTGCTGATGAGCGGCAAGCTCGCCACCATCTATTACACGATGCGCGGGCAGGAGCTGGTCACCTCGGCGATGATGGCGGCGCTGAACCAGGACGACTATTTGGTCACCACCTATCGCGGTCAGCACGACCAGATCGCCAAGGGCGTGCCGCTCGATCTGCTGATCGCCGAGATCGCAGGCCGCGCCACCGGCACCTGCAAGGGCAAGGGCGGGTCGATGCACATCACCCATCCGGCGACCGGCGTTATGGTGACCACCGGCGTGGTCGGCTCAGGGCTCCCGATCGCCAACGGCCTCGCGCTTTCCAGCCAGAACCGCAAGGACGGCAAGGTCACCGTCACCTGTTTCGGCGATGGCGCGACCAATATCGGCGCGTTCCACGAGGCGATGAACATGGCGCAGCTTTACAGGCTGCCAGTGATCTTCCTGTGCCAGAACAACCGCTATGGCGAGCATACCGCCTTTGCCGACCATACCAAGGTGGACTCGATTGTCACCCGCGCTGCGGCGTATGGGATGAAGGGCGTGAAGGTCGACGGCAATGACGCGGTGGCGATGTACACAGCGGCCAAAGAGGCGGTCGATCGCGCCCGCGCCGGCGAAGGGCCGACGCTGATCGAGGCGATGTGCTACCGGATGATGGGCCATTTCTTCGGCGCGGACTTCTCGTACATGCCGCCAGACCATATCGAGGAAATGAAGGCGGAAGACCCGCTGCCCAAGCTGCACGCGCTGATGCTCGAACACCAGTTCACGCAAGCCGAGCTTGATGCGATCGTCGCGAAACTGGAGGCCGAGATCGAGGCGGCGGTCGCGTTCGCCTTTGCCAGCCCGTTCCCCGATGCCGACGAAATCCGCAAGGACGTGTTCGAAGAGGAGATCGCTGCATGAGCGACACCGAAACACTCGAAGCCGCTGCGCCCAGGGCGAAAAAGCCCAAGCAGATCACCATGGTCCAGGCCTTGAACGCTGCGATCGATGAGGCGATGGCGGCGGACGAAGGCGTGATCCTGCTCGGCGAGGATGTCGGTGCCAAGCAGGGCGGCGGCGTGTTCAAGGTCTCGTCGGGCCTGACCGAAAAATATGGCGAGCATCGCATTCGCGCGACGCCGATTTCGGAGCAAGCGATCATGGGCGCGTGCGTCGGCGCGGCGCTCACCGGCATGCGGCCGATTGCCGAGATCATGCTGATGAACTTCGTCACCGTGGCGATGGACCAGATCGTCAACCATGCCGCCAAGCTGCGCTTCATGTCCGGCGGGCAGACCAACGTGCCGATGGTCATCCGCACCACCACCGGCGTCGGAGTCGGCTTTGGTGGCCAGCATTCGGACATGCTGGAGGCCTGGTTTGCGCATGTGCCGGGCTTGAAGATCGTCACGCCTTCGAACGCTGCCGATGCCAAGGGGCTGATGCGCAGCGCGATTGAATGCAACGACCCGGTGATCTTCATCGAGAATATCCTGTGCTACGGCCTCAAGTCCGACGACCCCGGCACCGATTACCGTGTGCCGCTGGGCAAGGCGGCGGTGGCGCGCGAAGGCAGCGACGTCTCGCTCATCACCTATGGTCGCACCGTGCTCGACGCGCTGGAGGTGGCCGAGACGCTGGCGGGCGAGGGCGTGTCGGTCGAGGTGATCGACCTGCGTACCATCGCCCCCTATGACGAGGCGACCGTCACCGCATCGGTGCGCAAGACCGGCCGCGCCGTCGTGCTGCACGAGGCAGTGCGCGCCTATGGCACCGGCGCGGAAATCGCCTCGCGCCTGCACGAATCGCTGTTCAACGAGCTGAAAGCCCCTGTCCAGCGCATCGGCGGCGCCTTCTCCGCCGTGCCGATGGCGAGCGTGCTCGAACAGGCCTGGATCCCCAAGAAGGAAGAGATTGCCGCCGCAATCCGCACGACGATGGACTGGAAGCGCTGATGGCATCCGAAATCCGCATCCCCAAGCTGGGCATGAGCGTCACCGAGGTCACCCTGGTCGAATGGATGTTCGGCGATGGCGAGACGGTAGAGAAAGGCGACGTACTCTACACCGTCGAGACCGACAAGAGCACCACCGAGATCGAGGCGCAGGACTCGGGCGTGCTGCGCGTCACCGGCGAGGAGGGCGAAAGCTACAGGATCGGCGATGTGATCGGGACGATCGGTTAGCTAGTCCCTCGCGGGCTTTCCCCGTTCGAGCCACGGGCGCAGCGGGAAGAGCCACTGCTCGCGAATGGAAAGGCGCTGGCGGTCATCCTGCCCGACGATCGCGCTCTCGCCTTCCTTGTAGGTGCCGAACAGCCGGTCCCAGAAAATCACCGAATTGCCATAGTTGCAGCGCGTGTCCTCATAGCTCGTCGCGGTGTGGTGCAGCGAATGGTTGCGGATGGTGGTAAAGAAGAACCCGTACCAGATCGGCGGGTCGGCGCGGACATTGGCATGTGCATAGATCGCTATGGCACCGCCCACGGTGATGCTGGCGAACAATGCGTTGAGGTCGATATCGAGCAGCGCGATCACCCCGATGCTGATCAGGAACAGTTCGATCGGGTTGCCGATATAGCCTTTCATCGCATTGAGCTGCGTCAGGTGATGATGCGGCGCATGGGTCAGCCACAAGGGCGTCCAGTTGTGCATTGCTCGGTGCATCCAGTACTGGCCCAGCTCGAACACGAACAGCGCGATCATCGCCTGCACCAGAAAGGGCAGCTCGGCCAGCCAGGGCGTGCCGATGCCCCATGCCTCCTTGAGCTCACGCAGCGGCGAGTTGATCAGCGTGTCCGAAAGCCAGCCGATCACGAAGAAGAAGAAGCCGAAATAGAACAGATCGGTGCCGAACTCCCGCCAGTTCATCCGCCAGCCCGCATGCCGCTCGAAGACGAATTCGAGGCATTGCACCAGCACGACCGTACCCACACCGACGGCAGGCAGCGACCATGGCGCTTCTACCCATGCGGCGGGTGCAAGGCCCCAGAAGGCAAGGATCGCAGCCAGCGTGATGGGCGGCAGCAGGTTGACGAGCGACTGTTTCACCGGATCCCTCCCCAAGCGGTGGACGCTGTCGCGAGACGCCGCGTTCCCACCCTCGTTGATCGTGACTGACCCGTTCTTTTCCATGCTCTTGGCGGCATTCCAGGCACACAGAATATGCGATTCGCGGCGGTGCGTCGAGGGGTGGGAGGGTGAAAGCGGCGCAGGCAGGTTCGGGTGGCGGGGCTCAAGGCATTCCGAAACGCGGTCAGCAACACTGTTCTTGCTGCCAATCGGTCCCCTGCGCAGGCAGGGGCCCATCTCCCGGCCTCAATGCCGGGTGCAAGCGCAGGAGATGGATGCCTGCCGTCGCAGGCAAGCGGGTTGGGGTTGCATTTTGGGGTCACCGTTGGCTCGGGGGCTTCGACGGGCTCAGCCTGAGCGGGGTTGGGTAGGCCGCGCTTGGTGCCCGGCTCGCGCTTACCTCAACTGAACAACCCCCGGATCGCCCGCCAGATCGGCATGGGCGGGCGGCCGGCCAGCACGCGCATCTTGTCGAGCAGCGTGGATTTGCCCGCATAGAAGCGCGCGATCAGGCCGTCGGGCAGGGTGTAGAAGCGTTCGAGCACGCGGTAGCGTTCATCAGGTCCGGCGGCCTTGAACAGCATCTTGGTGAGCATGCGGTAGAAGCCATCTGCCTGCCAATGGTCGAGGCTGGTCTTGCGGCTCATCTCGGCAAGCGCGGCGCCCGACAGGTCGGGCATCTCGGCGATATGCGCGGCGAGGCGCACCGCATCGGGCAGCGAATAGCCGGTAAGGCCGTGGAACAGCGCCGCGCGCGTGCCCGCCTTGGCGACATCGCCGCCGGTCGACTGCCAGTATCCGCCGAAATCGCCGCCATAGACCACCGGCAGCGCGCCGGTTTCGGTGCGGCTGACGCGCTCGACCTGCCAGCCCTTGGAGTCCGCATAGGCACTGATCCGCGCGGACAGCGCCTGGGTGTCTAGGTCCGAGGTGTCGCTGTAATAGGTGTCCTCGACGAAAATCTCCATCGGGCTCACCGGCAGGCAATAGACGAAACGGTAGCCGTCGATCTGCTCGACTGTTGCGTCCATCACGATCGGGCGGGTCAGGCCGTGCGGTTCGGACAGGTGCAGCATCTGCCCCATGAACTTCTGCCAGCCGCAGCGCAGGTGGCGCACATTGCCCCCGCCACGCGCATCGATGACCCCGCCCGCCTCGATCCGCGCGCCGTTTTCCAGCACGACATTGGTCTGGCTCGCCGCGAGCGCGCGCACCCCGGTGACGATGTTGTGAGCCGGGATCGCCTCGCGCAGATAGGCATCGAACCGGTCGGAGAGGATCGAATAATAGCTTTCTTCGAGCGCGCGTTCGTGCCCGGGAAATTTCACGTCATAGCCCCGCCAGCCATGGCAGACGAGCGGTGCGACCAGCCAGCGGTGCTCGCCTGCGACATCGGGGCCGAAGAACGACCAGATATGGTTGCCGCCCAGCGAAGCGCTTTCCTCGATCAGCAGCACCTCGAGCTCGGGCCGCTTGCGGCGCAGCGCGAGCGCAATCAGCCCGCCGGCAAGACCTCCGCCGAGAATCGCGACATCGCATTTGAGCGTCTTGCTGGAAATATTGCGCGGGGATTTCATGTTCGTTCCGCCCTAGCGCAGGCGACACTGCGATGGAAGGGCGGAAGGGCCGCTTTGCAGCGCAGGCGAAGCACGCTACAGCAGGCGGATGCTGGGTTCCTCGCATATCGTGCTGTCCGCCATCGCGATGACGCTGATCGTCGGGGTGCGCTATCTGATCACCAGCGGGCTGTTCGCCTGGCTGACCGACAAGGTGCGTCCGGGGCTGTACCAGGGATTGAAGCCGCAGATCGGCCGGGAAATCCGCTGGTCGCTCTACAGCGCGGCGATCTATGGCATCCCCACGGGCATCGTTGCCTGGGGCTGGCAGAACCGGGGGTGGACCGAGATCTATACCGACTGGAACGCCTGGCCGCTCTGGTATCTCCCGCTGTCGGTGCTGCTCTATCTGTTCGCGCACGATACCTGGTTCTACTGGACGCACCGCTGGATGCACGTGCCGAAATGGTTCCGCATCGCGCATGCGGTGCATCACGACAGCCGCCCGCCGACCGCCTGGGCGGCGATGAGCTTCCACCCCATAGAGGCGCTGACCGGGGCAGTCGTCATCCCGGCGCTGGTGTTCCTCATCCCCATTCATGCCGCGATGCTGGGCCTCGTCCTGTTCATCATGACGCTGATGGGGGTGACCAACCATATGGGCTGGGAGCTGTTTCCGCGCTGGCTGGTTCAGGGGCGGTTAGGCAAGGGGCTGATAACCGCGAGCCATCATCAACTGCACCACGCCCGCTATACTTGCAATTATGGACTTTATTTCCGCTTCTGGGACAGGCTATGCGGGACCGACAAAGGGCTGGGGGCCTTTCAGGACAGAAAGTCGCGACCGCGCGAGGACGCATCGCTCAGCGATGCCACCCGTTCGGCCTGATCCGGAGAAAGACATGGGTAAGCTGCTTCCTACGTGCGCAATCGGTTTCATCGCGCTCGCCACGTTGCCGGGCGCCGCGCCGCTGAGCACGGTCGAGATTTCGGTCGAGAACCTGCGCTCGGCCAAGGGGCTGCTGCAGCTGTGCCTGACCGCGAACGAGAAGAGCTTTCCCGATTGCGAGAAGGACAGGAACGCCCACCGCCTGACAGCGCGGGCCAAGGACGGCATGGCGCGGTTCGAGAACCTGCCCGCGGGGCAATATGCGCTGGCGATCGTCCATGACGAGAATGGCAACAACAAGCTCGATACCTTTGCCGGCATTCCCAAGGAAGGCATCGGCTTTTCGCGCAACCCCAGCTTCAGCTTTGGCCCGCCGCGCTTTTCGCAGGTCGTGTTCGTCGCACAAGGCAGCGGCACCAGCCAGCGGGTGAAGATCAAATATTATCTGTGAGCCAGACCTCGGGGCGGCCACCGTCCTGTCCGAAATGGTGACAGCGCGTTAACCAAATTGAAGCCCCGTCCCCTGCATGCTGGCGCGCGCAAGCCAGCGGGGACCGATCAATGCGCCAGACTGAACCGGCTCAAGAGCTGCCGCCCGCCCGGCGGGCCGTTCGGCTGCCTGGATGAGGCACACGCCGATGCCCGTGCCCGATCTGACCCCGACGCATGTTCCCCCGCGCGGCCTCGCCACGCGCCCATGGTTGCTCAAGGGGGTGCTGACGCTGATCGCGATGCTGCTCGTCTTCGCCGCGATATCCTATCAGCGCCCGGTCGCCGAAGGCGGCAGCCCCGCTGTGGTCGATTTTCACGCCTTTCACGTGGCGGGCACGCTGGGCCTGCAGGGCCGCGCGGCGGATGGCTATGACGCCCGCAAGATGGCCCGCGCGCAGAAGGACGCTACAGGGGTCAAGGTGTTCATGCCCTGGACCTATCCGCCGCCCTTCACCCTGTTCGTGACCGGATTGGCGGCCTTGCCGCTCGGCCTGGCCTATGGCCTGTTCACGGGGCTCACCCTGGCGCTCTACGTCACGGTGCTCCGCCGGATCGCGGGGCCTTTCCTCCCCGGCGTCATCCTCGCCATGACCCCGATCATCGTGCTGACGGTGATGACCGGCCAGAACGGGTTCCTGACCGGCGCCCTGACCGGGTGGTTCCTGCTCGCGCTGCTGGCGCAAAGGCCGGGTGCGGGCCTGCCGCTCGGGCTGATGGTGATCAAGCCGCATCTCGCCGCAGGGCTGGCGCTGCTCGCATTGGCGCATCGCCGCTGGCAGACGGTAGCGATCGCGGCCGTCACGGTCGCTGCCGCGCTTCTCGCCGCGACCATCGCCTTTGGCCCCTCGATCTGGATCGCGTTCATCGACGGCGTGCGCGAATCCGGCGTGTTCCTGTCAGAGGGGCGCTATCCGATGTACCGCATGATTTCGCCCTATGCGTCGGCCTTCCGCTTTGGCGCGGAACCGGGGCTCGCCTTTGCGATCCAGGGTGCGGGGGCCGTGATCGCCCTGGGGTTACTGCTGATCGGCTGGTATCGCGCGCTGCCCCCGCGCTGGCTCGCCGCCTCAGCCTGCGCGGCAACCGTGTTCGTCAGCCCCTATGCCTATGATTACGATCTGTGCCTGCTGGGCGTGGCGCTGGCCTTCATCCTGCCCGATCTGCTGGCTCGCACCCGCTTATGGGAGCAGGCCGTGCTGCTGCTGCTATGCTGGGTCGCGACAGGTTACGGCTTTGTCGCATCCTATCTGCCCGATGGGCTTGCGCCTGCCAGGAACGGACAGACGCTCTCGCTGATGGCGCCGCTGGTGGTGACCCTGATCGCCTGGGTCGTGGTGGCGATGCGACGCAGCGTTGCCGATGCGGACATTCGAGCACCGTCAATCGGCAAGCGATCGCAGCCTCTGGTTAGATAATGCTCAGAGAAATAACCAAATCGGTAAACTGGGTTGAAGTGTAGGATTTGTTCATGAATTGTTCCCTTGGTGAAAGGGAGCAATTCATGAACGCCTGTCCCCCACTCGATGCTCGGGCCTACAGCTATCGGCGCGCTTTTGAACTTTATCTGAGGACGGGCAGAGGCCCCGATATCGCCGCGACGCGGCATCGCCTGGAGCGCAAGTTCAACCCGTATCACGATCCCGACAACGGGTAGTTCACCTTCGCTCCGGGCGGCAAGCGATCGGGTACTGCGCGTCGCTCGCTGCGCGGACGTGCCGCTCCAAACTCCAGTGCACCGGCGGCGCAGCCGCAGCTGACGCTCGCCAATTACAAGCCCAATCCGCGAGCCCGAATCGGTGGCAACCAGCGCCGGCCCAGCTACGACCCGATGACGCTGGAGCAGACCTTTCCGGGTCTGAGCAACGCTCCGGGCGGAGCGATCATCGCGCTTGCCGACAATGCGCTCGACATTACCGGCCCCTCGCGCCGCCTGACGACCGAGCTGGCGGATGCCGAGGTTAAGAAGCTGATCGCGCAGATCAGGCAGGTGGATCCCGATTTCCGCTACCAGAGCCTTGGCCCTGCGACCACGTTGGAGGGGCAGATCAACGAGATCCGGAACCTCAGGATGCATCGGGCGGCGGCGCGCTACACCAAGCTGGGGGATATGGGGCCGCTGCAGGTGGAGGTAGCTCAGCGCATGCAAGCGAGCGTCGATCGGGCCTATGCAGAGGGGCTTGAGCTCCTCGCTGCTCGCCGTCTCACAACACGGCTTTCGCCAAATGAACCGCTCGGCAATTACATCGACCGTACCGTCAGGAAGGATATGAAGCAGTTGTTTGCCCAGCACGGGATTGAACAGGGAGCAGGGAAGCAGGTCCGGGTTGTTGGGCGCGAATATGATACATCGGGAACGGACAGAACTTACCGCATTCCGGATTTACGTGTGGGAAAGATTGCGTATGACTCCACGATTGCGAGAAAGCTGCCCTCTACCCCACAAATTCGCGGGTTTTTTCGCTCTGACTTTCAGCCGGATGCTGTCGTGATTTTGCGCCCCACTCGGCTCGGATCAGGAAGCAGCTACGTCATAAAGAAACCGGGGAAGTGACATGTCCAGGCCAGTTCTGCCACTTGATAAGCTTTACATCCCGCAGAGCGTTGGCGATGTCGTGCACCAACTCGGTTCGATGATGCTGTCCGCGCCAAAGTTCAAATCCAGACTGCCTTGGGATTTTGAAGAGGATATCGACACGAACTTCCACCAGCTCAATGAGGGGCTGAAGGTCATCCGCCGCCAGCTCGGTGAGGAAACCTATGCCCGGCTGGTCGAGATGTCGGACAGGATGCGCGCGCATTTCGAGGCGGACCCGGACGACAAGACCGAGGATGGGATCAAGGGCCGCGAGTTGATCGACGAGATGACAGACATCCTCCGCGCCAGCCGCCGCCGCAAGGCTCCACGCAGCGCGGGGTAATCGGGCGAAACCGTCACCAGATGTCGATGCTGATCGTGATCGGCGGCTTGTCCGGCGCGCCGTGGCAGACATAGGTGATCGCCGTGAGCACCTTGCTCTTCCCGCGATATTCCGGCTTCACGGTCATGCGATCGATCGCTTTCAGATCGATCAGCCCGCTGATCCGGTCATGCGCGAAATCGAGCGCGACTTCGGTGCCCGCGGGGACATAGCCGATATTGTACTTGTCATTCGGCCCCCCGAACCTTTTGGGATAGAGCCAGATCTTCACCAGCTCGCCGCGCTCGACCAGTGCATCGGCCTGGGCGCGGCTTGTGACGTGCGAAAAGTCCATCGGCCTTGCCTCTGCCTTGGGCGCTGCGTCGGCGACCAGGCCCGATGCCGTCTCCGGGGCGAGCATGGCGGATGCCAATGCGATCGATAGCAGCAATGACTTCGAGTCCGCCATGGCAAATCCCCGCCAGGTGCAGCTTGTGCGTCGGATAGCATAGCGCGCGCAGCGAGTGGCGGGGAGCCAGACAAGGTAAAATGCATCCGGAACGGATCATTTAGCTCTCGGCCGGCTGCCAGTCCCGCGGGCGCATCGCCTGCTCGACTGCCCTTGCGCCGGTAATGGGCAAAGGCGAGCGCCATCAGCCCGATCAGCGCACTCATCGATCTGTGCAGAAGAAGATCACCCCGGGGGGACGCGTGCCGGCCCGCTGGCGCGTCAACAAGCCCGTGACTGGCGGGCACGACCGATGCACATGGGCGCCGCTGCGGCTATTTCACCGCCTGTGCGCTGGTCAGGCTGCGCTCGCCCGCGAGGTTCTGGTACACCTGCACCCGCCAGCGGCGGCCATCGGTGAACACCAGGTCCATGCGATAGTTCATCCCCGCCACGACCTGCTGGCTGATATTCTCGATCTCGGCCAGTTCCGCGCCGGGCACGTCCATCGCGTTGAACGCCCATACCGCCACCGCCTCGATCTCGGGGGTGAGCGCAGCCTTGCTCCAGCCGCCGGTAATGACCGGCGTCTCGCGCTCGGCGGTCGGCGGCGCGTCCTGTGCGCAGGCGGTGACGGGAAGGGTGGCAAGGGCGAGGGTAAGCAGGGTGCGGGTCATGCGGGAACTCGGGGCTGGAAAAAAGGGGAAGGTTATTCGTGATTTGGGGCCGGAAAGGCAACTTGATCCGGATGGCATTCCTGCGCAACTTGAGTACAGAGAGCAGCGCATTCCTCACACGATTCTGACATCATGTGCGGGCACGTGGCTATGCCGCCTTTGCCGCAGGTGCCCCCCGCAACAGGCCTTCGGTGCTCAAATCCTCGTCGAGTTCGGGCCAGTGGATGCCATATCCGCCTGCGCACGTCTCCCACACTGTCCGCTGCCTGGCACTGGCATTCAACAACCTGGGATACCAGGCCAGCGGAGCAGAAATGGTCCGGCCGTCCATCAGATCCACGATCAGGCTGTGATCGTCAAAGCGCACGTCCAGCACGCGCTCGTCGGTGAGCTTAGCTGAAATATTCATGCCATTTCTCCAGAAACATCGTGCGATGCTCTTCCACGACGGCAATTATGCCACCGATCTCGTGCGCACGAAAGCCCCGGCTCCGTGCAACGGAAACCGGGGCCAGCCAAAGCTTGATGGTCGCCGCTCCCTTGTCCACGTGGACATGGGGCGGCTCGTTCGGTTCGTGACTGAAGAAATAGAACCGAAAACCATCAAGCCTTAGCAGGGTAGGCATTCCGCCTCACTCGGCCGGAAGATACAGTTCCCCGCCCTCCTGCTTGAAGCGCTCGCTCATCTCGGCCATGCCCTTGAGCGCGGCCTCGCGGCTCGCGGCTGCCGTTTCCGCGCCGCTGGGGCCCGTTGCGATAAAGCCTTCCACGCCCTGGTTCTGCTTGGTGGCAAAGTCGCGCACCTCCTGGCTGATCTGCATCGAGCAGAATTTGGGGCCGCACATGCTGCAGAAATGCGCGGTCTTGGCGCCTTCCGCCGGCAGGGTCTGGTCGTGGAATTCCTCGGCGGTATCGGGATCGAGCGAGAGGTTGAACTGGTCGCGCCAGCGGAATTCGAAGCGCGCCTTGCTCAAGGCATCATCGCGCACCTGCGCCGCCGGATGGCCCTTGGCGAGGTCCGCCGCGTGCGCCGCAAGCTTGTAGGTGACCACGCCGACCTTCACATCGTCGCGATCGGGCAGGCCCAGATGCTCCTTGGGCGTGACATAGCAGAGCATCGCCGTGCCATACCAGCCGATCTGCGCCGCGCCGATGCCGCTGGTGATATGGTCATATCCCGGCGCGATATCGGTGGTGAGCGGGCCCAAGGTGTAGAAAGGCGCTTCGCCGCACACTTCCAGCTGCTTTTCCATATTCTCCTTGATCTTGTGCATCGGCACATGGCCGGGGCCTTCGATCATCACCTGCACGTCTTCCTTCCACGCGCGATGGGTGAGTTCGCCCAGCGTGTAGAGCTCGCTGAACTGCGCCTCGTCATTGGCATCCGCGATCGATCCGGGGCGCAGGCCATCGCCCAGCGAATAGGCGATGTCGTACGCCTTCATGATCTCGGTGATCTCGTCGAAATGCTCGTAGAGGAACGATTCCTTGTGATGCGCCAGGCACCATTTGGCCATGATCGAGCCGCCGCGCGAGACGATGCCGGTGACGCGTTTCGCCGCCATCGGAATGTACGCCAGCCGCACGCCGGCATGGATGGTGAAATAGTCGACGCCCTGCTCGGCCTGCTCGATCAGCGTGTCGCGGAAGATTTCCCAGGTCAGCTCCTCGGCAATGCCGCCGACCTTTTCCAGCGCCTGATAGATCGGCACGGTGCCGATCGGCACGGGGCTGTTGCGCAGAATCCATTCGCGCGTGTCGTGGATATTGCGTCCGGTGGAAAGGTCCATCACCGTGTCCGCGCCCCAGCGGATCGACCAGACCATCTTGTCGACCTCGGACGCGACGTCCGATGCGACCGCGCTGTTGCCGATATTGGCGTTGATCTTGACCAGGAAATTGCGGCCGATCGCCATCGGTTCGGTTTCGGGATGGTTGATGTTGCTGGGGATGATCGCGCGGCCGCGCGCCACCTCGTCGCGGACGAACTCCGGCGTCACGTAATCGGGGATCGACGCACCGAAGCTGTTGCCGTCGCGGCGATATTCCTTGAGCCGCTCGCGGCCCAAATTCTCGCGCTCGGCGACATATTCCATCTCGGGGGTGATGATGCCGCGGCGCGCATAATGCATCTGGCTGACATTCATGCCGGGCTTGGCGCGCAGCACGGTCTTGCGGACATTGGGGAAGGGAGGCACCCCGCCCGAACGATCGGGGCCGAGCCGGCCATTGTCCTCGGGGCGAACCTCGCGCTGCGGGACATGATCGACATCGCCACGCGCCAGGATCCAGTCGCGGCGCAGCTCGGGCAGACCCGCGGAAATATCGATATGCGCATGGGGGTCGGTATAGGGGCCCGAGGTGTCATAGACGCGGACCGAAGGCTCGCCACCGGCGAGATCGATCTCGCGCATCGCGACGCGGATGCCGCTGCCCGATTTGGTTGCGACATGGATCTTGCGGCTGCCGCGAATGGGCCCGGTGGTCACGCCGATTTCGGTGCGGGCATGGATATCAGCCATTGTCTTGCTCTCCTTGTACGGCGGGAGAGCGGATGCGGGCGCATGGATGAACAACGCCGCTCCCTCCCTCCGCCGGTATCAGCCGGTTCAGGTTCAACGGGTCGTGGGGCGCAAACCCACCTCTCAGCCGCTCGGCTCCCCGGGGATGGGGCTCAGATTAGGACGGTGCGCGCGGCATGGCCAGCGAAATCCGCTTGCGACATGTGTATTGCTGCTATAATACACCACCATGCTGACGTTGACCGACATCTCCCGATCCTATGGCCGCAAGCGCGTGCTTGACGGCATTTCCGCCACCTTTCCCACCGGCCTGACGCTGCTGGTCGGGCCGAGCGGGGCGGGGAAGTCTACCTTGCTCAGGCTGCTCGCTACGGCGGAGAAGCCCAATGCGGGGACGATCGCGTGGGACGGGGCGGCGCTGCCGGGCGCGCGCAAGGCTCTGCGCGCGACGCTGGGCTATGCGCCGCAGGCGGTCGATCTGCCCGAGGACCTGACCGCGCGCGAATTTGCGCTGCACATGGCGGCGTTGAAGGGACTCGATGCGCGCTCTGCCGACCTGCAGTTCGGCGCGATTACCGAGCGGATTGGGCTGCATGCCGATATCAACAACCGCATTTCGACCTTTTCCGGCGGCATGCGGCGGCGGCTGGTGTTTGCACAAGCCATGCTCGGTGCGCCGCGGCTGCTCGCGCTCGATGAGCCGACGGCAGAGCTCGATGGCGAGACGGCGGCTTCGGTCAGCTCGCTGATCGTCGAGCGGGCGCGCGAGGCGGTGGTGGTGATGACCACGCATCTGGCCGATGCGCTCGCACCCCAGGCGGTGCAGGTGCTGCGGGTCGATCAGGGCCGGGTCGCGCCGCAATGACGCCGGTGCCACAACCGGCGGCGGTGCTGCGTTCCTCGTTCGCCACTAGCCTGACGCGCTATCGGCGCAGCTGGGGGCTGTGGCTGCTGCTGCTGATCGCGCCCATCGGCGCGCGCTTCATGATCTCGGACGAGAGCGGCCGGGGTGTGGCAATCGCGGTCGCCGACCAGCTGCCGGTGCTGACATCGGCGATGCTCGGCGTGTGGCTGGGTATCGTGGTGACGACGCTACTGCTGCCCGCCGGTTACATTTACCTGCGCGCCAATACCAATCGCCGCCAGCCCTGGCAGGTGGAAGAGGTGACCGCCGCGCCGCGCATCGCGATGCTGCTGGGGCGGTTCGCCGCCGATGCGGCGGTGATGCTCGGCACGCTCGGCGCGTTGACGCTGGCGGGCTGGTTCCTCGGCTGGCTGATGGTAAGCGGGCCGTACAGCCCGTGGCAGATCGCCTATCCCTTGTGGTTGATCGCTGCGCCGCCGCTGGTCGCGCTCGCCGCCCTGCGCATCCTGTTCGATGCCGTGCCTTGGCTGCGCGGTGCGCTGGGGGATCTTGCCTATTTCTTCGTGTGGATGACCTCGATCGTCATGCCGATCGTCGCGGCGGACCAGCCATCGTCCTTCACCGCCAATCTGCTCGACCATCCCGGCTTCGTCCGCCCGCTTGCCGGGCCTGCGCCAGCGGGCGAGATGAATGTCCAGATCGGCGGAGTGGACCCGGCCACGCTCAAGCCGGGGCGTATCGATCTGGACGTTGCCGCCGGGTTGCACGCACCGGGCTATATGGCCGCGCGGCTGGCCTGGATCGGGATTGCGGTGGTGCTGGTGCTGGTCGCGGGGCTGATCTATCGCCCGCACCGGTCGGGGCGCAAGCAGGCCGGACAGGGGCGCATTGCGAAGCTTCTCTCCGCCGGGCCACCGCCGGCCGCGCGCGCCGATGCGCCGCCCGCTCGTGCGGCGCGATCGGCGCTGCCGGGGCTGGTACTGGCCGAATTCCGGCTGATCGGGGCGGGGCGGCTGTTTCTTGTGCTCGCGATGGCAGCGGCGCTCGCAGGGATTTCCGGCGACTATCGGCACATCGGCAGTCCGGCGGCGCTGCTGCTGCTCGTCTTCGCGCTGAGCGCGCATGCCGGGCGCTGCGAAGCGCGCGGGCTGCTCAAGCTCACGGCAACGACGGCGACCCCGCCGATGCTGCGCCGGGCGGCGTTTGTGGTTGCGGGGCTGGCATGGTCGCTGCTGCTCGCGCTGCCCGCCGCGATCGTGCGGGGATCGGGCGAGCCGCTGCTGTTCGCGCTGGGCACCGGCGCGTCTGCAGCACTGGCCGCGATAACGCTGGCGGCGGCGACCGGATCCTCCTTTGCCCCCCGCGTGGTGCTGCTGATTGCCTGGTATGTCTATTTCTCGAGCTGACGCCAATTCATGGCACCATGGCGCGCCCCCTCGACCCTGAACAATCGACAGGCCTATGACCTGTCGCATTGCTGCTGTCACAGGCGGCGATTAGGATCGCGCTACCCAGCATCAACAGGAGAGAACCATGCCCGCGCACGAGATAGATTACGAGATCAAGGGCCAGGAACTGCAGTTTGTCGAGATCGAGCTCGACCCCGGCGAGAGCGCGGTGGCGGAGGCCGGGTCGATGGTCTGGAAGGACCCGTCGATCGAGATGACCACGGTGTTCGGCGATGGCAGCGACGATCAGGGCGGCGGCTTCATGGGCAAGCTGCTCGGCGCGGGCAAACGTCTGGTCACCGGCGAGAGCCTGTTCACCACCGTGTTCACGCATACCGGATCGGGCAAGGCGCGCGTCGCTTTTGGTGCGCCGGTGCCGGGATCGATCCTGCCGATCGACCTGTCGCGCTACGGCGGGCGTCTGATCTGCCAGAAGGACAGCTTTCTGGCCGCGGCCAAGGGCGTGTCGATCGGCATCCACTTTCAGAGGCGCATCCTCACCGGGCTGTTCGGCGGCGAGGGCTTCATCATGCAGAAGCTTGAGGGCGATGGCATGGTGTTCGCGCAGATGGGCGGCACGATCGTCGAACGCGAGCTGCGGGCGGGCGAGGAGCTGCATGTCGATACCGGCTGCATCGCCGCGTTCACCGGCAATGTCGATTTCGACCTGGTCTCGGCGGGCGGCATCAAGACCTCGCTGTTCGGCGGCGAGGGTCTGTTCTTCGCGCGGCTGCGCGGGCCGGGCCATGTGTGGATCCAGTCGCTGCCCTTCTCGCGGCTCGCCGGGCGGATGCTGGCCGCCGCAGGACCGCGCGGCGGTCAGAACCGGGGCGAAGGCTCTGCGCTCGGCGCGTTTGGCGACCTGATCAGCGGTAACAACTGAGGGTGAATGGCCCCGCGCGTCGTGCCGGCGCGCGGGGCCATTCCGAAAATCAGAAGGTGTAGGTCACGCCGACGCCGCCGAAATACTGGTTGGCATCGCCGCGGATCGACACGATCGGGCTGTCGGCAAAATCGCCCTGCAGCCGCGAATAGCTGGCGAGCGCGAACACGCCCCAGCCGCCATCAAGCGCGTTGCCCGACAGGTCGAGGCCGAGCAGGACCGAGGTCTGCAGCGACTTCAATCCGCCATCGGCACGGAAGCGCGGCAGACCCGATGCAGCGCTGCCGGCAGCATCAATGCTGAAATAGGTATTGGCATAATCGCCATCGACGAAATCGGCCGAGGCGGAGACGTTGACCACGCCCTTGGTGCCGAGCAGCCGGTTATAGCTGACCTGCGGCGTGACGATCGCGCCCGAATGCACGCCGGTCACGTCGAACAGCGCGTCGGTGGTGAAGGTCATGCTGTCGAAACGGCCGAAGATGCGGTTGATCTTGACCCCGCCCGATGCGCCGAGCTCGAGCGCGATCGGAAAGTCGCCCAGCCGTTTGACCACGGCATCGCGGATGCGGTTGTTGCGCTCGGGCCGGACGCGGAACATCGGGCCGGCGATGAATTCGACCTTGGGCAGCACCGGGTCCTTGACCAGATCGACGAACAGGCCCGGGCCGCGCGCAGCGAAATTATAGCCCTTGTAGCTGCCCTGGATGATCGGCGCAGGGAAGAAGACATACTGGTCCGAACCTTCGTAGCTGGGCACCATGCCCGCCCCCAGGCCCACGGTCATGTAGAAGTCCTTGGCGAACACCGACTGCGACATCGCCGCAGCGGTCGCCAGAAGTCGGAGCTGTTCGGGTGTCGGTCCGGGCTTGGCGGGCGCCTGCTCCTTCTTTTCTTCCGCGGCAGGCGCGGGCGGCTGGTCGGCTACGGCCTGGGCAAGCGCGGGCGTGCTGATGCTGGCAAACAGGGCAAGGCTCGCAAGGGTTCTGGCGATCATCGGATGAATTCCATGAAGGATGGTGCTCCGCCGGGGCGAGAGCATGTGGGGGGACACCGCGCGGCCCGATATAATGCTGCGGTGCAACAGATCAAGACGATTGCGCGAAGCTCGGATTGTTGTGAATAAATTTACACAATGACAAAGCAAGGCCTTCGCACTTGCCGCAATTAGACAAGATTCTTGCAGCAATGATGCGGTGATCCGGCTCATGTCGCGTAAATCAGCAGCATCAGCTGTCAATTTATGACACTGCCTGATTCGCAAGAGGAAAGCCCCATGTCCTATACCGATCACATCCGCGCCAACGAACAGCTCGTTGCCAGCAAGCAGGGCCGCTGGACCGGCATCAATCCGGAATCCGTCGCGCGCATGCAGCTGCAGAACCGGTTCAAGACCGGTCTCGACATCGCTCGCTATACCGCGAAGATCATGCGCGAGGACATGGCCGCCTATGATGCCGATCCGTCGCAATACACCCAGTCGCTGGGCTGCTGGCACGGCTTCATCGCGCAGCAGAAGATGATCGCGATCAAGAAGCATTTCGGCACCACCAAGCGCAAATATCTGTACCTGTCAGGCTGGATGGTCGCCGCGTTGCGCAGCGAATTCGGTCCCCTGCCCGATCAGTCGATGCACGAAAAGACGAGCGTGCCCGCGCTGATCGAGGAACTCTATACCTTCCTGCGTCAGGCCGATGCGCGCGAGCTCGACCTGCTGTTCAGCGGAATCGACAAGGCGCGCGCCGCTGGCGACACCGCGAAGGAGCAGGAACTGCTGGGTCAGGTCGAGAATTTCCAGACACACGTCGTGCCGATCATCGCCGATATCGACGCCGGTTTCGGCAATGCGGAGGCCACCTATCTGCTCGCCAAGAAGATGATCGAAGCAGGGGCCTGCGCGCTGCAGATCGAGAATCAGGTGTCGGACGAAAAGCAGTGCGGCCACCAGGACGGCAAGGTCACCGTGCCGCACGAGGACTTTCTCGCCAAGATCCGCGCCTGCCGCTATGCGTTCCTGGAACTGGGCGTCGAGGATGGCGTCATCGTCACCCGCACCGACTCGCTGGGTGCCGGCCTGACCAAGCAGATCGCGGTCAGCCACGAGCCGGGCGATATCGGCGACCAGTATAACAGCTTCCTCGACTGCGAGGAGATCGACCCCGCCACCGCGCGCAACGGCGATGTCATCCTCAACCGCAACGGCCGCCTGCTGCGCCCGAAGCGTCTGCCCAGCAACCTCTTCCAGTTCCGCGAAGGCACTGGCGAGGACCGCTGCGTGCTCGACAGCATCACCTCGCTGCAGAACGGCGCGGACCTGCTGTGGATCGAGACCGAAAAGCCGCATGTCGAGCAGATTGCTGGCATGATGGACCGCATCCGCGAAGTCGTTCCCAATGCCAAGCTGGTGTACAACAACTCGCCATCGTTCAACTGGACGCTGAACTTCCGCCAGCAGGTCTATGACGCGATGGTCAAGGAAGGCCTGGACGTCTCCGAATATGATCGCAGCGCACTGATGGATGCGAAGTATGACGATACCGAACTCGGCATCGCCGCCGACAAGCGCATCCGCACCTTCCAGGCCGATGGTGCGCGCCGCGCCGGCATCTTCCACCACCTGATCACGCTGCCGACCTATCACACGGCTGCGCTCTCCACCGACAACCTCGCGAAGGAATATTTTGGAGAAGCGGGCATGCTGGGTTATGTACTCGGCGTCCAGCGGCAGGAGATCCGTCAGGGAATCGCATGCGTGAAGCACCAGAACATGTCTGGCAGCGACATCGGCGATGCTCACAAGGAATATTTCGCTGGCGAGGCGGCGCTGAAGGCCGGCGGCGTCAACAACACGATGAACCAGTTCTCTTGAGCAGTCGGTTCATGGTGATCGGTACTGCGTTGTTAAAACATGTCTGACCGATAAAGTTTTCCTGGGGAGGAAAAAGGTTACCCCGCCGGTGGCAACATCGGCGGGTTTCCTTTTTTCTGGCATCGACTTCATGATATCTTGGACTCCGACTCGCGATACGGAGGCGGCATATGGGCAAGGTCATCGGGCTGGGCGGGCTGTTCTTGAAATCGCCGGACCCTGATGCGTTGCGTGCCTGGTACAGCCGCGTGCTGGGCCTTGCCTTCGATGACTGGGGCGGGCTCGTCTTTTTGCCGCAGGACGCCGCGAATCACCCTGGCGCTGGCACGGTGTTTTCGCCGTTCGCGCAAAGCAGCGAGTATTTCGCGCCCTCGACCAAGGAGTTCATGTTCAACCTGATGGTCGACGATCTCGAGTCCGTGCTCGCCCGCTGCGCCGCCGAAGGGGTGGAGCCGGTCAAGACCTTCCCCGCCGAGGCGAACGGGCTGTTCGCGCACATCATGGACCCCGAAGGCCGCAAGATCGAACTGTGGCAGCCCAAGCCGATGGAATGAGCGGCGCATCTGCGCAGGCGATGGTCGCGTAGCTGGCCCAGCAACACACAAAAGGGGGCCATGATGTTCCGATATGCCTTGCTTGCGCTCAGTCTGGTTCCCGTTTCTGCGGCAAGTGCCCAGCCAGCGTCCTCTTCCGCCCCTAATGCCGCCGCCGCCCGTGCCAGCCTGGCAGGGTCGTGGGAAGGCGAGCTGGGCTATCTCGATTATTCGGCCAATCGCTGGTTCAGTATTCCGGTCAAGACGCGCGTCATCGATCAGGGCGATGGCGCGACGATGCTGCGCGTGTCCGATTTCGACGATGGGCCCAAGGTCGGCAACGTCCGCATCACGACGGGCGAGCTTTTCGATGGAAAGGCGTCGACGGTCGCGGTCGCATTGTTGCGCAAGGGGCGAGCGGTCGAGGTGACGACCTATGCGGTGCGCATCGATCCGGCCTCGCGCGATGCGACGCACTGGACGATGATCGAGGAAACCAAGGGCAGCGACGACGATCGTCCCGCAACGCTCAGGCTCACCACCGTGCGCGATGGCGATAAGGTCGAGACGCTCAAAGAGGTCGATTTTCTCGACGACGACAAGAGCGAGTGGCTCACCCGCAACCGCACCCGCTTGACGCGCGTTGGCGCCTGACCGCATCGTCCGACCTATCCCTCTGGCCGAAAGCCTCGCCATGCTCCGCTATGCCGCCGCCTATCTGTTCACCGGGCTCGCCTTTGCGCTGATCGACAGCGTGTGGCTGAAAACCATGGCCCCGCGGCTCTATCAACCACTGCTCGGCGATCTGCTCGCGCCCTCGTTCCGGCTCGCGCCCGCCGTGGTCTTCTATGTGCTCTACATTGCGGGCATCCAGATATTCGCGGTCGTGCCCGCGCTCGCCGATGGCCGTTGGCAGACCGCTTTGGTCAAGGGCGCGCTGCTCGGCTTTTTCTGCTACATGACCTATGATCTCACCAACCAGGCGACGCTCGCCACCTGGCACACGAAGATCACCGTGCTCGACATCATCTGGGGCACGTTCCTCACCGGATCGTCGGCGCTGGTCGGATTTGCTGTCACGCGGGCGGTGTTCCGATAAAATGATGATGAACGACCGATAATGTGACTCGCGCCGCCTGTTCGCTCTAGCCTGCGTCCGCTGCTCCAGACAGCCTGCGAAGGAGAGACCGCCATGCCGACCCGAGGTGAACTGGGCAGAAGCCTGATGCTGTCGATCAGCCATATCCCGCAAGGTCGCAGCAATCGCAGCGGATCACCGCTGCTGCCAAGGTACATCACGGTGCACAATACCGACAACTCGAGCATCGGAGCCGATGCCGAGGCGCACGCAAATTTCCTATCGAAGACCGGATATTATATCCATAACGGTAGCAAGCGCTGGGTATCCTGGCATTTCACCGTGGATGACGACAGCTGCGTCCGGCATCTGCCGCTCAACGAGGTCGGCTGGCATGCCGGATCGAGCCAGGGCAATGCCCAAAGTCTGGGCATAGAGATCTGCATGAACAAGGGCATCAACCAGAACAGGGCGTTCGACCGGGCCAAGACCTTGATCGCCTGTCTGTGCTACGACCTGAACCTCGAACCCGAGACCCGGGTGGTGACGCACCGGCACTGGTCGGGCAAGAACTGCCCCCGACTCTTGCTGAACAATGGCCAGGAAGGCGCAATCTGGCAGGATTTCATTGCCGATGTTCGCGCGATCCTGAACAGCATTGACGATCCGGCGCAGGTTTAGGCGCTGTCGATACTCTCGGGTAACCGCCAATCGATCGGCTCCTGCCCCTGCGCCATCAGAAACGCATTGGCCTGGCTGAAATGGCCGCAGCCCAGAAAGCCGCGATGTGCCGAGAGCGGCGAGGGGTGCGGGGCCTTCAGCACCAGATGCCGTCCGCCGCGATCGACGCTATCGACGCCCGCCGCCTTCTTTTGCGCATGACTCCCCCAGAGGAGGAACACGACCGGGCGCTCCAGCGCATTGACCCGGGCGATCACTGCATCGGTGAACCGCTCCCAGCCCTTGCCCTGGTGCGACCCGGCATCGCCCATCTCGACGGTGAGCACAGCATTGAGCAGCAGCACGCCCTGGCCGGCCCAATGTTCAAGAAAGCCGTGGCGCGGCGGTGCGATGCCGAGATCGCGCTGCAGTTCCTTGTAGATATTCGCCAGCGAGGGCGGCACCGGCACACCGGGGCGGACGCTGAAGCACAGGCCATGCGCCTGGCCGGGGCCGTGATACGGGTCCTGCCCCAGAATGACGACGCGCACCTTGTCGGGCGGGGTCAGATCGAGCGCGCGGAACCAGTGGCTGCCCGGCGGAAAGATGCGCGCGCCCGCCGCCTTGCGCTCGAGCAGGAAGCGCTTGAGATCGGCCATATACGGCGCGGCGAACTCACCGGCCAATGCCTCTCGCCATTGCGGATCAAGCCGGATGGCCGCTTCGGTGCTTGCGTTTTCGATCATGCAGCGAAGCTTGGCGCGGCGCTGGTCATGGCGTCAAGCCAGGGGTTTTCGCCGGGAGCTGTTTTGATGGTATACGCGGCAGGTGTCGCGAATCGCGACGCCACAGCAGGGGTTGCCATCATGCCGCTCACCCACGCCAAGCCTGTCACCTTCATCAACACCGCCAACCGCCGCGCCGCCGAAAGCTTCTATCGCGACGTGCTCCAGCTTGCGTTCGTTGCCGATGATGGCTTTGCCGCCGTGTTCGATCTGGGCAGCGCGGTGCTCCGCATCACCGAGCTCGAAGGCTATGCCGCCTCGCCGCACCCGGCGCTTGGCTGGTCGGTCGAGGATATCGAGCAGACCATGGAGCATCTGGTCAGCCGCGGCATCGCGCCCAGGATCTATGAAGGCTTCGGCCAGGACTCGCTCGGCATCTGGACCGCGCCCGATGGAGCGGCACGTGTCGCCTGGTTCCAGGACCCGGACGGCAACCTGCTCAGCGTCGTCCAGAGCGGCTAATCTGCCTCAGAGCGAATGCACCAGATGCCCGCCATCGACCGTCAGGATGCTGCCGGTCATGAAACGGCTGGCGTCGGAGGCGAGCAGCAGCAGCGGACCGTCGAGATCGGGCAGCTCGCCATAGCGCCGCATCGCGATGCGCTTGCGCAATGGTTCGCCTGCCTCGCCAGAGAGCTGGTCGCGGTTGATATCGGTGAGGAAATAGCCGGGGGCGAGCGCGTTGACGCGGATGTTGAACCGCGCCAGCTCCATCGCCAGCTGCTTCGTCATGTGCAGCACGCCCGCCTTGGACACGGCATAGGGGCCGGTGCCCGCTGCGGGCTGAAAGCCGGTGATCGAGGCGGTGTTGATGATATTGCCGCCGCCGCGCTCGCGCATGCCGCGCGCCGCCTCGGTCGCGACATTCCACGCACCTTTGAGGTTGATGCCCATCACGAAATCGTAATCGTCCTCGGTCTGGTCGAGCGCACGCTTGGTGACGGCGACGCCTGCATTGTTGATGCAGGTGTCGATCGCCCCGGCGGCCGCCATGCCTTCGCGCACCGAGGCGAGATCGGCGACATCCATGCGGATCGCCTCGGCGCTGCCGCCGGCGCTGCGGATGTCCTCGACCAGCGCCTCGAGCGCGGGAAGGCGGCGCGCGGTGACGATGACATGCGCGCCGCTCTTTGCCAGCAGCCGTGCGAAATGCGCGCCAAAGCCTTCGCTCGATGCGCCGGTGACCAGGATGCGCTGGCCGGTCAGATCTGCGCTCAGGCTCATGCGGCGGCTCCTTCGGTCGCGTGCTTGTGGTCGCGCTTGATCTTCTTGGCGAGCGACCATTTGTGCACTTCGGTCGGGCCGTCATAGATGCGGAAGGCGCGGATTTCACGGAACACCTGCTCGACAATCGTGTCGCCGCTGACGCCCTTGCCGCCCATCACCTGCACGCAGCGATCGGCGACGCGCATCAGCGCCTCCGATACCGCAACCTTGGCCATCGAACTTTCGACCGTGCCGAGCTCGCCGGTGTCGAGCACGCCGGCGCACCAGGCGATCATCAGCTCGGCCTGTTTCAGGTCGATCAGGTTCTCTGCCAGCATGAAGCCGACGCCCTCGTGATCGACCAGGGGCTTGCCGAACGCATGACGGCGGCAGGCATAATCGCTCGCGATCTCGTGTGCGCGGGTCGCCGCGCCAAACCAGCGCATGCAGTGCGACAGCCGGGCAGGGGAGAGGCGCACCTGCGCGTATTTGAAGCCCTCGCCGCTATTGCCCAGCATCTGGTCGGCGGGGACGCGCAGGTTTTCGATGGCGATCACCGCATGGCCGCCGGGCATCGAGCTGTCGATGGTGTCGAGCACGCGCTCGATGCGGATCGCTGGATCGGGCAGATCGACCAGGAACATGCACGCGCCGTCATCCGATTTCGCCATCACGATGCCGACCTTTGCGCCTTCCGCCCCGGTGATGAACGCCTTGCGCCCGTTGATCACCCAATGGTTGCCGTCGAGCTTGGCGGTGGTCTTCATCATCGACGGGTCGGAGCCCGCGCCGCCTTCTTCGGCCGGTTCGGTCATGAAAAAGGCCGAGCGCGATTCGCCGGAGACGAGCTGGTTTAGGAACCGCGCCTTCTGCTCCGGGCTGCCGACCTTGCCGAGCAGATACATGTTGCCCTCGTCCGGCGCGGCGGTGTTGACGGCCACGGGGCCGAGCGGTGACAGGCCCGATTTCTGCAGCACGATTGCGGTCTGCGCCTGGGTGAGGTGGCGGCCGTCGGGCAGGATGTGCGGCGTCATCACGCCTGCTTCGCGGGCAAGCGCGCGCAGCTCCAGCACCAGCTCTTCCGACGGCCCATGCGCGCCGCAGCGCGGATCGCGTTCAAAGGGGGCGACGACATCGCGGATGAACCGTTCGACCTTCTCGGCAATGGCATCGACTTCGGCGGCGGACAGATGGGACATGGCAAGGCTCCCCGAAACGTTCATGGATTCGCCCAAGCGGGGTAAAGGAGCTGACGGTTTAATCAACTGATTAAAGTGGGGGAGGGGTGGCGATATCCCATCGCGCCGTCCCCGGACCGGTCCCCTGCGAACGCAGGGGCCCATCTCCTGCCGGTTGGTCTGCAGGCACGCTCCGGAGATGGGCTCCCGCCTTCGCGGGAGACCGGGATTGGGGTGAAAAGCGGAATCCTAACGCTCTCCGGCGAAAGCCGGAGTCCAGAAGCGATGTTGCGCTGTAGCCGCCCTGGATTCCGGCTTTCGCCGGAAAACTGGTAGCTGTTGCTCTGCACGAGGTGACATGCTTAGGAAGCAACATGCTGGACGCTAAAGCTGCATCCCATTTCGCAAAAAACGGTGCGCTACTTTTCAAAGCCGCCATGGCTGCTCAGATGGATCAAGTTCTGACAGCCATTTCGGATATTCCGGGAGGTCAGGCTGGCGTTCGTTTATGGGGCATCCCTGCACTGGAGCCTACTTTGGCTTGCGACGGGTTTTTGGGATCAATTGCCGAACAGATATTGGGGGGCTGTGCTCGTCCCGTCAGGGCGATTTTGTTCGACAAGTCAATGGACGCGAACTGGTCGCTTGGTTGGCATCAGGACAGGACGATCTGTGTAAAGCAACGACGCGACGCACATGGCTTCGGACCGTGGACAGTCAAAAACGGTATTATCCACGTCGCCCCGCCGTTTGAGGTGCTGGCCCGCATGGTGACCTTGCGGGCGCACATTGATGATGTTCCGGCTACAAATGCGCCTCTCCTTATAGCGCCCGGGTCTCACAAACTTGGCAGGATCGCGATTGGTCAGATAGCTAAAGTCGTATCAGAATGCGGCCAAATGCCATGTTTGGCCGAAGCGGGTGATGTCTGGGCCTATTCAACACCTATCCTCCATGCTTCTGACGCAGCGTCTGCACCGATGAACAGAAGGGTACTGCAGGTGGATTATGCCACTGACGACCTGCCTTTCGGGTTGGAATGGCTGGGCGTGTAACCAGCCAAGGCAGTATTGAAATCCAACAAAAAACCCCGCCGCGCCGAAGCGCAGGCGGGGTTTCATGTCTCTCATCCCGGCCCGTTCAGGCCCGGAGGTCCGGTCAGCCGTTATGGGCGACCAGATTGACGGCCGAGTGCTTGCCGCGGCGATCGACCTCGAGGTCGAACTCCAGACGGTCGCCCTGGTTGAGCCCTGCCATGCCGGCACGCTCGACCGCGCTGATGTGCACGAACGCATCGGGCTGGCCATCGTCGCGGGTGATGAAGCCGAAGCCCTTCATCGCGTTGAAGAACTTGACCGTTCCGGTCGCACGCTCGCCGGTCAGTTCGCGGCGCGGAGCCTCGCTGCGCGGACCGCGATCGCCACGATCGCCGCCGCCCGAACCTTCGGACACGGGGATCAGTTCACCATCGATCTTGAGGTCGCTGGCCGAAACCTTGCCGCCGCGATCGACCAGCGTGAATTCCAGGCCCTGGCCCTCGGCGAGGTTGGAAAGACCGGCACGCTCGACTGCGCTGATGTGGACGAACACATCGTCGCCGCCATCTTCGCGCTGGATGAAGCCGAAGCCCTTCTGGGCGTTGAAGAACTTCACCTTGCCCTTGGCTTCGCCGACCACCTGGGTGGGCATGCCGCCAAAGCCGCCGCGGCCACCACCGCCGCCGCCGCCGCGCGGGCCGCCGCCGAAGCCGCCGCCACCACCGCCGCCGAAGCCGCCGCGGTCCCCGCCGCCAAAGCCACCACCGCCGCCGCCGAAGCCGCCACGGTCACCATAGGAAGGCGGAGGCGAAAAAGCGTCGAAATCATCCTCGCCAAATCTGTCGCGTTTATCCCGGCCTCTGCCGCCGCGCCGACCCCTGTCAAAACTCATGCCGAACTATTCACTTTCAATGTCGTCCTGGATCACTCGCTCAAGAACAGGGCGGACGTAAACCCCATCACTCAAATTCAGGCTAGCATCCCGGCGAACCTGTCTGACTCCCTGCCAGCCGCCGCGAATACCGCGCAATTCTTTAAAACACCCCAACCCAAGTCAATGGAAGCAGGCGACTTTTCGACAGTGTCACCGGCCTTCCCCGACCAAAAACCTGTGGAAGATCGCATTTCCTGCCTTGCGCAACAGGACAAGCCCGCAAAAAGGCACGCACTTCCAAGTGATTCTCTTAAACCAAATTCGGATGCTTGGCGAACGATAAATGGCCGTGATCGTGGCTTTGCCGCACGTCCGAAGCGGCTGAGCCACAGCGATGATCGCCACCGGTGAGTGACGCGCCGCTCTACCTGCCGCAAAATCGATGCCGGGGGCATCCAGCAGGCCTTGCCAGACCCCGATGGCTGCGGCAATTGGGGCCGATGGACAGCATCATCCCGCTCTTGAGCGACCCCGCAGCCTGGGCCGCGCTCGTCACGCTCGTCGTGCTCGAAGTCGTGCTTGGCATCGACAACCTGATCTTCATCTCGATCCTGTCGAACAAGCTGCCCGTGCACCAGCAGCAGACCGCGCGCCGCGTCGGTATCGGCCTGGCGCTGGTGATGCGGCTGGCGCTGCTGTCGATGATCGCCTTCATCGTCTCGCTGACCACGCCGGTGTTCGATCTGGGCATCACCGGCACGCCCGGTCAGAATGGCGAGCCGACGTTCGAGACGCAGTTCTCGTGGCGCGACCTCATCCTGATCGCGGGCGGGCTGTTCCTTGTGTGGAAGGCGACCAAGGAAATCCATCACAGCGTCGATGACGAGCCCTCGGGCGAGGCGCTCGACAAGAAGGGCAGGGCGGCGATCGGCTTCGGCTCGGCGATCGTGCAGATCATCGCGCTCGACATGGTGTTCTCGATCGATTCGATCCTGACCGCGGTCGGGATGACCGACGAGGTGCCGATCATGATGGCGGCCGTGATCATAACCGTGGGCGTGATGCTGGTCGCGGCCGACCCGCTCGCCAATTTCATCAACCGCAACCCCACGGTGGTGATGCTGGCTTTGGGCTTCCTGCTGATGATCGGCGCGGTGCTGATCGCCGATGGCTTCGGCGTACACGTGCCCAAGGGTTATATCTATGCCGCCATGGCCTTTTCTGCGATGGTGGAAACCCTGAACATCTGGGCCCGTAACGGGCGCGAAAAGCGGCGCCTTGCATCGCCGACCAGCAATGACGGCGAGACAGCATGAGCGTTTATTTTCACGAGGAAGACCTGCCAGCGGACGTGCTGGCGCCCGGCCCGGTGGCCGTGGATACCGAGACCATGGGCCTCATCACCCCGCGCGATCGCCTGTGCCTGGTGCAGATCTCGGATGGGCGCGGTGACGAGCATCTGGTGCGCTTCATGCCCGGCAGCGAATATGCTGCGCCCAATCTGCGCGCGGTGCTGGCCGACCCCGAGCGATTGAAGCTCTACCATTTCGCGCGGTTCGATCTTGCGGCGATCAAGCATTATCTCGGCGTGATGGCCGCGCCCGTATTCTGCACCAAGATCGCCTCGCGCCTCATTCGCACCTATACCGACCGGCATGGCCTGAAGGAACTGGTGCGCGAGGTGCTGGGCAAGGAACTGAGCAAGGTGCAGCAGTCGAGCGACTGGGGCGCGCCCGAGATCAACGATGCCCAGCGCGACTATGCCGCAAGCGACGTGCGCTTCCTGCACGCGCTGCACGTGGCGATGGACGCGCGGCTGGTGCGCGAAGGTCGGCGCGAGATCGCGCAGGCCTGTTTCGATTTTCTCCCCGCGCGCGCCGAGCTCGACCTCGCCGGCTGGCCGGAAATTGATATTTTCGCGCACGCTTAATATATCGCGCCGCTCGAAGGACGTGCGATCAGCGTGCGTTCGCAGTCCAAAGGCCTGAACAGCATTTCATGACCCAGCGTGCCGACCAGATGCGTAACCGCCGCCAGCTGTTCGCCGCGCCCGGCAGCAGCCACGACAAGATGGTGCGCTTTCTCGGCATGTTCCTGCCTGCGGCGATCGGCGTGCTGGTCGCGTTCCTCGCGCTCGCGCCGCTGCTGCGCAATACCGAGGTCAGCTTCCTGCTCGACAAGAACCAGGTCGATATCGCGCGCGAACGCATGCGCGTGACCCAGGCCATGTATCGCGGCCAGGACAGCGAAGGCCGGCCCTTCTCGCTCGAGGCAGGTTCTGCGGTGCAGAAAAGCTCGCGCAACCCTGTGGTCGAAATGAACGATCTCGCCGCGCGCATCCTGCTGAAGGACGGGCCTGGCGTGCTCGAGGCGGGGCGCGGCAACTATAATATGGATACCGAACAGGTTTCGGTCGTTGGGCCGGTGCAGTTCAGCAGCGCCAATGGCTATCGCATGGTGACGCGCGATGTCGATATCGATCTGCCCAAGCGCAGCATGGTCAGCCGCGGCGAGGTGACCGGACGCTTGCCGACTGGCACTTTCCGCGCCGACCGGCTAAAGGCCAATCTTGCCGAGCGTACGGTCACGCTGGAAGGGCGCGCGCGGTTGCGCATGACCCAGGGCGGACTGCCATGACGGGTCGCAGGAAGACAGGACAGAAGATGCGGTTTTCGGGCAGGATTTTGGGGCACGCACGGCGCGCGCTGCTGGCGGTGTCGGCGGGCGGCATCGCGCTTGCCGGATTGATGCTTGCGCCTGCAGGCGTGACCGCGCAGTCGCTGATGAACCATAACAGCAACGCGCCGGTCGATTATGCCGCCGATCGCATCGAGTTGCAGGACCGTGCCAACCGCGTGCTGCTGTCGGGCAATGTCGACATCACCCAGGCCGGGCTTCGGCTACAGGCGGCGCGGATGACCGTGGCCTATCGCAACGCGGGCAGCATCGAGATCGAGCGGATCGACGCCAATGGCGGCGTGGTGGTCACCAAGGGCGACGAGCGCGCCAGCGGCAATGTCGGCATCTATGATTTCAACCGCCGCATCATCACGCTGATCGGCAATGTCGCGCTGCGCCAGGGCGGCAATACGCTGAACGGCGGACGCATGGTGATCGACCTGACCACGGGCCGTTCGACCGTCGATGGCCGCTCGGCCGGCGGCGCGCCCGGCCAGACCGGCAGCGCGGGCGGACGCGTGTCGGGCACGTTCTCGGTGCCCAAGCGGGATTGAGCTCCAGCCGATCCACGTTTCCGTCATCCTGAACTTGTTTCAGGATCCATCGCACCCCACCAGCCACAGCCGCGTGGGGAGAAATGGACCCTGAAACAAGTTCAGGGTGACGGACAAGGAAGCGGTGTTCCATCCCTGCCATGCATAAATCCTGCCAACATCCGATTATCGCCGGTTTTCATCGCCTTGTTCCGTGCTATGGGATAGGCAAGACACCAGCGGCGCCGAGCGTTGCGGGCAAGATTTGCAGGAAGTCAGAATGAACGATGTCGCCCCCCAGGGCCTGCTCAGCGGTACCGCGGCCGATCCGGCGACGTCGCGCGATGGCCTGAACGTCGTCTCGATCGCCAAGAGCTATGACAAGAAGGTCGTGCTCTCGGACGTGTCGCTGCAGGTTGCCAAGGGCGAGGTGCTCGGCCTGCTCGGACCCAATGGCGCGGGCAAGACCACCTGCTTCTATTCGATCATGGGGCTGGTAAAGCCCAATTCGGGCCGCATCATGCTCGATGGCGTCGATATCACCCAGCTGCCCATGTACCGCCGCGCGATCCTGGGCCTGGGCTATCTGCCGCAGGAAACCTCGATCTTTCGCGGCATGACGGTCGAACAGAATATCAGCGCGGTGCTCGAACTGGTCGAGCCGGTGGTGGAAGCCCGCGCCGAGCGGCTCGAGACGCTGCTCGACGAATTCGGTCTGACCCGGCTGCGGTCCTCGCCCGCGATGGCGCTGTCGGGTGGCGAGCGCCGCCGCTGCGAGATCGCGCGTGCGCTCGCGGCCAGCCCCTCGATCATCCTGCTCGACGAACCGTTCGCCGGCATCGATCCGCTGTCGATCGCCGACATCCGCGACCTGATCAAGCAGCTCAAGTCGCGCGGCATCGGCGTGCTGATCACCGACCACAATGTCCGCGAGACGCTCGACATCGTCGACCGCGCCTGCATCATCTATGACGGCAAGGTGCTGTTCGCCGGCACGCCCGAGGCGCTGGTGGCGGACGAGAATGTGCGCCGCCTGTATCTGGGCGAAGGCTTCGCCTTGTAATGGCACGCCGGGGGGCAAGAGGCTGATCCGATGGCACTGGGGCCACGCCTTGACCTGAGGCAGAGCCAGTCGCTGGTGATGACGCCGCAGTTGCAGCAGGCGATCCGGCTGCTCGCGCTGTCGAATATCGAGATCGAGGCGTTCATCGGCGAGGAGCTGGAGCGCAATCCGCTGCTCGAGCTGGGCGGCGACGATGGCGGCGGCGATATCCAGCTGGGCGGGGTCGATGCGGTGTTCGATGCACCCGCCGCGCCGCCCTCGGATGGCGAGCCCATCGGCAGCGACGAGCTGATCGGGGCCGGCATGGGCGAGATCGACCGCCCGCTCGACATGGACTTGAACGGCGAGGTCTTCCACCACGACAGCGTCAGCGACTGCCCCGAACGCATGGCTGGCGAAGCATCGGGCGGGCTCGACGGTGCACTGTCAATGAACGACATCGCCACCGGCGGCGGTGCGGACAGCGACGGCTGGGAGGATTCGCTCGAATATGACCTGTCCTTGCGCGAACATCTGCACGCCCAGGCGGGCATCGTGCTATCGGGCGTGCAGCTGTTCATCGGCCGGCACCTGATCGAGCTGATCGACGAGAACGGCTATCTGCGCGGCGACCTGCTCCAGGTCTCGCACCAGCTCGGCGTGCCGCTGGTCGAGGTCGAGGCCGCGCTGGCGGCGGTGCAAACGCTCGAGCCGACCGGGGTCGGCGCGCGCGACCTTGCCGAATGTCTGGCGCTCCAGGCGAAGGATGCAGACCGCTACGACCCGTGCATGGCGCGGCTGATCGACAATCTGGAACTGCTCGCGCGGGGCGCGCTGCCGCAACTCAAGCGCATCTGCCGGGTCGATGACGAGGATCTGGCCGACATGATCGCCGAGCTGCGCCAATATGATCCCAAGCCCGGCAGCCGCTTCGGCGGATCGAGCATCGAGGCGGTGGTGCCCGACCTGTTCGTGGTCGAGCGCGAGGGCAAATGGGTGATCGAGATCAACAGCGCCACCTTGCCGCGCCTGCTGGTCAACCGTTCTTATGCGGTGTCGCTCACCGGCGGGCGGCACGATGCCAAGTCCAAGGCCTGGCTCGGCGAATGCCTGGCCGAGGCCAACTGGCTGGTAAAGGCGCTCGACCAGCGCCAGCGCACGATCATCAAGGTGGCGAGCGAGATCGTGAAGCAGCAGGAGGGTTTCTTCCGCAACGGCGTCACGCATCTGCGCCCGCTGACGCTGCGCAGCGTTGCCGATGCGATCGAGATGCACGAATCGACCGTCAGCCGCGTCACCAGCCACAAATATCTCAGCTGCGCGCGAGGGCTGTTCGAGCTCAAATATTTCTTCACCAGTGCGATCCAGTCGACCGATGGCGGCGACGCGGTCTCGGCCTCTGCGGTGAAGAGCCATATCAAGGCGTTGATCGACGAGGAGGATGCCAAGAACATCCTGTCCGATGACCAGCTGGTCGACATGCTCAAGGAACGCGGCTTCGACATCGCGCGGCGCACGGTGGCCAAATATCGCGAGGCCTTGGGTCTGGGCTCCTCGGTCCAGCGCCGCCGCCAGAAGAAGCTGCAGGGCGCGCGGTGAGCCCCGTTATCTAGGGTTGGTCACAGGAATCGCCTCTCCCTCGATGGGAGAGGCAGCGAGACTTGGCGACGAAGGAGCCTTGTCGCAGCGGTGAGGGTGATGGTGCGGCTGGCCGCTGCGTTTCGTCCCGGAACCGACTGCGCAATCCGGCCCACTCACCCCCACCCAACCCTCCCCCATCAAGGGGGAGGGCTAGAACGATTATTGCAGCGTCACCCTGGGATCATCGCTGTCGCGCCGCCCGAAGAACTGCATCAGCTGCACCAGCAGGTCGGCGCGGACCTTGAGACCCTCGGCCTCGAGCAGCGCCTGTTTGGCCGCTGCATCGAACGGCGCGATCTGCGCGATGCCGTTGACCAGCGAACGATCGTCGAGCCGCGCCACCGAATCCCAGTCGACGCTATAGCCCTGCGCGTTGGCGAAGCGCTGCGATTCGCGCTCCAGGCTCGCGCGCTCGATGCTGGAGAGCGCCTGATCGTTCTCGTTCTCCTCGATCAGCTCGGCCTCGATCTGGCGGAACGGCGTGGTCACCTCGAGCTCGCGCAGCACGCGGAACCGGGCAAAGCCTTCCAGCACAAGATTGTAGCGGCCATCCTCGAGCGCCTCGACATCGATGATCCGCCCGACACAGCCCATGTCGAACAGCGGCGGCGGTTCGCCCGCCGCGCGCGGCTGGATCATCCCGATCTGCCGGTCGCGCGCCATCGCGTCGCTGACCAGCGCGCGATAGCGCGGCTCGAAAATATGCAGCGGCACCTGCAGCCCGGGGAACAGGATGACGCCGGTCAAGGGAAAGAGAGAGATGCGCTGTGCGACCATTGCGGATATCGCCCTCAGCCGAACAATGCGGCGGAAAGCTTGCGCCGCGTCGCCGAGACCCAGGGATCTTCGAGCCCGACCGCTTCGAAGATCTGCAACAGCCGCGCGCGCGCCGCGCCCTCGTTCCAGTCCTTGTCGGCGCGCACGATGGCGAGCAGATGATCGGCCGCCTCGTCGCGCGACCCGGCGGCGAACAAGGCGACCGCCAGGTCATAGCGCGCGGCATGATCGTCGGCATTCGCCTCGACCGCCGCGCGCAGCCCTGCAATCTCGCTGTCGTCGGCCTTGTCGGCGACCAGCGCCAGCGCCGATTTCGCGCGCTCCAGCAGCGGGTCGGAGGCGATTTCGGGCGGCAGGTCGTCGAGCAGCGCCTGCGCCTCTTCAGTCTTGCCGGCCAGGGTGAGCGCGCGCACGAGGCCCGCGAGCGCCGCGACGCTATCGGGCGCCATGTCCAGTATCTGCGCAAAGATGCCCGCAGCACGCTCGCCATCGCCGCTGGCCAGCACCTCTTCCCCCATGTCGAGCAGCGGCGCGATATCGGGTCCCTGCGGCTCGCCATCGCCCGCCTGGATCGGCAGCTTGTCGAGCAGCTGGTCGAGTATGCCCGCAAGCTGCGATTCGGTGCGCGCGTTGGTCAGATTGGCGACCGGCTGGCCCTGGAACATCGCATAGACGGTGGGGATCGACTGGATCTGGAATTGCGAGGCGATGAAGCGCTCTTCATCGACATTGACCTTGACCAGTACAACGCCGCGATCGGCATATTGCGCGGCGACCTTTTCCAGCACCGGGGTCAGCGCCTTGCACGGCCCGCACCATTCCGCCCAGAAATCGAGGATGACGAGCTTGGTCATCGAAGGCTCGACGACATTCTTGCGGAATGCCTCGACCGCCTTGTGCTCTTCGGTGGTCAAACCCATGCTTGCCAAGTTCCATGCTCCTGCTGTCCGGCGCGCCCGCTTGCATCGCGATAGGGCCATCGGGAGGTGCATCCTCCCCTGTCTCGCGCGCCCTTATCCGAAACCCCAAGATGGTGCGCAAGCCGCATATGCCAAGGGCTGCAAAAGGAATCGTCACGAATCGCAAATAGGGGCTTGCCGGACCAGAAAGCCGCTGCTAATTGCGCGCCTCACCCGCTGGACCGACACACCGGACCAGCCGCCGAGCGGGCGTAGCTCAGGGGTAGAGCACAACCTTGCCAAGGTTGGGGTCGAGGGTTCGAATCCCTTCGCCCGCTCCAGTTTTCTCCCAGAAAACCAATTGTTTGAACCTCGCGAAGCTCGCGAGGGCTTGGTGACAACAGTCAATTCCCCCGGGATTGTCACCACATTGTCACCAGTGCAATTCCAGCTTGGGACAATTCAGGCGTGCTCACGTCCCAGCCAGCCCAATCAATAACATCGATAATCACACGACCGGTGGTCGGGACAGGCCAATCTTGTTGGGGCGCCGGTTACGCGAATTGCCTGCACCCGGGCATGACCAACCACTCGCATTAGCCGCTGATCCCTGGGCTCGAAGCCTGTCCTCCTTCAATCAACCCGTGAAGGGTCCGCTACGCTAGCGCGTGCGGCCGCAGCCGAGCCGCGGTGATTGCGGCCAGCCCCCGGCCCTTGGGGCGACTGTCGAGCGGGGTGGTCCCGCTCCTCGACAGGAGCCGCATCATGCCACTTGCAACCGCACAATCACTTGGCTTGAACCTTTCCCGGACGCTGATGACGGTTATCGTCCTGATCAAGACCGGTCAGGGCTATTTTGTCATCCCTGCCGACGAATTTGACGGCGACCCCGATCAGGTCGTGCGCGAATATGACCCATTCGCCCGCTGACTTCAGGGACACTCGGACGTTTCGAACCGAGATTCATTGTGCTAATCTTGCCGCGCAGATTGCGCTGAGGTGGTGGTGGCGAGCGCGTCCAGACAAGGGGCGCCTATGACCATTCTTCTCATCCTCGGGAGCATCGCCGGCCTTTACATGCTCTCGCTCCTGTTCCGGCTCGCCAGCCTGGCGCTGCCAGTCTACGTCGCCATCGGTACGAGCTTTGCCCTGCTTCGCGGCGCGCACGGTTATCCTGCGGCAATTCTGACTGGCTTTTTCGCTGGAATCGCTACCCTGCTTATCGGCCGATTTCTGATCGCCTATATCCGATCACCCTCGGTTCGGCTTGGAATTGCGCTGCTCTTTGCGGTGCCGGCCGCCTTCGCCGGCTATCAAGCTGCCCACGGCCTGGCTTCACTAGCGACGAGCAGCGATCCCGCATTGGCGATTCTCGGAACGATCGCGGCTGTCGCCACATCCATCTCCGCCTGGCGAAACGTAATGAGTGGCAGCGATCTGTTCGACATGGCCTCAGCTACCGACCGATCAGATGGAAGCTATCCCCGATAGCGCTGCATTCGTCGGAAACGAATAGCAGGACGGCGTGGTCAGGGCGATTGCCTCCTGCAGCGTCATCGACTGACCAGGTTCGAGCTTCCTCTGGACCGGCCCTCCCGACGATTGACCTCGCGAACTGCGTACCGGGCTTCATTTCCAGACGGACAGCTCTAGGACGGCCTCCTTCGATCCGCGCCTATGTCAGCAAGATGCTACGCTTGGCAGGCTTGCCGCAACGGTGTGTTTCGGACTTTCTTCCCCCGGCGTTCCGCCGTTCCTCGCGAGACAAGAAAGACCGATCACCCCGTCCTTCGCTGACGCTGCGGGCTGACGCTGCGGCGCCTGCCACTGGCTGACCTTCATCCGCGCATCGAGGCCGCACTGGAGCGGTCCGACCAACGGAAAGGAAATACCCATGGCAAAGATCGGCAATTTCAAGAAGGTCTCGGGAGAATTCCGTGGCCAGATCGCCACTCTCGCACTGCAGGCCAAGTCGGTCCGTATCGCAGCAGAAGAAGGCGCCAGCTCGAATGCTCCCAGCCACCGCGTATTTGTCGGCGACATCGAAATCGGCGCGGCATGGGAAAAGCGCACCCAGGATGACCGGCACTACCTCTCGATCAAGCTCGATGATCCGAGCTTCGTAGCCCCCATCTTCGCCCAGCTCTTCGAAGCTGAAGACGGCAGCTACGATCTGGTCTGGAACCGCCCCGCACGACGCAGCGAAAGCTGACCCGGCCAAGTCATCGCCCGGGCAACACCGGGCGATGACGAATCCCTAGTATATTGGGTGGCAGTATATTAGGGTTCCGCCGACCCACGGAGCATGAAGCTTCGGGAGATTTTTGCGACGAATTTAAGGCGAATGCGTCACGCCAGTGGGCTTTCGCAGGAGGAATTGGCGCATCGTGCTGGGCTCAACCGCAACTATGTCGGCCTGCTTGAACGCGCAGCAAATTCGCCCACGCTCGACACGGTTGAACGACTGGCAGAGGAACTTGTCGTCGATCCGGCCCGATTCTTCGACAAGACTGGCGAACAGTGACCGCACAATAGCGCCCGTTCGCAGATTCGACGTTCCAACTTTACAATTTTTCAACGACAGAAAGCAGAAGCTTGTTCTTCGCAAGTGGTTGCGCAACCACAATCCGTCTCAGCTTATGCGGGAAAGCGCATAATGCCCTACGGATTTAGGGGGAAATGTGGCCTGCTTCACCACTCGTGTTGCGGCGTTAACGCGACTATTATGGCTCCACACTTAGGAGGGACCCATGTCGGCTCCTGACTTCGAAGATCAACCACCGCAGATGGACCGGCTAAGCGCTTATGACGAGCGCCACCTCGTGACCTATTTGCGTCTGCTGGACGCCGAAAAAGAGGGTGCGCACTGGGAAGAGGCGGTAGCGATCATCTTCGCCATCGATCCCAAAAAGGAGCCCGAGCGGGCCAAGCTGGTTTACGACGGCCACCTCGCTCGTGCCAAATGGATGACACAGAGCGGATACCGTCATTTGCTGGATCCTCGCACAAACTAAACTCCCGACTTTCCACGATTGTGGCGCAATCGATTGTGCATTTCGCGCTGATAGCGTGCCACTGACTCCGGCACTTCTCGGAGCTTGCCGGTAACATGATCGTCCGACTCCAAAAAACCTCACAGGAGAGCTGTGATGGAAGAGAAGCCCGACTGGCGTTCGGAGAGTTACGCCAAAGCCTTTGAAGCACACGACCGTGCGGACTTCGCGCAGGAATTCCTGCGCCGCAATCCCGATTATCGTGCCCAATATGCTCGTGCCATCGACGCAGCGCCCATAGCGCGCAAACGTCTGGCCAAGCACTGGGGGTTGGTCTTTCGCGGCCGACCCTGAACATACCGCCACGCAAAGCCCCGCCATCTGGGACCCTTTCGCATCCGCTACAATCATCCGGCTGCAACCGGATCCAGCCACGACCGGCAGCTTCAATATGCTTTCCGCTGGCAAAGGTGCGACGGTCATCGCCAGCCATATTGCTGATCAAGCATCACATCTGGTGCTGACGTCTAGCGGACGACGCTATCGGTTGACCGTCCCAACAGGAGCATCCGACACTGGCCCGCTCACCTATATGCTGCCTGCGGACACGTTCTGGGAACTGCGCCGGGCTGCCATGTCAGCTTTCCATGAGCATATTCACTTTGGTCGGCTGCGTCCGCGACCAGTTTCTCTCGACCCTGGGCCATCCGAACGCTGGCGTTTGGTGCAATGGTTGAGGTTGCTCGATGCCTTGCCTGAAGGTGTCAGCGCACGCGAACTCGCAGTTGACCTGATTGCCAACGACGCGCGCCACTACTCCGCAGCTGAATGGGATAGCTCAAGCGAGCGCAAGCGGATTGCACGCTGGCACCGCCACGCGCTCGCAGTCCGCGACGGCGGCTACCGCCGCCTGCTGAACGGCAACTGATCGGGACAATCCAGACCGTCGCGGTATGTCCGTTCACCCAATCCCCTGAAAATCCGATCTCTCGCCTCCTGCTCGCCGGTCAATCCCCGTGTGTCCGGCACTTCACAGGAGGACAGTCATGGATGGAGAATTTGTACCCGTCGTTCCGCGCTACGTTCGAACACCAGACGCTGCCGTTCACCTTGGGCTTTCCGCTCGCACGCTGGAGAAGCATCGGTGCTATGGGACAGGGCCCGCCTTTCATAAGCTGGGGCGCCGGATCGTCTATGCCATCGCAGACCTCGACGCCTGGGCACAGAATGGACGCCGGAATTCGACGTCGGACCCCGGAAAAGGCATCTGTCTCTCCGCTCGACCGGTGCGGCGCTGATGCGGCCCTTTGCGCCCGCCACGCAACTGGAGCTGTTCCGGCCGATCGGCGGCGATATCGCCGCGCGGGACGCACAGGATCTCATGGCGTGGCCCTTTTTCAGCCTCGCCAAATCGCGCCGCTGCACACCAATCGATTTCACGATGGGCGCGACGTGGATTTCGGTCGAGGCCGTGCCGGAGCATGGCATGGCGACCATCTGGGACGCCGACATCCTGATCTGGGCGGCTAGCCAACTCGTCGAGGCCCGCGATGCAGGAAGACCCACGTCACGCCTTGTTGCAGCTCGACCGCACGAAATCCTGAATTTCATCGGGCGCGGGACTGGCAAAGACCATTATGAGCGGCTGCGCGCGGCACTTGACCGACTGCAATCCACCACCGTTGCGACCTCAATCCGGCAACAGCACCAACGTCGCCGTCACCGTTTCTCCTGGATCAACGAATGGCGGGAAACACTGGACGATCGTGGCCGGGCGACCGGCATCGAGATGATCCTGCCTGACTGGTTCTATGAAGGCGTGCTGGACAGAGGGCTGATCCTGACCATCGACCGGGCCTATTTCAGCCTGACTGGCGGCGTCGAGCGCTGGCTTTACCGGATTGTGCGCAAGCATGGCGGCCATCAGCGCGGTGGCTGGAGCTTCGACGTTCCACACCTGCATCTCAAATCAGGCGTGCTCTCGCCGCTCAAGCAATTCGCGTTCGAGCTGCGCAAGATCGTCCGGCAGCAGTCGCTTCCGGGCTACCATTTGAGCCTCGAGCACAGCTTCGGCCGCGAGCGGCTGATTTTCAAACCCATTCCCGTCGACTCGTTCGTCGCTGCGGCCCGGCGCGTTGGCTTGCCTGTGGAGAAGTTGCCATGACGCTCGGCCTATCGAAAACCGCCAGACTCGGCCCATCAGAAACCCGATCCTCGGCCTATCGGAAACCCGATAGTGCCAGAAACCCGCAGAAATCCGCGACAAATCGACTGCTCTCTAACTTTGCTAATAGAACAGAATCCTTCGGATTCTTGCTAACGGCCCGGCCACCTGTGGAAAACGCTGGCGCAGCGCCGACGCTTCCAGGCCTTGGGACCGCCGCTTTGCGCTCGGGGTCGGGACGGCAATCATGAGCAGTCCGGCATTGCAACGGTCTGCATCCAGACCGCAACCACGCAGCGCGTTGACCGAGGTGGAACTGACCTGGATCGAGAAGCGCTACGAGCAATGGATCCGCTTCGGCCGCATGGCGACGGATCGGATCATCAACCGTCGCACACGCATCGTCGGCTTCCGTCCTGGGACAACCTTCGCGTTTGTGCGCTGGTTGTCGAGCGACTTCGGAACGGTTTACTCCAGCATCGACATCATCACCGCCGTCAAACCCGGCGAGCCTTACACGACGCTGCCATTCGTGCGCCCGGGCGGTGAAATCCTGTTGCATATCGAAGGCTGGCCCAAGGTCGCACAAGTGCTCCAGGCCATCGATGCCGTCGAAGCGGCTGGGGTCGATCCGTGCGACGCATCACCCGATCACTGGCGCCATGTCTGCAACCGCTTGAGCGCCGGAATGCCGGCTCGCGCCTATACGGCTGAGCGCCATGCAGCCTGGCTTCGCCGTAAGGCGCTCGAAGCGTGAGCCGCCGTCCCTATCTGCACGCGACGCTGCTGTCGGCATGCCTGTTCAGCGCCGGATTTGCCGCAGTCGCTGTGCTGGTGTCAATCGGCGTTCAATCGGGACCCCCTATCGGCGCGCAAAAGGGACCCCCTTG
>NZ_LSHM01000017.1:0-370 GCF_001557175.1 Blastomonas sp. CCH9-A1
TTCTTACATCTGCTAAAGCAACATGCTGCGGTGTACTAACGATTACAGCACCTGTAACAGGAACCTCCTGAATGATAGAAAGGTGGATATCACCCGTTCCCGGAGGAAGGTCTATTAATAAAAAATCAAGTTCTCCCCACGCTGCATCCCTGATCATTTGGTTCAGTGCTTTTGACGCCATCGGTCCTCTCCATACCACAGCCTGATTGGCTCCTGAAAAATATCCTATGGAAAGCATTTTTACGCCATAGTTTTCAATGGGTTTCATCAGATTTTTGCCATCTATTTCCACAGAGATAGGCTTTTGTCCTTCCGTATCAAACATGGTAGGAACAGACGGCCCATAAATATCGGCATCTAACAATCCCAC
>NZ_LSHM01000018.1:0-293 GCF_001557175.1 Blastomonas sp. CCH9-A1
ATCCCGATTAATGGGAAATTTTCCCAACAGTCAGCATTTGTTCATGTTCAACTTGGGCCTGAAAAAGCCTAAGCCGCTGGAATAGCGTGGTTTTCTCAGTTTGGCACGGCGTGTGCAAAGTATCTGGCATCTCCGGACACACCGACCGGAACCACCAGATACCCACGAAAGGACACCGCCATGACCCTCTTCTCGAACGCCCAGAGTCAGATCGCCGCCGTCGCTCTCGCCATCCTGACCTCCAGCCTGTTCATCGCCGCCAGCGTCGCTCCCGGCGTCGTCGCCTGATCCCC
>NZ_LSHM01000002.1:0-123106 GCF_001557175.1 Blastomonas sp. CCH9-A1
CCGCGCGATCACCTCAATCTACACCAGAAATTACACCACGAGCGCGGACGCTAACGGAAAAATCATGACCCAATATTGGCTGATGAAGTCCGAACCCGAAGAATATGGCTGGCACGACCTGGTCCGCGACGGCGAGGGGACCTGGGACGGGGTGCGCAATGCGCAGGCTTCGAACAACCTGAAGGCGATGCGCGAGGGCGATCTGGCGCTGTTCTACCATTCGCGCACGGGGCTTGAGGTGGTGGGGATCATGCGGGTGAGCGCGGCGGCGTTCCCCGATCCCAAGGATGAGAGCGGACGCTGGGTCGCGGTGAAGGTGCAGCCGGTCGAGCCGCTGAGGCGCGCGGTGACGCTCAAGGCGATCAAGGCGAATCCGAAGCTGGCCAACATGGCGATCCTGCGCCAGTCGCGCCTGTCGGTCGCTGGCGTAACATGCGACGAATGGGGGGAAATCATGCGCCTCGCGGGGAACGCGTCTTTCTAACCTGCGTAAGTACTCCGAAGGCAAGCCTCCCCGTCTTGCCAAGTGAAGGAGCAATATCATGGGCGAACTCAAGGACAAGGCCGCAGGCACCGCAAATGATCTGGCCGGCAAGGTCAAGGAAGGCATCGGTGCTGCCACCAACAACCCCGAACTCGAAGCCGAAGGCGAGGCGCAGCAGCTTAAGGGCAAGACCCAGAAGCTTGCCGGCGACGTCAAGGGCGCATTCGGCGACAAGGTGTGATCTTCTGATCCAGCTTCGCTGAATTCAAAAGGACCGGCTCTCTTCCGCTAGCAAGAGGGCCGGTTTTTTGCGCTTCCGAATCCCTCTCCCTAGAAGGGAGAGGGCTGCGAAGACTTATGAGCGAAGCGAATTAGTCGAAGCTGGGTGAGGGTGAAAATGCGCAGGCGTTCACGCACATCACCCTCATCCAACTCCGCCTAACCGCGCTGCGCTCAGCAAGGCTTCGTATCCTTCTCCCTTCAAGGGAGAAGGTTTGTTCGCTCAGCGCCCCCGTAGACCCGTCACCGTAGCCCCGCTCGCTGCGATATTCTCGATATCGGTCTTGAGATGCAGCAGCTTGAGCCCCGGCTGCGCCAGCGCCTCTGCGAGCGCGGGGGCGAATTGCTCGGTGCGTTCGACCGTTGCCGCCCAGCCGCCATAAGCGCGCGCAAGCATTGCGAAATCGGGATTGTGGAGCGTCGTGGCGGAGAGCCGAGTCGGATATTCGCGCTCCTGGTGCATGCGGATGGTGCCGTACGCGCCGTTATCGATCACCAGCACCAGCAGCTCCGCGCCATATTGCACCGCGGTCGCCAATTCCTGCCCGTTCATCAGAAAATCGCCATCGCCCGCCAGCGCGACCACCTTGCGGTCGGTGAGGCGCAGCGCCGCTGCGACGGCAGCGGGCACGCCATAGCCCATCGCGCCTGCGGTCGGGGCGAGCTGGCTCGGCTTTTCGCCATAAGGCCAGTAGCGGTGCCACCAGCCCGAGAAATTGCCCGCGCCGTTGCAGATGACGGTATCGGCGGGCATCGCCGCACGCATCGCCTTGACGCACTGGCCGAGATCGAGCGCAGCCCCAGTCGGCTGCGGGTCGGAAAAGGCGAGCCATTCGGCATGCGCCTCGGCGCCGCTGTCGAAATGCACGTCGTCCTCGTCCCACAGCGCGGCAGCTTCGGCAAACTCTTCCATGTCGGCGCACAGCGGCAGGTCGGTGCGATAGACTCGGCCGAGCTCGTTCGGGTCGGGATGGACATGCACCAGCGTCTGGCCGGGATGCTCGGTGGTGATCAACGTGTAGCCATCGGTGGTCGCTTCGCCCAGCCGCGCGCCGACCGCGAGAATCAGGTCCGCGGCCTTTACCCGCGCGACCAGCTTCGGGTTGGGGCCATAGCCGAGATTGCCCGCCCAGACCGGTGAGGCGTTGTCGAAAGCGTCCTGCTGGCGAAAGGCGCAGGCGACGGGAAGGCCGATGCGCTCGGCGAAGATCTGGAAATTGGCGCGCGCCGAGGGGCTCCAGTCCGCGCCGCCGACGATCGCGATCGGGTTCTTGGCCTGGCCAAGCATCTCCATCAGCACCGCAAAGCCGTTGGGGCAGACCGGCTGGGCAGGGCGGGTGACACGCGGGCGGTCGGCGGTTTCGACAACGTCCTTCAGCATGTCCTCGGGCAGCGCCAGCACCACCGGACCGGGGCGGCCCGAGATCGCCACCGAAAAGGCGCGCGCGACATATTCGGGGATGCGCGCCGCGTCGTCGATCCGCGCCGCCCATTTGGCGAGCGGCGCGAACATCGCCTGGAAATCGACCTCCTGAAAGCCCTCGCGGTCCCTCATCCCCCGGTCGACATCGCCGATGAACAGCACCATCGGCTTGCTGTCCTGCATGGCTACATGCACGCCGATACTGGCATTGGTCGCGCCCGGGCCGCGCGTCACGAAGGCGACGCCGGGCCGTCCGGTCATCGCGCCATCGGCACAGGCCATGAAGGTCACGCCGCCTTCCTGACGGCAGACCACGGTGTCGATTTCGGGCACGTCGTGCAGCGCATCGAGCACCGCGAGAAAGCTCTCGCCCGGCACGGTGAAGATGCGGTCGCAGCCCTGCGCCACCAGCTGGTCGACAAGAATGCGCCCGCCGGTGCGGGGGGAAATGCCGGTCATGAAGTTCCTCGCCTTGCTGTTATCGTTGCTTATTCGTCGCCATAGACCGCGACGCTGCGCGCGCCGTCGCTGCTGGCCATCCCACGATACATGCCGGGCGTGCGGAAAGCATAGCCCTGATGGCCCCAGGGCGTGAGATAGATCAGCCCGCCGGTGCCGCCCAGGCCCACCATCTCGGCCATAACTGCGTCGACGATCTCCTGCACCTCGTCCGCCGTCAGCGCGGTGGCGAGCAGCCTGGCGCGCGCCGCTTCGTCGAGGATCGTGCCGCCGCGCTCGGCCTCGTGCGCGAGGAACTCGGCGCGGGCTTCGGCCTTCAGGCGGATGCGGGTGCAGATTTCGTGCGCCACGCCGACGCGGATGAAAAACTCGCCCGCGCCGGTGGCGGAGACGGCGCACGAACGGTCGTCGGCATAGGTGCCCGCGCCGATCAGCGGCGAATCGCCGATCCGGCCATAGCGCTTGCCGGTGAGTCCGCCGGTCGAGGTGCCCGCCGCGACATGGCCATGGCTGTCGCGCGCGACCGCGCCGACGGTGCCGTATTTCATGTCGATGTCGAACCAGCCGCTGGTCTTGGCCTTCATCTCCTCGAGCTGGCGCTTGCGCTCGGGCGTGCCGAAATAGGCGTTGTCGACTTGGGACAAGCCCGATTCCGCCGAGAACCGGTCCGCGCCCTCGCCCGAGAGCATCACGTGCGGGCTGTCCTCGAGCACCTTGCGCGCGAGCAGGATCGGGTTCTTCGTGTGGTGCGCGCGGGCGATGGCACCAGCGGCGCGGTTGGTGCCGTCCATCACCGCGGCGTCGAGCTCGATCTTTCCCTCATAGGTATAGACCGACCCGTGGCCGGCGTTGAAATGCGGGTCGTCCTCGAGCACGATGATCGCCGCCTGCACTGCGTCGAGCGCGCTGCCGCCTGCGGCAAGCACCTGAGACCCGGCCACGAGCGCGCGGTCGAGCCCGGCGCGTGCACCGGCATCGGCCTCTGCGCTCAGGCGGCCGCGCTCGAACTGGCCCGATCCGCCATGGATGACGAGCGACCAGCCGCTGTGGCCGGTGGTTTCAGTCGAGGGATGCGACATGGGGACAGGCTCCGGATCAGGCGGGAATTGAGCTGCCGCGATTAGGCGGCTTTGGCGAGCCGCGCAACTTTGTGTGGATTGCGCGCGGTTTCCATCGCAATGTCCGGACGTGAAGAAAGGTTCCGGGGGGCTTGGACATGCAGCAGACGATCACCATCGAGGAAGACGACCTGACCGGCGAGGATATCGTGGCCTTGCTGCGCTATCATCTGGGTCAGATGGTCCAGCATTCGCCGATCTGTTCGGTCCATGCCTTTCCCGTCGAGCGACTGCGGCAACCCGATGTCACCTTCTATGCGCTGCGCATCGACGGGCAGCTCGCCGCATGCGGCGCGCTCAAGCAGATCGACGCGGACCATGGCGAGCTGAAATCGATGCGCACCGACCCCAATTTCCTTCGGCGCGGGCTGGGCGAGGCGATGTTGCTGCATCTGATAGCCGAGGCGCGGGCGAGGGGCTATACGCGCCTCTCGCTCGAAACCGGCAAGCCGGAGCCCTTCCATGCAGCGCACGCGCTGTATCGCAGGCACGGCTTTGCCGAATGCCCGCCCTTTGGCGATTATACCGAGGACCCGTTCAGCATGTGCATGACGCGCACGCTGTGACGCTCACTTGACGACCGACACCTCGGCCACCCAGACGCGCGGCCAGTCCCACGCGCCGCGGCAATCGTCCATTTCATGGCGCTCGGATAGCCGGAACTGCTCGCCGTCCCAGGCATAGCTGTTCGCCGTGCCGCAATCGCCAAGCCCGCGCCCCTTGGCAAATTCCGAAAGGGTGCCGGTTGCGGGATCGAAACTGGCATTCACAACTTGCGCGACCTGTTCCTCGTCGCCCCAGCCGGTTTCACCGTCGAATTTCGCATTGCGGAAGGTCCAGCGGGCATTGGGGTCTTCCATAGGGCGTTCGGCGATCATCACCGCTGATCCGAAATTGTATGCGCCCGAATCGCAGGCGATCAGCACCAGCGCCATGTCCTTGCCGTTATGCTGGCCGAGCGGCTCGACGCTGTCCTCGGCGCCTTCCATGCGGAATTCGCAGCCGCTATCGGCGATGACCTTGGGATAGGCCTTGAGATCGGGCAGCTCGATCAGGCTGGTCGCGGCGCGCGCGGTCAATTGCGGCGTTTCGGGCGGCTGCGCGGTATCGGGCTTCGCGCCGGTCGCGACGATGGCGCCGCTGGTCCCCGCGCGCTGCTGGATCGCATCGATATAGCGCAGCGCCGCCGACGATCCGGCGAGCGAGATCGGGATCGCCTTGCCATCGGACAGCAGGACCTTTGCCGACTGGCCATTCGCCAGGCCGCGCGCAATCGCCATCGACTGCGCCTCGTCGAGCCAGGTGTCGCCTTCGCTGTCGGGCGTGCCCGAGTGCGGCTTGCCGCCATCGATCACCAGCCGCGCCGGCCCCTTGGCCTGCTCCTCCTGCGGGGTGAGCTCGATGCGGAACGGTGCATCGGGGCCGCCCTCGCGGCGGATGCGCACGACCTGCGCCGTGAACAGTTCGGACGCATCGTCGGACAGCGTTCCCGCCTCGCACGACCAGATATTGTCGCAGGCGACATACCAGTCCTTGAAGATCTTCACCTCGCCGGGAACGGGACCAGTGGGGGAGGCGGCGGCGGCGGCCAGCAGCAGAAACGGGCTCAACATCTTGGGATTATCGCTCCTAGCAAGACTCGCGGTCTTCGGTTATGCGCCCCGCCTATCCGATTCCGGCAACAGCAGAAAGAGGCGCAACATGGATAAAGTGGCAGTCATCGGCGCAGGCCAGATGGGCGCAGGGATTGCGCAGGTTAGCGCGCAGGCGGGCTACCATGTGTTTCTCTCCGATGTGTCGGTCGATCTGGCGGAAAAGGGCAAGGCAGGCATCGGCAAGCAGCTGGCGCGCGCGGTCGAAAAGGGCAAGATGGAGGCGAGCGAGGCCGACGCGGTGCTGGGCCGCATCCAGCCCGTCGGCGATTATGGCCCGATGGCCGATGCAGGCCTGATTATCGAGGCGGCGACCGAGCGCGAGGACATCAAGCGCGCGATCTTCGAGGCTGTCGGCAAGGTGCTTGGCCCGCAAGCGATCCTGGCGAGCAACACCTCGTCGATCCCGATCACCCGCATGGCTGCCGCCAGCCCCGATGCGGCGCGCTTCGTCGGCGTGCATTTCTTCAACCCCGTGCCGGTCATGGGGCTGATCGAGCTGATCCGCGGGCTCGCCACCTCGGACGCGACGGTCGATGCGGTGCGCGGCTATGCCGAGCGTATCGGCAAGCGGGTGGTCCAGGCCAATGATGCGCCGGGCTTCATCGTCAACCGCATCCTGCTGCCGATGCTGAACGAGGCGTGCTTCGCGCTGGGCGAGGGCGTGGCGACGATGCCGGATATCGACGCGGCGGTGCAGCTGGGGCTCAACCACCCGATGGGGCCGCTGACGCTCGCCGATTTCATCGGGCTCGACACCTGCCTCAGCATCACCCAGGTACTGCACAGCACCACCGGCGACCCCAAGTTCCGCCCCGCGCCGCTGCTGGTCAAATATGTCGAGGCTGGCTGGCTGGGTCGCAAAACGAAGCGCGGCTTCTACGACTATTCGGGCGAGACCCCGGTTCCGACACGCTGACTGTCAACATTTGCTGACAGCCCCGCCGCTTTGCGGTACATTGGGGCTGGAGGCCAGCTGCAAGAACCCGGAGACCTTTGATGACCGCCCACAAGCTCAAGATCGATATCGTGTCGGACGTGGTCTGTCCCTGGTGCATCATCGGCTACAAGCAGCTCGAAAAGGCGCTGGAAGCGGTGGGCGACGAGGTCGAGGCGGAGATCACCTGGCACCCGTTCGAGCTTAACCCCAAGATGGCGCCCGAGGGCGAGGCGATTTCCGAGCATGTCGCGCGCAAGTACGGCGCAACGCCGCAGCAGAGCGCGAGCAACCGCCAGCGGCTGACCGATCTGGGTGACAAGCTGGGCTTCGGCTTTCATTATGGCCCCGACATGCGCATCTACAACACGTTCAGGGCACACCAGCTGCTGACCTGGGCGGGCGACAGCTATGGCAGCGCGGCGCAGACGCGGCTGAAGCTGGCGCTGTTTGCGGCCTATTTCCAGGCGAACCGCGATGTGAGCGACGAGGAGGTGCTGCTGTCGATCGTTGCCGAAGCGGGGCTCGATGCGGACGAGGGCCGCGCGGTGCTCAACGATCCCGACAACGAGGCGGAGGTCCGCGCGCATCTCGACCACTGGATCGAACAGGGGATCAGCGGTGTTCCCGCGATCATCTTCGACGGCAAGTATTTGGTTCCCGGCGCGCAGGAGGCCGAGACCTTCGTCAACGTGATCCGAAAGGTGCGGGAAAAGGCGCTGGCGTGAGGGGGCGCAGCCCTGTCACTGCCACCCGCTCAGCGTGAGCCTGTCGAAGGTCCGCGATTTGGTCTCCGGATATAGCGACGTCATCCTGAACTTGTTTCAGGATCCATCGTGCACCAATAAGCCGAAGCCGCGTGGGGCGAAATGGACCCTGAAACCAGTTCAGGGTGACGATAATTGCAATGCTTGGCTCAGCGCGGGCCTTCGACAAGCTCAGGGTGAGCAGAGGTGGGGGTGGGGTTGCTATGGTCCGGACCCCCGGCGCGGGGCCTTCGACAGGCTCCGGCTGAGCGAGCGTGGGTGATTGGGTTGGCGGAGCAGACGGCGATCATACCAGCCCCAGCCGCGCCAGTTCGCCGAGCATTTCCGCCGGCATCGCTTCCGCCTCGCTCATTCCGTCGCCCAGGTCCGCAGGCGCATCTGCCGCTTCGAGATAGCGCCAGCCCTGGTGCGCGCGGCGGGGGATGGATTGCACCGCGATCAGCCGGGGTTCGATGCGGATCCAGATGCGGCCCTGGCCATTGTCCATGAAGCCGATCAGCGGGCTGCGGCCGACGATCGCGCGGTTGTGGATCCAGTAGAGCGAGCCCCCGACCATTTCCTCGTGGCGCTTGGGCAGATAGCGCGTCGTCAGCCGCGCTTCGCCGAGCGGCGCGTGGCTTTCGATCCACTGGCGCAGCGAACCCACGCTGGTCGCGCCGAACGCGATCTTGGTCATCGACAGCGGCATTACAGGCTCACAAGGCCACTCGCGACCGCGAGGCCCAGAAAGGCGAGAAAGCCCATCGAATCGGTGGTCATGGTGACGAAGATCGAACTCGCCACCGCCGGGTCCTGATCGAATTTCTCGAGCACCACCGGGATGACAACACCCGCCAGCCCCGCGAGCAATATGTTGGTCTGCATCGCCGCAGCGATCACCAGCCCCAGATGCGCATCATGGAACCACAAGGCGGTTGCCGTGCCCGCGATCAGCGCGATGGTCGCGCCGTTGAGCATCGCGATGCGCATCTCGCGCAGGATCGCGCGGCGGGTGTTCGATTCGGTGAGCTGGTTGGTGGCAAGCGCGCGGACCGTCACCGCCAGCGTCTGCGTGCCCGCATTGCCGCCGACGCCCGCGACGATAGGCATCAGCACCGCCAGCGCCACCATCTGCTCGATCGCACCGCCGAAAAAGCCGATGACGCTCGAAGCGACGAGCGCGGTGCCCAGGTTCGCGATCAGCCAGCGCACGCGCGTCTTGTACGTCTCGCGCACGGGCTCGTTAATGTCGCCATCGCCCGCGCCCGAAAGGCGGAAAATGTCCTCGCCCGCCTCTTCCTGGACGATATGGATGATGTCATCGACGGTGATCTGGCCGACCAGCCGTCCGGCGCCATCGACCACGGCGGCGGAGATCAGCGCATATTTCTGGAAGCGCAGCGCGACCTCTTCCTGGTCCATGTCGGTCGGGATCAGCGTCTGATCGCGCTTCATCACATCGGCAAGCGCGATATGGCGCGGGGTGCGCAGGATCCAGCTCAGCTGGCAGGTGCCGACCGGGCGATGCTGCGGATCGACGATGAAGATTTCCCAGAATTCGGTGGTGAGGTCGCTATGCTCGCGCAGATAATCGATCAGCTGGCCGACATTCATGTGCTCCGGCACCGCGACCAGATCGCGCTGCATCAGGCGGCCGGCGGATTCTTCGGGGAAGGATAGCGCATCGACGATCGCGGCGCGATCGGCCGGTTCCAGCTCGGCGAGAACCGCGCGCTGGTCCTCCTCCTCCATCTCCTCGATGATCGCGACGGCATCGTCGGTCTCGAGCTGCCCGGCGAGCTCCGCCACCTGCGCGGCGGGCAGGGCGTCGATCACGTCATCGCGGACATAATCGTTGAGCTCGGTGAGCACGTCCGCGCCGAGCAGGTCGGTGATCGCACGCGCCAGCGGACCCCGATAGTCGCGCTCGACCAGCTCGAAAAGGTCGGCAATATCGGCGGGGTGGAGCGGCTCGACCAGGTCATAGGCCGCCTCGTCATCGCCCGCGTCGAGCGCCTCGCAGACCTGATCGACAAAGCCGGGCAGCAGGCGGTTGTCCTCGTCCAGGCTGGTGCTGGCGTCGGCCAGCTCGGCGAGGTCGGGCTCACGGAGCGGCGCGTCGGTCGGGTCGGTCATGGCCTGCTCCTGTCTGCGGGGTGGATGGGGAACGCGCGGGCGTGCCGCAACGTTTCGCGTGTTTGGCGCTTCGCACCTGCAAAAGCAATCCCGATCGGGCGCGTCGGCCAAGGGGTGACATTCGCACCCGCGCCGCTATATCGGCGGCACCCATTTCTCCGGCCGCAAAGGACCTATCATGACCGCCGAAACGCTTACCTTTCACATCCAGGATGGCGGCGACATCGTCATCAAGCTGCGCCCCGACCTCGCGCCCAACCATGTCGCGCGCATCGTCGAGCTGGCGCAGGAAGGCTTTTACGACGGCGTGAAGTTCCACCGCGTGATCGCCGGCTTCATGGCACAGGGCGGCTGCCCCAACGGCACCGGCACCGGCGGATCGAAAAAGCCCGACCTGAAACAGGAATTCAACGACGAGCCGCATGTCGAGGGCGTGTGCTCGATGGCGCGCACGATGGATCCGAACAGCGCCAACAGCCAGTTCTTCATCTGCCTCGACGATGCGCGCTTCCTCGATCGCCAGTACACCGTCTGGGGTCAGGTGATCGAAGGCATGGAGCATGTCCACGCGCTGCCCAAGGGCGAACCGCCCGCCAAGCCCGGCGTGATCGCCTCGGCAACGGTGGCCTGAGAGGTTGATGACGTAAAACTCCCCTCCCTTTGAGGGAGGGGCTGAGGGTGGGTAGGCGTTTGCGGGCTAGCTCTGGCGCGGACGACCCACCCCTAACCCCTCCCTGGCCAGGGAGGGGCATAGGTTGCTGCATCACGCGACAATCAGATATTCGCTTCCACCAGCCAGTCGTGGAATAGCCGCACCGCGCGCGTCTCGAGCGCGCGCGGCTTGCAGACGAACCAGTAGCTGTACGGGCTCTCGACCCGCACGTCGAACAGCTTGGCGAGCCGCGCATCGCCCGATCGGGTGAGATGGTCGTCGTGCATGATCGCGATGCCCAGGCCCTGGGCCGCCGCTTCGAGCATCAGCGGGCCGCTGTCGATATGATCGATCGATTGCGGGTGCAGGTCCGTGAGGCCCAGCGCCTGCTTCCAGGCGTCGAACGAATGCGCCATCTCGTTGTGCACGAGGATGGTCTGGCGGTTGAGCGTTGCAAGATCGGGGCGCGGGCCGATGCTTTCGACCAGCTCCCGCGAGGCAATGGCATAGACATAGTTGCGGTCGAGCCGCACCGAATGCAGCGCCGGATCGGGGTGTTCGGCCAGGATGATCGCCGCGTCGAGCGTGTCGCCTAGCCGCGCTTCGGCATGGCCCGATGTGTCCACGTCGATATGCAGCATCGGATAGAGCCGCCTGAGTTCGCCCAGCCGCGGAACCAGCCGCTGGCTTCCGAACAGCGGCAGCATGCCCAGGCGCAGCCTCAGCACACGACTGTCGTCCATATGCGCGGCGACGGCGTCCGCGAGCGCGTCGATCGCGGGCGCGACGCTGGCGTAGAGCGCTTCGCCTGCCTCGTTGAGCTTGAGCTGCTGGTTATGGCGCTTGAACAGCTTCTTGCCGACGAAATCCTCCAGCCCACCGATGCGGCGGCTGAGCGCGGAAGGCGAGAGCGCGAGCTCGCTCGCCGCAGCCTTGGCCGAGCCAAGCCGCGCGACGCGCAGAAATGCTTCGAGGGAACGCAGGGGAGGGAGACGTCGCATGGCCATGTGTTGCGCATTATTGCAGTGCAGCGGAAATGTGCAATTGCAAATATGGACGGACTGCGGTTTTACGCGACCTCAGTTGCATCCTTTGCAACTCAAATCAATCTTTTCGCACTTGCACAATAAGGGCTCCTGACCCATATTGATCATGCCTTTCAGGCATCCTCTCCTAAAAACTTTATCGGGTCAGCCTTCGGGCTGGCCCTTTTTTTATGTCTGGATGGCCTGTGGCCGCAGCCTCTAACCCAGCCGATCGGGCTTGGCAAATCCTTTGATTTCCGGGGGTTTTTTTGCAGTTGCGAAGAGATGGCGCCGCAAAGGATTGCAGTCGTGCGAGGTAAGCGGTGTCATAAGCGGTGACAGGCAAGCGACAGCGAAAGTATCCTAATCGCGATTCGCGAATCACAAGGTGATGGTGCGCGTCGCCGGATGGTACTTGTCGAGATGTTTGCGGATGATCTTCAGGTTGCGCGTGTTCGAACGCCAGAAGAAGTCAAACGCATCACCCACCAGCGGTACCGCGCCGATCAGGCTGTCGAAACCGACATTGGCCGCCATCCGCGCGAGCTGGAATTTGGACATGCCCAGGTTGCGCGCCTCCCAGACGATGTACAGGCCCATCGCGCCAGTGATGACGTCGCCCAGCACGGGGACGAGACCGAGCACGAAATCGAGCCCCACCTTGCGATTGACGCCGGGCAGGGTGAAGCTGCGCTCGAGCATCATTTCCAGCATCTCGACACGCTGGCGGATCGCCTGCGGATCGTTCGACAGCGCGGGCATGGCTGCGCGCAGCTGCTCCATCTGTTCAGGCCGGATCGTCTTCATAGGTTACCTCCGCAACCCCTTGCGCGCCCTATCTGGGGATGACGACCATGTCCGGCAAGGCGTGCCAGCCATCGGCGGTGATGGCAAAGCCGGGCACGTTCCCACGCACCAGCGAATAGCGGATCGGCGTGCCCAGCGGGATGAAGATATTGGCCGACGTGATCGCGACCTCGGCCTCGGCCATCTTGGCCATGCGCACCGCCGGATCGACCGCCCGCCGGGCCTGGGCCAGCAGCACATCGCCTTCCTCGTTGCACAGCGGGCGCACCGCGCAGGCGAGCTGGTTGAGGAACCAGCCGGGCTGGCGATAATGCGCAACCTCGTCGATCAGCCGCAGATCGGCTGCCGCGTCGGGCGCCACCATCCGGGCATCGAGCCCGATCGTCTGCAGATCGCGCCGGATGCGGCCGAATACCAGCCGCGACCCCGGGCCGCGCGGCATGGCGATACGCAGCATGGGTAACGTTGCATTGGCCTGCCGCCAGCGCACGATGCGCCCGCGCGCCAGATCGCGCCGCGCCTCGATGGTCAGGTCGGTCCAGCGGTCGCCGATCAGCGGCTGGTAGCGCGGCAGACCCAAGGGCACGATGCGCGCGGTCACCTGCCACTGGCCGATGCCCAGCGGGGTCATCAGCGCCTCGCGATCGATCGCCAGCGCGATCGCCTCGCGATTGGCGGGGTCGCTGAGAAAGCCCTTGCCGTTGACCACCAGCAGCCCGAACAGCCCGATGACCGGATCGGCGCGCACGTCATTGTCGGAAATGCCCGCCGCGCTCAGATAGGGCAGATGCTCGAACCGCCCGCCGAGCACCATCGCGGTTTCGCCCATCGAAAATCGCGCGATCGCCCTCGCCGCGCGTTCGGTGCGGACCTCGAGCGGGCGAACCATGCGCCGCGGGTCCGGCCCCATCGAATCGTCGACACGTTCGGTCAGCAGCGTCCAATAGGTCTGGCGATCCGCGGCCAGCGGCCCGGTGCCGCTGCCGTTGCGGCGGATGCCCAGCTCGGGTTGCGCCAGGATGCGCAGCAATTCGGGCTGGGGCGCGAGCAGCCGGATCTCGATGACGCGCCCGGTCATCGAGCGGATGTCGCGAACCTCCGCCGTGTCGGCCCCAAGCGCGCTCTTCGCCTCGATCTGCAAGCGGCGCTTGAGCGCGGCGGCGACATGCTCGGAGGTTACGGGATCGCCATTCTCCCAGCGGGCGTTGCGCAGCCGGAAGATATAGCTGAGCCCGTCATCGGTGACGATCCAGCGCTCGGCGAGCCCCGGCACGATGTTGCCCAGCGCATCGAGCCGCACGAGCCCCTGCGAGGTCGCCGCGCGCAGATAGGCCGAGCCGGGCTCCAGCACGGCAGCATCGAGATTGTTGCGGCTGGAGGAATCGATGATCGAGATGCCGAGCGGTGAGCTGTCCGAGCTGCTGCAGGCCGAAAGCGCCAGCGTCGCCGCAGCCATCAGGCCCGAAATGGCCTTTTTCCATGCGCCGGTCATGCCTCGCCTCGCGTCGCTCACTTGCCCCTGGCCGCGATAGCAGGGGCTGGAGCGAGGGACAACGCCGCGCTCGGATGGATGTTGCCGGGATTGTCGATCCAGCCGCGCACGCGCGGGGCGACGAGCGCGCCGCTGCGATAGAACCAAAGGGGGATGACCGGCATCGCATCGAGCAATCGCGCCTCGGCGGCGCGCATCGCGGTCATCCGGCGCGCGGGGTCGGGTTCGGCCATCGCCCGGTCGAGCAGCGCGTCATAGCTTGGATCGGCAAAGCCCGAATAGTTGACCTCGCCTGCATCCGACCGGTGCACCGCGAGGAAATTCTCGGGCGCGGGCAGATCGGCGATCCAGCCAGAGCGCGCCATCTGGAAATCGCCGCGCCGCATCGCCGCGAAATGCAGCGCTGGCTCGCTGTTGAGCACACTCGCCTCGACGCCGAGCGGCTTCCACATCGCCGCCAGCGCGACCGCCATGCGGCGATGTTCGGCGGACGAGTTGATGCGGATTTCGAAGCGCAGCGGGCGCGCGGGGCCGTATCCGGCGGCAGCGAGCAGGCGTTTCGCCTCGGCCTGGCGGCGCTTGAGCGAGAGGCTTGCCCAATCGGGGCGTACGGGCAAGCCGACATAGAGCGCGGGTGGCACCAGACCATAAGCCGGCGCATTGCCCATCGGCAGCAGCGCGCGCGCCAGCCATTCGCGGTCCGCCGCCATGCCGAGCGCACGGCGCACGCGAACGTCATCGAAGGGCGGATTGCGCGTGTTCATCGTGAAATAATAGCTGCCCAGATAATCGCCGGTGCGCACCGCGCTGGGGCGCTGCTGCTTGAGCCAATCATGGCGGCTTTGCGGATAGTCCCCGGAAATATCGGCTTCGCCCGCCAGGAACAGCCGCATTCCCGCGAGCGGATCGTCGACCGGCTTCCAGATCACCGTGCCGATCGGGGCGCGGCCGCGATGCCAGTTCGGATTGCGCTCGAGCACCAGCCGGTCGTTCAACCGCCAGTCGCGGGTGCGATAGGGGCCGGAGGTGACCAGCGGGCGCTCGGCGGTCCAGTCCGCCGCGCCTTGTCCCGCGCGATGCAGCGGCAGCGCCGCCATCGCCGGGTGCGCGAGCAGAGCGGGTAGCTGCGGGAAGGGGGCAGCGAGCCTCACCACAACCGCTGCATCGCCATCGGCCTCCACCGACCGGATCGCGGCGAACAGCGCGGTGTGCGGCGACCCGGTCGCCTTGTCGTTCAGCCGCTGCCAGCCGCGCGCGAACACCGCCGCGGTGATCGGCGTGCCATCGGAGAAGCGCAGGCCGGGACGCAGGATGAACCGCCAGGTCAGCCCGTCGGGGGATACCTTCCAGTCGCGCGCCAGCCCCGTCACCGCCATGCCGAACACATTGAAGCGGGTCAGCCCCTCGAACTGGTCCGCCGCAACGCGCAGCGAGGCGAGGTCCGAATAGACCTGCGGGTCGAGCCCGCGAATCTCGGCATCGGCCAGCCGCACCAGCCGGTCGGGGCCGGGCGTTGCGGCCTGCGGAGCCTTCGCACCCGAACAGGCCGCGAGCAGGGCAGACAGCAGCAGGATGAGGAGCACGCGCATTCCCGCCTGTTTGCCGTCTTAGCGCGCCAGGGGGAAGCGCGAATGCACCGGATCATGCTATTGCGTCCGCTCGGCTCGCCGCATGGGCGGGAACGGATCGCCGCCCTGACGCGTCCCCTGTGCATTCACATCACAAGGGAAATCATGACCATGCTGAACAGGAAGAGCCTGTCGCTGGGCGCCGCGCTGATCGCGGCGACCGTGGTGAGCGGCTGTGCCGGGACCGGCTATAACGATCGCGGGTTCGGATCCTATCGTCAGTACGACTGGAACCGGCCCGATCCGAGCTATGGTGGCTATGACGCGGGACGCTACTACCGCGACGACCGCCGCTATCGCGAACGCCGCCTCGGGCGCAACGACCGGATCTATCGCGGGCAGGACGGGCGCTATTATTGTCGCCGACCGGACGGGACGACCGGGCTGATCGTCGGCGGCCTCGCGGGCGGCATTCTCGGCAACATCATCGCGCCGGGCGATTCGCGTACGCTGGGAACGATCCTCGGCGCGGCGGGCGGTGCTGCCGCTGGCCGGGCAATCGACCGCAACGGCGCGCGCTGCCGCTGATCGCAGTAAAGGAAAAGGCGCCCCGGGTGATCCCGGAGCGCCTTTCGTGTCTCTGGCAGCTACGCGAACTTAGTAGCTGTAATACATGTCGAATTCGACCGGGCTGGGGGTCGTTTCCCAGCGGATCACATCGTCCCATTTCAGCTCGATATAGGCTTCGATCTGGTCCTTGAGGAACACGTCGCCCTTGAGCAGGAAGTCGTGATCGGCGGCCAGCGCGTCGAGTGCTTCGCGCAAGCTGCCGCACACGGTCGGCACTTCCTTCAGCTCTTCGGGCGGCAGGTCGTACAGGTTCTTGTCCATGGCTTCGCCGGGATGGATCTTGTTCTGGATGCCGTCGAGACCGGCCATCAGCAGCGCCGAATAGCACAGATAGGGGTTCGCCATCGCGTCGGGGAAGCGGAACTCCACGCGCTTGGCCTTTTCGCCGGTGCCATACGGAATGCGGCACGAGGCCGAGCGGTTGCGGCTCGAATAGGCGAGCAGCACCGGTGCCTCGAAGCCCGGCACCAGACGCTTGTAGCTGTTGGTGGTCGGGTTGGTGAAGGCGTTCAGTGCCTTGGCATGCTTGATGACGCCGCCGATAAAGTACAGGCACATTTCCGAAAGACCCGCATAACCGTTACCGGCGAACAGCGGCTTGCCTTCCTTCCAGATCGAGATGTGCGTGTGCATGCCCGATCCGTTGTCGTTCTTGATCGGCTTGGGCATGAAGGTCGCGGTCTTGCCATAGGCCTGGGCGACCATGTGCACGACATATTTGTAGATCTGCATGCGGTCGGCGGTCTGGGTCAGCGTGCCGAAGGTCAGGCCGAGTTCGTGCTGTGCGGAGGCCACCTCATGGTGGTGCTTGTCGCAGGGCAGGCCCATTTCGAGCATGGTGCTGACCATCTCGGCGCGCACGTCGGTCATGCTGTCGACCGGCGCGACCGGGAAATAGCCGCCCTTGGCGCGCGGACGGTGGCCCAGATTGCCGCTGTCATAGCTGCGGCCGGTATTGGTCGGCAGTTCGATATCGTCGATCGCGAACATCGAACCGTTATAGCCGTCCGAGAAGCGCACATCGTCGAACATGAAGAATTCGGCTTCGGGGCCGACATAAACGGTGTCGCCGATGCCGGTGGACTTGAGATAGGCCTCGGCGCGCTTGGCGGTGCTGCGCGGGTCGCGCGCGTAAAGCTCGCCGGTGCCCGGTTCCACGATGTCGCAGAACAGGATCAGCATCGGATCGGCCGAGAACGGATCAATATAGGCGGCGTCCAGATCGGGACGCAGGATCATGTCGGATTCGTTGATCGCCTTCCAGCCTTCGATCGACGAGCCGTCGAACATCAGGCCGTCTTCCAGCTCGTCCTCACCGATGACGCCGGCGCACATCGTCAGGTGCTGCCACTTGCCCTTGGGATCAGTGAAGCGGACATCGACCCACTCGATCTCGTTTTCCTTGATCATTGCCAGAATATCTGCGGCGGTTTTTGCCATTGTTGCTTTCCCTCTTCGTCTATCTGCGATCCGGGCCTTGCGACCCCCCTCGGGTGGAACTGATCTGATTGTTGCGGCCTTGCCGGGGCAGGCCTCTCCTGGGTTTTGCGCGCGTCCTGTTGATCAGACCGCGTCGTTATCCCGTTCACCCGTGCGGATGCGGAGTGCGGTTTCCACAGGGATCACGAAAATCTTGCCATCGCCGATGCGGCCGGTCTGCGCGGCGGCGGCGATCGCCTCGACCACGCGCTCGGCCAGCGCGTCGTCGACCACGACCTCAAGCTTCACCTTGGGGAGGAAATCGACGATATATTCGGCGCCCCGGTACAGCTCGGTATGGCCCTTCTGGCGGCCGAAGCCCTTGGCCTCGGTCACGGTGATGCCCGAGACGCCGACTTCGTGCAGCGCCTCCTTCACCTCATCGAGCTTGAACGGTTTGATGATCGCCTCGATCTTCTTCATAAGTCCCTGATCATCCTGTCGTCTTCCGCCTGACCCGCAAGGGCAGGGCGGTTGTGGGAAGCAACACAGCGGCGAACCGCTGCGTCATGATATGGCTGTATGAGGCTTTGACAACCTGCACGCGGCGCGGTCCCCCGAGTCCCCCATTGACTGCTACCAAACAATTAACGTGCCAAGACGCATTCCGCCACAAAAGCTTGTGTGCGGTGCAATATTATTGCGGGGCGTGATCGATTTGCGGGCAAGCTTGCAGGGCGGTGCCTGTTTTTTGGGCAGGCAGCCATTGCAAAGTGCGGAATTGTCACGCTGGGGCAGGTGGGATATAATCGCACCACAGCAAAGGAACGACGATGGAAAAGGCCAGCATCACCCTGACCGACGCGCATCACAAGCTGCTGCATGCAGCCGTCGAAGCAGGCGAATACGCGAGTATCAGCGAAGCGATCCGCGATGCCTTGCGCCGTTGGGAACTCGAACGCCAGATGCAGCAGGCCGAGCTGGAGCATCTGCGCCGCGAAATCCAGAAGGGTATCGACGATATTGAGGCAGGGCGGGTCGTCGAGTGGGACCCTGAGGCCATGAAGCAGCGCCTTCGTGCCAAATATGCCAAATGATCCGACTATCAGTCTCGATCGAAGCGCAGGCTGACCTTGACGCGATTGCAGAGTATATCGCGCGCGACGATCTCGCGGCAGCGGAACAGTTCATCGAAAAGCTGACCGGCATGTTCGACCGGCTTTGCGATGGGCCCGGAATCGGCTCGCCGCGGGATGATCTGATGGCCGGTTTGCGTGGACGCGCTTTCGGAAGCTACATTATCTTTTATCGGGCTCGACACGAGGTCCTCGAAATCGTGCGGGTCATCCATGGTGCCCGGGATCAGACCAAGATTTTTGGAGCGGCCCACAGGTCCACTGATCAATAAGGCGGCCGGTCCAGCCCCTTCGCGCTCTTCGTGAAGATCTCGCAGCCAGTCTCGGTGATGCCGATCGAATGTTCGAACTGCGCCGAGAGCGAGCGGTCGCGGGTCACGGCGGTCCAGCCGTCCTCGAGCATCTTCACTGCATGCTTGCCGATATTGATCATCGGCTCGATGGTGAAGAACATGCCGGGCTTGAGCTCGGGCCCGGTGCCTGGGCGCCCCACATGCACCACTTCGGGCGCGTCGTGGAACAGTTTGCCCAGGCCATGGCCGCAGAAATCGCGGACGACACCATAGCGGTGCTTTTCGGCATAGGACTGAATCGCGTGCGCGACATCGCCCATCGTGTTGCCGGGCCTGGCCTGCTCAATGCCCAGCATCAGGCATTCATAGGTCACATCGACCAGCCGCCGTGCCTTGACGCCGACATCGCCGATCAGGAACATGCGGCTGGTATCGCCGTGCCAGCCATCGACGATCGGGGTCACGTCGATATTGACGATATCGCCGTCCTTGAGCTTGCGGTCGCCGGGGATGCCGTGACATACGACATGGTTGATCGAGGTGCAGCAGCTATGCGTGAAACCGCGATAGCCGAGCGTCGCCGGAATGCCGCCACCGGCCAGCATCAGCTCGCGCGCCTTCGCGTCGATCTCCTCGGTGGTCACGCCTTCCTTAACGAACGAAGTCAACTCGTCGAGCACATGCGCGGCGAGTTGCCCCGCCTTGCGCATGCCTTCGAAGCCCTCGGGGCCGTGCAGCTTGATCGTGCCATCGCGCATCGGCGTGTCGGCATTGGTGACGTGGACATATTGGTTCATGGTGATTCCATATAGGGCAGGGGCGGCGATTTGGCGACCCCTTGCGCGTTCCTGGCGGGTTGGGACCGGGCTTAGTCCATTGACTTAGTCCGGTCAATGGACTAACCTCAAGCCCATGACCAGCATCGTCAACGTCCATGACGCGAAAACGCACTTTTCCAAGCTGCTCGACCGCGCGCATGCCGGCGAGGAGATCATCCTGGCCAAGGCGGGCAAGCCCTATGCCCGGCTGGTGCCTTTGGAGCGGCCCAAAGTGGAGCGTCGACCGGGTCGGCTGAAGCTTGCCAATCGCATTCCCGACAGCTTTTTCTTCGATCCGCTGCCCGAAGAAGAGCTTCGCGCCTGGGAATGACCGATTATCTGTTCGATACGCATGCACTCGTATGGTGGTGGTTGGGGGACCCGGCCTTGCCGCGCGCGGTGGCGGAGGAAATTGGCGACGAGCGCAACACCATATTCGTGAGCGCCGTGTCTGCCTGGGAAGTCGCAACCAAATGTCGCATCGGCAAATGGGAAGCTGCCATTCCGGTATACGAGAAGTTCGAGCATCTGGCGCGAGCAGACGGCTTTTTCGAACTTGGCGTCAGCGTGTCCACTGGCTTGCTCGCAGGCTCCCTGCCTGGCGAGCATCGCGATCCCTTCGACCGGATGATCGCGGCGCAGGCGATCCACGACGACCTCACCGTCATCACCCGCGATCCGGCGCTGGCGGCGCTTGGCTGCCGAACCTTCTGGATCGAATAACGGGGCCTTTCACGAACCGCTTGCGCCGGTTTGCGCACGCGCTAAACACCGGCGCATGACCGCAGACGCCACCGCTTCCACCCCCCGCATCTGGACCGCCGCGCTGATCGTGATCGGCGACGAAATCCTCTCCGGCCGCACCCAGGACAAGAATGTCGCGCAGGTCGCAACCTGGCTCAACGTGCAGGGCATAAGGCTGAAGGAAGTGCGCGTGGTCGCCGACGACATGGAGGCGATCGTCGAGGCGGTGAACTTACTGCGCGCGCGCAACGACTATCTGTTCACCACTGGCGGCATCGGTCCGACGCATGACGACATCACCGTCGATGCCATCGCGCAGGCTTTGGGCGTGGAGGTGGTGATCCATCCGGTCGCGCGTGCGGTGCTGGAGCGCTATTACGCGACGCGCGGCGGGCTCACCGAAGGACGGCTGCGCATGGCCCGGGTCCCGGAAGGCGCCGAACTGATCGAGAACCGCATGTCCGGCGCGCCGGGCATCCGCATCGGCAATGTGTTCCTGATGGCGGGCGTGCCGCATATCACCGCAGGGATGCTCGATGCGCTGACCGGAACGCTCGAAGGCGGGCTGCCGGTGCTGTCGGCGACCTTGGGCTGCTGGGTCGCGGAAAGCGAGGTCGCGGGTATGCTGGGCGCAACCGAGCGCGCGCACGACCAGTGCCAGATCGGCAGCTATCCCTTTTTCCGCGAAGGCCGGGTCGGCGCGAATTTCGTGATCCGCTCGGTCGACCAGGCGGCGCTCGATGCCTGCGCGGCAGCGCTGACCGCATCGCTGGAAGCGGCCGGGCGCGAGGTCACGCCCGGCGGCATCTGATCAATTCGTCTGGATCAATCTTCCGGCGCGATCGCGACCTTAAGGCCGTCGAGCGCGTCGGTCAGCTGGATCTGGCACGACAGGCGCGAGGTTTCGTTACGGTGATCCGAGCTGTCGAGCAGGTCGTCCTCGTCGGCGCTGATCGCGGGCAGCTTGTCGACCCAGGCGGCATCGACATGGACATGGCAGGTCGCGCACGAGCAGCAGCCGCCGCACAGCGCCAGAAGTTCGTCAAAGCCGTTGTCGCGGATCGCTTCCATCACCGACAGGCCGGTATCGGCTTCGATGGTGCTCTCTTCGCCCGCGCGATTGATGACGGTCAGCTTTGGCATGGAAACTCCCCATTGAGTGGAAACGGGCATTGGCCCCCCGAACGCGGTTGCTATGATCAACGCCAAGCGCGATTGCAAGCGGCAGAATGGATGAGGATGCAGTTATGGGATTGACCGCAGAGCAGTTGACGACCGGCTTGGACACGGTGGCCGCGACCGAACCAGCGATCGCCCGCGCGATCGGAATCGCCGGCTATCCCGAAACCCGCATCCGCGACCGTGGCTATGCGACGCTGCTGCGCACCATCGTCGGCCAGCAGGTCAGCGTCGCTGCGGCGGCATCGGTCTGGAACAAGCTCGAAGCCGCGCTGGGTACCGGCTGTGCGCCCGATGCGCTGATCGCGGCGGATTTCGAGTCCTTACGCGCCTGCGGTCTTTCGCGACAGAAACAGGGCTATGCCCGCTCGCTCGCCGAGCTGGTGGTGAGCGGCGGGCTCGATCTGGAAAACCTGCCCGAGGACGATGAGGCCGCGATTGCCGAGCTGGTGAAGATCAAGGGCATCGGCCGCTGGTCGGCGGAAATCTATCTGCTGTTCGCCGAAGGCCGCCCCGATATCTGGCCCGCTGGCGATCTGGCGGTGCAGGCGGGCATCGGCCGCATCCTGGGGCTGGAGGCGCGGCCTTCGGAGAAGGAAACGCGTCTGCTCGCCGATCCGTGGTCACCGCATCGCGGCGCGGTCGCGATCCTGCCCTGGCATTGCTACAACAACGCGGCGCTGTAAGGCTTATCCCTTGTAGAGGATGCGCCCGCTCGCCAGGCGGCCACGGCTGAGCGTCGTGACCTCTTTCAGAAAGCTGGTTGGCTTCTTGAAGAACTTGCTCTTGGGGTTGATCTTCAGGCCAGCAGCTGTCGCGATCTCGCTGATGAAGTGCACGCAATTGGCCTTGTTGAGATTATAGTTTTTCTGCGGCTTGTTGCGCCATTTGTCGGCGACCGCCATCACCGCGCGATATTCGGCATCGGTCAGCTCATAGCTGAAATGCGGCGCGCTGCTGGCGATATATTTGGGCTTCACGACGCTTACCCGGCCATCGACCCAGCCGAACAGGATGCTGGGGCCGGTGCTGATCGCGGTAAAGCCGACATTGGTGTCGACGACCTCGCCGGTCGAATCGACCTTGCCCTTGAGCGTCGCAAAGGCGTGCGGGAACTGGCTGCCCAGTTCGTGGCTGTAGAAGGTGATGGTCACCGCAGCATGCGCCGCATTCGCGCACATCAGCATCGGCGCGATGAAAAGAGTCAGCAGCAGGCGCTTGATCATCATGGATTTTGGTCCTCGCTTTTGGCGGAAATGGCCCGGTCGAGCCAAGCTGCCGAATCGGCCGGGCTTTGCTTGTTCTTGTCCCTGTCGACGCGATAATTGGCCTCACGCATTTTTTCCACCGGGATTGCGCCGACCAGAGGCCGGAGCGCCGCGATGAGGCGCGCATCGGCGACGGCGGAACGGCTGGCGAGCAGGATCGCGTCATAGCTGGGCACCGCGCCCTTCGGATCTTGCAGAATCACGAAACCGTTCGCGGCGATGCGCCCGTCCGAACTGAACGCCGAGATAATGTCCGCCTCGCCGAGCGAGAGCGCGCGGTACATGAAGGTCGGCTCGAACGCGCGGCGGCCCTTGAAACGCAGGGGATAGGCCCTTTGCACCATCTGCCATTCGGGGCGTTCGAGAAACTCGACATCGGTGCCGAAGACGAAATCGGGCGCGACGCGGACGATATCGTCAAGGCTCTGCAGGTTCAGGCGCTTCGCATCCTCGGGGCGCACCGCAAAGGCATAGGTGTTCTCGAAGCCCAGCGGACCGACCAGCTCGACGCCGTGCTGCGCCCTGGCCCAGCGCGCGATCTCGGCGATCATCGCCGCGCGCGGTTCGGGGTCCTGGCGCTGCATCTCATTGGTCCAGATCGTGCCGGCATAATCGACATAGACCTGCACCTCGTCGCTCGCCAATGCGCGATAGACCACGGCGCTGCCCAGCCCCTCGCGATAGCGCACGTCATAGCCTGCGGCCTCGAGCCGTCGCCCGATCAGCCGCGCGAGAATATACTGCTCCGAGAAGCGCTTGGCGCCGATGGTTACCACCGGCTTGTCGCTCTGCGGCGCGGGCCAGAGCGCGAGCGCCAGGCCGAGCGCGAGCGCGATCCCGGCGCCCCAGATGCGCGCATGGCGGCGATACGCGATGCCGCTCTCGATCAGGCCCAGCAGAAGATCGACGGTGATCGCAAGGCCCGCAGCGGCAAGGCACCCTTCGAGCACCAGCGACCAGTTCTGCGTCTGCAACCCGGCAAAGATCAGGTCGCCCAGGCTCGGCTGGCCGACGGTGGTCGAGAGCGTCGCCGCGCCGATGGTCCAGACGGCGGCGGTGCGCACCCCCGCCATGATCGTGGTCGAGGCGAGCGGCGCTTCGACCAGCCAGAGTTTCTGCAAGGAGGTCATGCCGACGCCATCGGCGGCCTCGATCATGGCGGGTTCGACCGAGCGCAGCCCGGTGACCGTATTGCGCAGGATCGGCAGCAGCGCGTAGAGCGTCAGCGCGAGCAGCGAGGGCAGGAAGCCGAGCGGCGAAATCGCATCGCCGAACACGGCCGACAGCGCGAGCAGCAGCGGGAAGAACAACGCGAGCAGGGCGAGCGCGGGGATGGTCTGGACCAGGCTGGCAAAACCCAGGGTGATGCCGGCCACGGTGCGGTTGCGCACCGACCAGATGGCGAGGGGCAGCGCGATCAGCAGTGCGAGCCCCAGCGCCGCAAAGCTCAGCTGCACATGCTGCGCGAGGAGATCGATCAGGCGGGGCCAGTCCATGGTCACTGCAAGCATTCAGCATCGCGCATCGCGGTGATCCGCTCGGCCTGCAATCGCGGCACCGCCACCAGCGCCTCGGCTTCCGGCCCGCAGCCGCCGGCGATCAGTTGGGTAGGGGTCGCGTCCGCCACGATCCGCCCGCCCGCCATCACCCAGATGCGGTCGGCAAACAGCAGCGCCTCGGCCATGTCGTGCGTGACCATGATCGTGGTGAGGCCGAGCCGTTCGTGCAGCGCGCGATATTGTTCGCCCAGCGCCTCGCGCGTTACCGGATCGAGCGCGCCGAAGGGTTCGTCCATCAGCATCAGCCCCGGTTCGCCCGCCAGCGCGCGTGCGACGCCGACGCGCTGCTTCTGCCCGCCGGAGAGCTGCTCGGGCAGGCGCGTGGCAAAATCGCGGGGCAGATCGACCAGATCGAGCAGTTCCGTCACGCGCTCGGCAGCCAGTTGCTTGCGCGTCGCCAGCCGCGATCCGATCCCGATATTCTGCGCCACGGTCATGTGCGGGAACAGGCCGATATTCTGGAAGACATAGCCGATCGAGCGGCGCAGCTGGTGCGGTTCGCGCGTCCCGACGTCCAGGCCATCGATACACACCCTGCCCGAATCGGGTTCGATCAGCCGGTTGACCGTTTTCAGCAGCGTCGACTTGCCCGATCCCGAGCTTCCGACGATCGCGACGAACGTGCCGGGCAGGATATCTGCGCGCACCCGATCGATCGCGATCGTGCCGCCATAGCGCTTGCCCACGCCCTCGAACGCTACGGCAGGGCCGCGCGCGCCGTGCGGTCGGGTGGGGATGGGGGAGGTCGCCATGCGGGCACGCTTATAGGCGGGTGGCGGCGCGGCTGGCTAGCCACTTGCGCGGGGTGGGTCGCGCGCTTAGCGTCCGGCGCAAACGAGAGCGAGAAGCGCCTGATCCAGCCATTCCCGCTCGGCCTGAGCCTGTCGAAGGCCCCGCTATATGGTCAGCGTGGGCGCGGGGCCTTCGACAAGCTCAGGCTGAGCGGATGGGGTTGGGCCTCGCCTGAGGAGGGACGACATGACCGACACCAAGTACATTTTCATCACCGGCGGAGCCTCGGGCATCGGGCGCGAGGTGGCGCGGTATTTCGCGCAGCGCGGCTGGTTCGTCGGGCTGGCCGACGTCAACCAGAAGGGCATGGAAGAGACTGCGGCGATGCTGCCTCAGGGCATGGCGTCGATCCACCGGCTCGACGTGCGCAGCCGCGAGCAATGGACCCAGGCGCTCGAGGCATTCACCGAGAAGAGCGGCGGCAAGCTGCACGTATTGTTCAACAATGCCGGTGTGGGCATCGGCGGGCCGCTGGAAAACCACAGCGAGGACGATATCGAGAAACTGGTCGACATCAACTTCAAGGGCGTCGTCTATGGCGCGCATATCGGGCACAAATATCTGAAAGCCACGCCCGGATCGTGCCTGCTCAACACATCTTCGGCGAGCGGAATCTATGGCTCGGCCGGGCTGTCGGTCTATTCGGCGACCAAGTTCGCGGTGCGCGGCCTTACCGAGGCGCTCGATATCGAATGGGGACCGGACGACATCCGCGTTCGCGCGCTGCTGCCGAGCTTCATCGATACGCCGCTGCTTCAGGGCACGCCCGCCAACAGCAACCAGTCGATCGGGGCCAGCGTGACCGCCGCAGGGCTGGAAATCGCGCCGGTCTCGCTGGTTGCCGAAGCGGCGTGGAATGCGGTGCACGATCCCAAGCACGTGCACAGCTATGTCGGCCCGACCGCCAAGCGTCTGGCCTTTGCAGCAAAATGGATGCCGGGATCGATCCGCAAGCGTGGTGGGCTAATGGTGCGGGCGCAGCGCGGCGATTGATCGGGCTACCGGCGACACGCCGCGCTTGACCCGCACCGCCCCGGTGTAGCAAAGGCGCGGACATCACCTTTTTCCCGGGACGGAAGCAAGAAAATGGCCGCACGAATCTATCAGCGCCCCAAGAACGCCATGCAGTCGGGCCGCGCGCTGACCGATCTTTGGGTGCTCGAGTTCGAGCCCGCCGAAGCCAAGAAGCCCGATCCGCTGACCGGATGGGCGGGCTCGGGTGATACGCAGCAGCAGGTCGTACTGAAATTTCCCGATCTGGAGGCGGCGAAAGCCTATGCCGAGAAATACGGCATCACCGCGCGGATCGAGCCGACGCCGCCGCGCCGCCTGAAGATCCAGGCCTATGCCGATAATTTTCGCTGATCTTGGTTGATCGGCGCTGGCGGCTCAGCCGGCCATCGCGTCGATCGCGCCCTGCAGGATGAAAGCCGCAGCCGCGCTGTCGACGCGTTCGGCGCGCTTGGCGCGGCTGATATCGGCATCGATCATCGCGCGTTCGACGGCCTGGGTCGACCAGCGTTCGTCCCACAATAACACCGGCAGGCCCAGCACCGCGATGTTGCGGGCAAAGGCGCGGGTGCTTTGCGTGCGCGGGCTGTCGCTGCCGTCCATGTTGAGCGGCAGTCCGATGACGATTCCACGAATCTCCTGATCGCGCACCAGCTGCTCGATCGCCGCCTTGTCCGCACCGAACTTGGTGCGCTTGATCGTCTTGGCAGCAGTCGCAAAGCTCCATCCGGCATCGCAGAACGCGGTGCCGATCGTCTTGGTGCCGACATCGAGCCCGATCAGCCGTCCGCCCGCGGGCAACGCTGCACGGTATTCCGCTGCGTGCGTGGTGATCACTTGCCCAGAAATGCGGCTACCCTCCGTTCCGCGTCGGCGCGCAGGTTCGCCCAGAACAGCGGATAATCATAGACGTGATAATTGTTGCCCGGCAGCACATAGGGGCCGAGCTGCGGCTCGCCGCCGAGCAGCAGCAGCCCGCGATCGTCGCATTTCGCACCCACCAGTGCCGGGGTGATGACGCCGTCGGTCAGTTCCTCGTTGGGCACCAGCGTGCCGAGGTTGCGGTCGGCCGGGGCCTCGTCGCCGAGCACCCCGGTGATCGGATTGACGCACAGCATCGGGCTCTGGCCACGCAGCTCTCCGTCGAACCCGACGCTTGCGGCATAGGCGTCGAGCAGAAGTTGCGGCTCGGCGGGTTCGCCGAAGCTCTGGAAGCCGATCATGCAGTTCGCCTGGTCGGGGGCGGTGCAGGGCGGCAGGCCGAGGGCGAGCAGATCCGTGGTCAGCGATACCGGCCAGCCGATCACATAGGCCGCAACGATCCGGTCGGCGAGCGGGCGGGTGACGACGCGCTGGCGCATCAGCGTGGTCAGGTGCAGGCCACCCTGGCTGTGCCCGGCGATGATGATCGGCATGTCCTTGGGAATTTCGGCGACGAACTCGTCGAACGCGGCGAGAATGTCCGAATAGGCGGCGTCGAACGCCATCTGCGCCTCGGGCCGGGTGGTCAGGAACGCGCCGATTGCGGCCTGGCGATAGCGCGGCGCCCAGATTTCGCCCACGCCGTTGAACACGCTCGCCTGGCTGCGCAGGAAGATGCGCGCGCGATCCTGCGATTCCTTGTCGTTCAGCGGTGCGTTCCACAGCGCGCGCTTCATGTAAGAGGTCGGGTGGATGTAGAAGATCGCGACCTTGGGCGTCCTGGTCACCTCGACGCCTTCCGGGGTCCAGAGCGCCGGATTGGCATCGCCGGTGATGCCAGGGCGCGAGAACCACATCTTCGGATCGGCATAGGCACTGGTCTCGACCGCCTCGGGCTTCACGAACTCGGCCGAGGGCACAAAGGCGGCGGCAAAAATCTGCTGCGGAAACAGGCGGTAGGCAGCGAAAGCTGCGACAATCAGGAAGATGATCGTCGCGATCAGGTACAGGAACTTGCGGGCCAAGACAGTCTCCGGTGCGGGGCAGGCGCGCGGGCACACGCGGGCCTTCGGGGCGCATATAGAAACCGATTACGGTTACTGCCAGTAAAGTGTTGCCCGCGCGCGGATTGCGCAAATGCAGCATTTGCCCGCTTGATGGCTGCGCGGGCCGGTGCTAGCCGCTGGGGCATGTCTGTAGATAGCAAAACCGTCAAGAAGATCGCCAGCCTGGCGCGGATCGCGATGACCGACGCCGAGGTCGAAGCCATGGTGCCGGAATTCAACGGCATATTGGGCTGGGTAGAGCAATTGGGCGAGGTCGATGTCACCGGCGTCGAGCCGATGACCGCCGTCATTCCCAACACCCTGCGTCTGCGCGAGGATGTCGTCACCGACGGCAATATCCGCGACAAGGTGCTGGTCAATGCGCCCGCAGCCGAACACGGCTTTTTCGGCGTTCCGAAGGTGATCGAATAACCATGACCGACCTTACCGATCTCGGCGTTGCCGACATCCGCAACGGCGTGCGCGCCGGTACCTTCAGCGCGCGCGAAGTCGCGACCGCATTCAATGCCAATGTCGCCGAGGCCAAGGCGCTCAACGCCTTTCTGATCGACACGCCCGAACACGCGCTGGCGGCCGCCGACGCGATCGACGCGAAGCGCGCGGCGGGCGAGGAGCTGCCGATCATGGCCGGGGTGCCGATCGGCATGAAGGACCTGTTCTGCACCGTCGGCGTAGAGGCGCGCGCAGCGAGCGAGATCCTCAACGGCTTCAAGCCCACCTATGAATCGACCGTCAGCCAGAAGCTGTGGGACGCGGGCGCAGGCATGCTGGGCAAGCTCAACATGGACCAGTTCGCGATGGGATCGTCGAACGAGACCAGTGCGTTCGGCAATGTCATCTCGCCCTGGCGGCGCAACGATGGCGGCAATGCACCGCTGGCTCCCGGTGGCTCATCCGGCGGCAGCTCGGCCGCGATTTCCGCACGGTTGTGCCCGGCTGCGACCGGCACCGATACCGGTGGGTCGATCCGCCAGCCCGCCGCGTTCACCGGCATCAGCGGCATCAAGCCGACCTATGGCCGCTGCTCGCGCTGGGGCGTGATCGCTTTTGCGTCGTCGCTCGACCAGGCAGGCCCGATGGCGCGCGACGTGCGCGACTGCGCGATCATGCTCGAGGCGATGAGCGGCTTCGACCCCAAGGATTCGACCTCGCTCGACCTGCCGGTGCCGCAATGGGAAGCCGGATTGTCGAGCAATCTCAAGGGCAAGCGCGTCGGTATTCCCAGGGAATATCGCATGGACGGCATGAATGCCGAGATTGCCGCTATCTGGGACAAGGGCGCCGAATGGCTGCGTGACGCCGGTGCCGAAATCGTGGAGGTGTCGCTGCCGCACACCCGCTATGCGCTGCCCGCTTATTATATCATCGCGCCCGCTGAGGCCTCGTCCAACCTCGCGCGCTATGACGGCGTGCGCTATGGCCAGCGCAACCTGCCCGATGGTGCAGGCCTGCAGGACATGTATGCCGCGACGCGCGCCGCCGGTTTCGGCCCCGAGGTCAAGCGCCGCATCATGATCGGCACCTATGTGCTGTCCGCCGGTTTCTACGACGCCTATTATACCCAGGCGCAGAAGGTCCGCGCGCTGATCGCCCGCGATTTCGCGCAGGTCTGGGAGCATTGCGACGTGCTGCTTGCACCCACTGCGCCGAGCGCGGCGTTCGGGCTGGGAGAGAATAGCGACGATCCGATCGCGATGTATCTGAACGACGTGTTCGCGGTGCCCGCCTCGCTCGCGGGTCTGCCTGCGATGTCGGTGCCCGGTGGGCTCGACAGCATGGGGCTGCCGCTCGGCCTGCAGATTATCGGCAAGCCGCTCGACGAGCAGGGCGTGCTCAATGCAGGTCTGGCGATCGAGGAACGCGCCGGATTCACGGCGCGGCCCGAGCGCTGGTGGTGATCCCATGCCCGGCGATTGCGCTGGCCACAGCGAGGTGTTACTTTCGGTAACACCGGAGAACTGCCATGAACGCCCATAGCAAGATCGAACATGAAACGCTCGTCAACATGACGAGCAAGGGGCAGGTCCTTATCCCCAAGGTCGTTCGCGATCTCAACGGCCTGATCCCCAATGGACCGGTCCGCGTCGGCATCAACGACCGCGGTGAGACGGTGATCCTGCCTCCTGAGCATGGCAATGGAGACACGCCGGAGCAACGCAGGACGCGTTTTCGTCAGGCTTTGGAAAAGGTTCGCGGAACCATCGATCTGCAGGGCCTGACGACCGACGAATATATGCGCGAGCTCCGGGGCGATTGGGAACCGTGATCCTGGTCGATTCCAATGTGCTGATCGATCTGTTCGGGCCGGAGCAGGGCTGGTACGCCTGGTCGTCGCAAGCCGCCGAGCATGCCAGCGAAACCGATGAGCTCTTGGTGAACGTGGTTGCCGTGGCGGAGGTGGCGCCCCGGCTTGGTTCGCTGGCGAAGTTCATGGACAATATCGAGACGATCGGCGCGCGCTTGACCGAACTCACTCCGGAAGCGGCTTTCTCGGCAGGGGAAGCATTTGCGGTCTATCGTGAGCGCCGCCGCGCGAATAAGGACATCGTGTCCAATATTCTGCCGGATTTCCTCATCGGTGGCCATGCGCAAGCCATCGGCGCGACCATCCTGACCCGCGATCCACGCTTCTATCGCAGCTATTTCCCGCAAGTTCCTCTCATTACGCCTGAAACGGACACAGAATGACTGAATCAACCTATCGTATCCAGGGTGCCACCGGTGAATGGGAGGTCGTGATCGGCCTTGAGGTGCACGCGCAGGTCACCAGCAAAGCCAAGCTCTTTTCTGGCGCAGCGACCGCATTCGGCGCCGAGCCCAATGCGCAGGTCAGCCTTGTCGATGCCGCAATGCCCGGCATGCTGCCCGTGCCGAACAAGGAATGCATCCGCCAGGCTGTACGCACCGGCATGGCGATCGGCGCGCAGATCAACCGCTGGTCGCGTTTCGACCGCAAGAACTATTTCTATGCCGATCTGCCGCAGGGCTATCAGATCAGCCAGCTCTACCACCCGCTGGTGGGCGAGGGCGCGGTCGAGATCAGCCTTGACGAGAAGAACCCCGATGCCGCGACCAAGACGATCGGCATCGAGCGCATCCATGTCGAACAGGATGCCGGCAAGCTGATGCACGATCAGCACCCGACGATGAGCTATGTCGACCTCAACCGTTCGGGCGTCGCGCTGATGGAAATCGTCTCGCGCCCCGACATGCGCTCTCCGGCAGAGGCGGGGGCGTATCTGAAGAAGCTGCGCACGATCCTGCGCTATGTCGGTTCGTGCGACGGAAACATGGAAGAAGGCTCGATGCGCGCCGACGTCAACGTCTCGGTGCGCAAGCCCGGCGACGAATTCGGCACGCGGACCGAGACGAAGAACGTCAACTCGGTGCGCTATGTGATGGCGGCGATCGAGCATGAGGCGAACCGCCAGGTCGACGTGCTCGAAAGCGGCGGGACGATCGTCCAGGAAACGCGGCTCTACGATCCGGACAAGAACGAGACCCGCTCAATGCGCTCGAAGGAAGATGCGCACGACTATCGCTATTTCCCCGATCCCGACCTGCTGCCGCTCGAGCTCGACGATGCGTTTCTCGACGAGTGCAAGGCCTCGCTGCCCGAACTGCCCGATGCCAAGCGCAAGCGCTATACGAGCGAACTGGGGCTTTCGGCCTATAATGCAGCGGTGCTGACCGCCGAGGCGGAGACCGCGCGCTGGTTCGAGGGGCTGCTCGCCGAATGCGCCAAGGCGCAGGGCAAGCCGGAGGCCGAGGTGGCCAAGGCCGCGGCCAACTGGCTGCTGTCCGAGCTCTACGGCGCGCTCAACCGGCTGGGCAAGACGATCGAGGACAGCCCGGTTAGCCAGGCCGCCGGGGCCGAGTTGCTCGCGCTGGTCGCCAGCGGCACGATTTCGGGCACCATCGCCAAGCAGGTGTTCGAGATCATGCTCGAGACCGGCGATGCGGCGGGCAAGATCGTCGAGGAGCGCGGCCTCAAGCAGACCTCGGACACCGGCGCGATCGATGCCGCGATTGCCAAGGTGCTGGCCGACAATGCCGACAAGGTCGAGCAGTACAAGGGCGGCAAGGAAGCTTTGTTCGGCTTCTTCGTCGGCCAGACGATGAAAGCGATGCAGGGCAAGGGCAATCCGCAGCTGGTCAACGAGCAGCTGAAAAAGGCGCTATCCGCATGACGCGCTGGCTGGCGCTGATCGCAGCGACGCTGGCGCTGCTTGCGCCCGCGTTCGCGCAGGATGCGCCTGCCGCCGATCCCGCGCCGCCGCTGCCGCTGGTCGAGATCGCCACCGATGTCGGCAACCTGACGGTCGAGGTGGACACGCGCCACGCGCCGATCACGGGCAAGAACTTCCTCGCCTATGTCGACAAGAAGATGCTCGACGGCGTGGTCTTCTATCGCGTGGTCAAGGCGGCTGACAATTTCGGCTTCGTGCAGTTCGGCGGGCTTGGCGATCCCAAGCGCATGCTGCCGCCGATCGCGCACGAGCCGACCACCCAGACCGGGCTCAGCCATACCGATGGCGTGCTGTCGGTCGCGCGGTTCGAGCCGGGATCGGCGCGCGGCGAGTTCACGATCATGCTGGGCGCTCAGACCGGACTGGATGCCAATCCGTCCGCCCCGGGCGACAATCTCGGCTATGCGGCCTTTGCCAAGGTGGTGAAGGGGCGCGAGGTGCTGACGCGCATTCTCGACACGCCGATCGATCCTGCCAAGACGGTCGGCGGCGTGTTCGCCGGCGAAATGCCCGGCAGTCCGGTGCGCATCATCAGCGCCCGCCGCGTCACCGCTCCATAATGAAACACCCCCCCCAAATGGGGAGTGTAAAATCGTGCCGAGTCGTCCGCTTATTACTCTCGGTTAATGTTTTTCCGCCAAGACACCTGATGAAATCTTTGCAACTCGGCTTGCCCGGCCTGTTGCAAGGGGGCTGTCACAGGGGCGGATGGGCGGATGCTTCAGCATATCAAGCCAGATCGGGTAGAATTGGGGATGTTCGTCCACGGCTTTGTCGGCTCGTGGTTCGATCACCCGTTCTGGCGCAAGAAGTTCGTCATCGAGGACGAGGACGACCTCGTGAAAATCCGCGAAAGCAAGGTCGAGGCGGTCATCGTCGATGACGAGCGCGGCCTGGCACCGCGGATTGATCGCCCCAGCCTGACACCGGTGGTACCCGAGCCGGTCCGTCGTCTCGCGACCCAGCCCAATCCCATGGCGACGCGCTATACGCCGCCCTCGGTCGCGGCCAAGAACACCGGCTTCAAGCAGGAGGCCAAGCGCGCCGCCAGGATCGTCGAGAAATCGAAGAAGCAGGTCGGCGCGATGTTCGAGGCCGCGCGCATGGGGCAGGCGATCAAGATCAAGGATGTCGCCCCGCTGATCGACGAGATCCGCGAGTCGGTGGAGCGCAACAACAAGGCGCTCACCAATCTCGTCCGGCTGAAGAGCAAGGACGAATATACCTATATGCACTCGGTCGCGGTGTGCGCGCTGATGATCAACATGGCACGCAAGCTGGACCTCGATGAGACCACGATCCGCCATATGGGCATGTCCGGGCTGCTCCACGATCTCGGCAAGATGGCGGTGCCGCAGATGATCCTCGACAAGACGGGCCGGCTGACCGACGAGGAATTCTCGACCATCCGCACGCATCCCGAGCGCGGCCATGCGCTGATCGGCGACAATCCCGACGTGCCCGATATGGCGCGCGACGTGTGCCTGCACCATCACGAGAAGATCGACGGCACCGGTTATCCGTTCGGTCTGGCGGGCGACGAGATCAGCATGGCAGCGCGCATGGGCGCGATCTGCGATGTCTATGACGCGGTCACGTCCAACCGTCCGTACAAGGACCCGTGGACCCCGGCCATGGCGCTGGGCCGCATGGGCCAGTGGCAGGGCCATTTCGACGAGCGGCTGATGGGCGTGTTCATCAACTCGCTGGGGCTCTATCCCGCAGGCGGGCTGGTGCGGCTCAATGATCACCGGCTGGCGCTGATCGTCGACAATTGCCCGGAAGAATTGTTGGCCATCCGGGTGCTTCCCTTCTATTGCACGTCGCGGCTACAGCAGATCAAGCCGCAGGAGCTGATCGTCCGGCCCGACCAGGGACCGCAGATTCTGGGGATCGAACGTCCCGATTTCTGGCATTTCGAGGACTGGGCCGCCTTGCGGTCCTCGGTGCTCGCCAAGGCGCAGGGCCTGTCCGCAGCGGCTTGACCGCGCGGCCAAACACCGCTAAGGGCCGCGCTTCGATCGCCGGGGCCTTCAGGGCCGTATCGACCGAAACCAAGCAGAACACTGGCGCAAGGTGCGGGTGGGCAACAGGCGGAGCCTCCACCATATCGGCGTGCGACACCATCGCATGCAGGTCACGTATCGGGCGGCAGAGTAACCTCATACTCTACCAACCAGGTGAAGAGAAACATGCCAACGATCAACCAGCTGGTCCGCAAGGGCCGGGTACCCCAGAAGGCGAAGTCCAAGGTGCCCGCAATGGATGCAAACCCGCAGAAGCGTGGCGTTTGCACCCGCGTCTACACGACGACCCCGAAAAAGCCGAACTCGGCGCTGCGCAAGGTGGCCAAGGTCCGTCTGACCAACAGCCGCGAAGTCATCACCTACATTCCGGGTGAAGGCCACAACCTGCAGGAGCACTCGGTGGTGCTCATCCGCGGCGGCCGCGTGCGCGACCTTCCCGGTGTGCGCTATCACGTGCTGCGCGGCGTCCTCGATACCCAGGGTGTCAAGGACCGCAAGCAGAGCCGTTCGAAGTACGGCGCCAAGCGTCCGAAATGATCCTCGCGGGGCCTATCCCCGCTTGATGATCTGGCCTTTTTCAGGAGTTACCTATGTCTCGTCGTCGTCGCCCGGAAAAGCGCGTCATTCTTCCCGATCCCAAGTTCGGGGATCTGACGCTCTCGAAGTTCATGAACAACCTGATGCTGGACGGCAAGAAGTCCGTCGCTGAACGCATCGTCTATGGTGCGCTGGAAACCATGCAGACCAAGGCCAAGGCCGACCCGCTGCCGATGTTCCACGATGCGCTTAACAACGTGAAGCCCGGCATCGAAGTGCGCAGCCGCCGCGTCGGTGGTGCGACCTATCAGGTCCCCGTCGAAGTGCGTCCCGAACGCGCCCAGGCTCTCGCCATCCGCTGGCTGATCTCGGCTGCGCGCAACCGCAGCGAAACCACGATGGCCGCGCGTCTGTCGGGCGAGCTGCTCGATGCCGCCAACAACCGCGGCAATGCGGTCAAGAAGCGTGAAGACACGCACCGCATGGCCGAAGCGAACCGTGCCTTCTCGCACTATCGCTGGTAATATGTGTCCTCTCCTTTGATGGGGAGAGGACGCAGCAACCGTGTGTTGCCGAAAAGGGGAGGGCGCACCATATCGGTGTCGTCACCCCCTTTTGACTAAGGAGCAGGTTCGTGTCCGGGCCTGTTCGAGATGCCCTCTTCCGTTGGTGGAGAGGGGAGTGAGCTGCATCCCGTCATGAGCCAATTCGCGCTGGTCAAAGCGCCGGGGCTTCATTATAGGGCGCGGCAAATTACGCCCCCAAATCTTGGAGTTTGAGATCATGGCACGCAGCCATCCCCTGGAGAAGTACCGCAATATCGGCATCATGGCCCATATCGATGCGGGCAAGACCACCACGACCGAGCGGATTCTCTATTATACCGGCAAGTCGTACAAGATCGGCGAAGTGCACGACGGCGCTGCGACCATGGACTGGATGGAGCAGGAGCAGGAGCGCGGCATCACGATCACGTCGGCTGCGACGACCTGTTTCTGGAACGATCACCGCATCAACATCATCGACACCCCGGGCCACGTGGACTTCACCATCGAAGTCGAGCGTTCGCTCCGCGTGCTCGATGGCGCGGTCGCCTGTTTCGACGGCGTGGCCGGCGTTGAGCCGCAGTCGGAAACCGTGTGGCGCCAGGCCGAGAAGTATCGCGTTCCCCGCATGTGCTTCGTCAACAAGCTGGACCGTACCGGTGCGAGCTTCGAGCGCTGCGTCGAGATGATCCGCGACCGTCTCGGCGCGCGTCCGCTGGTGCTGTACCTCCCGATCGGCATCGAGAGCTCGTTCATCGGCCTGGTCGACCTGGTGCACAACCGCGCCATCGTCTGGCAGAACGAAGCGCTGGGCGCGAAGTTCGACTATACCGACATCCCCGATGATCTGAAGGATGCCGCCGAAGCTGCGCGCGCCGAGCTGATCGAAACCGTCGTCGAGCAGGACGATGCGGTGATGGAACAGTATCTGGAAGGCAACGAGCCCGACGCCGACACCATCAAGAAGCTGATCCGCAAGGGCACGCTGAACTTCTCGTTCGTCCCCGTGCTGTGCGGCTCGGCGTTCAAGAACAAGGGCGTGCAGCCGCTGCTCGACGCCGTGGTCGACTATCTGCCTTCGCCGCTCGACATTCCCGATGTGGAAGGCGTCAAGCTCGACGGCGAGACCAAGGACACCCGTCCGCCCGCCGACGATGCGCCGTTCAGCGCGCTGGCGTTCAAGATCATGAACGACCCGTTCGTCGGAACGCTGACCTTCGCCCGCATCTATTCGGGCAAGCTGGAAGCCGGCACCTCGGTGACCAACTCGGTCAAGGACAAGAAGGAAAAGGTTGGCCGCATGCTGCTGATGCATGCCAACAGCCGCGAAGACATTTCGGAAGCCTATGCCGGTGACATCGTTGCTCTGGCGGGTCTGAAGGAAACCACCACCGGGGACACGCTCTGCGCTTCGAACGCGCCGATCATCCTCGAGCGGATGGAATTCCCCGAGCCGGTGATCGAGCTGTCGGTCGAGCCCAAGACCAAGGCCGACCAGGAAAAGATGGGCGTGGCGCTCAACCGCCTTGCCCGCGAAGACCCGTCGTTCCGCGTGTCGTCGGATGTCGAAAGCGGCCAGACGATCATCAAGGGCATGGGTGAACTTCACCTGGAAATCCTGGTCGACCGCATGAAGCGCGAGTTCAAGGTGGAAGCGAACGTGGGTGCGCCGCAGGTGGCGTATCGTGAATATCTCGCCAAGCCGGTGGACATCGACTACACCCACAAGAAGCAGTCGGGTGGTTCGGGTCAGTTCGGTCGCATCAAGTTCAAGCTGACGCCGGGCGAGCGCGGAGCGGGCATCACCTTTGTCGACTCGGTCAAGGGCGGTAACATTCCGAAGGAATATATCCCGGCTGTCGAAAAGGGCATGCGCGAGACGGCGGCTTCGGGCTCGCTGGTCGGCTTCCCGATCATCGACTTCGAGATCGAGCTGTATGACGGTGCGTACCATGACGTCGACTCTTCGGCGCTGGCGTTCGAAATCGCGGGCCGTGCAGGTATGCGCGAAGCCGCGCAGAAGGCCGGCATCAAGCTGCTCGAGCCGATCATGAAGGTCGAGGTGGTCACCCCGGAAGATTATCTGGGCGATGTCATCGGCGACTTGAACAGCCGTCGTGGCCAGATCCAGGGCACCGACACGCGCGGCAACGCGCAGGCGGTGGAAGCGATCGTGCCGCTCGCAAACATGTTCGGATACGTGAACCAGCTGCGTTCCTTCACCCAGGGACGTGCGCAGTACACGATGCAGTTCTCTCACTATGACGAGGTCCCGGCGAATGTCGCGGCCGAGGTCAAGGAGAAGCTGGCATAAGCCGGGCATAATCGCTATAGGCGCTCGACCTTAGCCCGCCGAATCGCGCTGATACGCGCGTCGGGCTTTCATTAGGGTGTTGACAGTTTTGGGCAGTCCGGCCAGAGCGCGGCCCGGACTATCCCACAGATAGTAAAGAACGAAGGTAGGAAAAAATGGCCAAGGCTAAATTTGAGCGGACCAAGCCGCACTGCAATATCGGTACCATCGGTCACGTCGACCATGGCAAGACCACGCTGACCGCAGCCATCACCAAGGTGCTCGCTGAAACCGGCGGCGCGACCTTCACCGATTATGCGAACATCGACAAGGCTCCCGAAGAGCGCGAGCGCGGCATCACCATTTCGACCGCACACGTCGAATATGAAACCGAAGCCCGTCACTATGCGCACGTCGACTGCCCGGGTCACGCTGACTATGTGAAGAACATGATCACCGGTGCCGCCCAGATGGACGGCGCGATCCTGGTGGTGAACGCTGCTGACGGCCCGATGCCGCAGACCCGCGAGCACATCCTGCTCGCCCGTCAGGTCGGCGTGCCCGCGCTGGTCGTGTACATGAACAAGGTCGACCAGGTCGATGACGAGGAAATCCTCGAGCTCGTCGAACTCGAAGTTCGCGAACTGCTCAGCTCGTACGACTTCCCCGGCGACGATATTCCGATCGTCAAGGGTTCGGCTCTGGCCGCTCTCGAAGGTCGCGACGACAATATCGGCAAGGACTCGATCAACGCGCTGATGGCGGCTGTTGACTCGTACATCCCGCAGCCGGCTCGCCCCGTCGACAAGCCGTTCCTGATGCCCGTGGAAGACGTGTTCTCGATCTCGGGTCGTGGTACCGTTGTGACCGGCCGCGTCGAAACCGGCATCGTCAAGGTTGGCGAAGAAGTCGAAATCGTCGGTCTGAAGGACACCCGCAAGACCGTCGTGACCGGCGTCGAAATGTTCCGCAAGCTGCTCGACCAGGGTGAAGCTGGCGACAACATCGGCGCACTGGTTCGCGGCGTTGCCCGTGAAGAAGTCGAGCGTGGTCAGGTTCTCTGCAAGCCCGGTTCGGTTACGCCGCACACCGAGTTCAACGCAGAAGTCTACGTGCTGTCGAAGGACGAAGGTGGCCGTCACACGCCGTTCTTCGCCAACTATCGTCCGCAGTTCTACTTCCGCACGACCGACGTGACCGGTGAAGTGATCCTGCCCGAGGGCACCGAAATGGTGATGCCGGGCGACAACGTGACGATCGGCGTGAAGCTGATTGCTCCGATCGCGATGGATCCGGGTCTGCGCTTCGCAATTCGCGAAGGTGGCCGTACCGTCGGTTCGGGGGTTGTCAGCACGATCACCAAGTAATATAGGGCCATCTCCCGGACGGAACTGATTCGTCCGGGAGATGGAATTTTTATAGGCCGCCCCGGCGTTCGGTCCCACCAGGGATCAACGGGTTTCTGGGGCGGTTTGTTTTTCGCTCTTTCGCATCGGTAAAGTGGTAATGGAAACGCAGAATATCCGTATTCGCCTCAAGGCATTTGATCATCGCGTGCTCGATCAGGCGACCGGCGACATCGCCGACACCGCCCGCCGCACCGGCGCTCTCATTCGTGGTCCCATTCCGCTGCCGACGCGCATCGAGAAGTTCACCGTGAACCGCGGCCCGCATGTCGACAAGAAGTCGCGCGAGCAGTTCGAGGTGCGCACCTACAAGCGTCTGCTGGATATCGTTCAGCCGACCCCGGCCACTGTCGATGCTCTGATGAAGCTCGAGCTGGCCGCTGGCGTCAACGTCGAGATCAAGCTGGCCTGAGGCCAGTAACGCCCGGGCCCAGGTCCGGGCATCTCTGCCCGACAGGGCAGGGGCCTAAGGGATACCGCGCAGCCATTGCTGCGGCTCTGGTCCCCCGTCTTTTCCGGTCTGCCTTCGGGCATATGGAAAAAGCCAACCCGGACGGGGTGATCATCAAAATTCGGGTTGGCCCTCAAGGTTCACGCCTTGGGGGTTTTTCGTTGGATACGCCCGCGAGCAATCACGCAGACGGGCCTCTATTGGGAGAATGATCATGCGCACTGGCGTGATCGCGAAAAAAGTCGGGATGACCCGCCTGTTTCAGGAAGATGGCCGGCACGTGCCCGTCACCGTCCTGTCGCTAGAAGATTGCCAGGTGGTTTCGGTGAAGAACCAGGACCGTGACGGTTACGTCGCTGTCCAGCTGGGTGCCGGAGCTGCCAAGCCCAAGAACGTCAACAAGCCGCAGCGCGAGCATTTTGCCAAGGCAGAAGTCGCTCCCAAGATGCTGATGGCCGAGTTCCGCGTCGCCGACGATGCGATCCTGGACGTGGGCGCCACCATTTCCGCCAACCACTTCATCCCCGGTCAGCTGGTCGACATTACCGGCCACACCCAGGGCAAGGGCTTTGCCGGCGCCATGAAACGCTGGGGCTTCGGGGGCATGCGCGCATCGCATGGTGTCTCGATCTCGCACCGTGCACACGGTTCGACCGGTCAGCGCCAGGATCCGGGCAAGGTCTTCAAGAACAAGAAGATGGCCGGTCACATGGGTGACCGTCAGCGCACCCAGCAGAACCTGGAAGTCGTCCGCACCGACGAGGCGCGCGGCCTGATCTTCGTCAAGGGCTCGGTCCCCGGTTCGAAGGGTGGTTGGCTGATGGTTCGCGATGCCGTCAAGGTTCCGCGCCACGCCGACGCTCCGTACCCCGCGGCGATCCGCTCTGCTGCGGGCAATAACGACAATGCTCCCGCCGACACGCCTGCTGAAGACGTGGCTGCCGTGGAAGCAACCGACGGCCAGGAGGGTTAATCGGTCATGAAGCTCAAGGTTCAAACCCTCGACGCCACTGCCAAGGGCGACATCGAACTCGCCGATGACGTGTTCGGCGTGACCCCGCGTGCAGACATTCTGCACCGCGTGATCACCTGGCAGCTCGAAAACCGCCGCGGCACCGCCCGTGCGGCCCGCGAGCGCAGCGATGTTGCGCGCACCGGCAAGAAGTTCGGTCGTCAGAAGGGCGGCGGTACCGCGCGTCACGGCGATCGTCGTGCCCCGATCTTCGTCGGCGGTGGTAAGGCTCACGGTCCCCGCGTCCGTGACTTCAACCCCGCGCTCAACAAGAAGGTCCGCGCGCTCGGCCTGAAGATGGCGCTTTCCTCGAAGGTCGCCAGCGAAAGCCTGATCGTCGTGGAATCGCTCGATCTCGGCGAAGCCAAGACCAAGGCGCTGGCTGCTCAGCTCGGCAAGCTCGGCCTGGGCAAGAAGGCGCTGTTCATCGATGGCGATGCCGTGAACGACAATTTCAAGAAGGCTTCGGCCAACCTGATCGGTCTGAACGTGCTGCCCGCCGTCGGTGCCAATGTCTATGACATCCTGAAACACGATACGCTGGTGCTGACCCGCGCCGCTGTTGAAAAGCTGGAGGCCCGGTTCAATGGCTAAGAAATCCGACACCATCGATACCCGTCATTATGACGTGATCGTGGCCCCGCACATCACCGAAAAGTCGACGCTGCTCAGCGAAAGCAACTCGGTGGTCTTCAAGGTCAGCCAGGACGCCACCAAGCCGCAGATCAAGGCTGCGGTCGAAGCGCTGTTCGATGTCAAGGTCGTGGGTGTCAATACCCTCGTCCAGAAGGGCAAGACCAAGCGCTGGAAGGGTCGTCCCTATACCCGCACCGACATCAAGAAAGCCGTTGTTCGCCTGGCCGAAGGCCAGTCGATCGACGTCACCACCGGCGTCTGAGCGCGGTCGGCAAGCTGACAGGATACAGATATGGCACTCAAATCCTATAATCCGACAAGCCCGGGCCGTCGCGGCCTGATCCTTGTCGACCGCAGCGACCTGTACAAGGGTGGCCCGGTCAAGGCGCTGACCGAAGGCAAGCGCAAGACCGGTGGCCGCAACAACAAGGGTCACGTGACCTCGCGCGGCATCGCCGGTGGTCACAAGCAGCGTTACCGCATTGTCGACTTCAAGCGTCGCAAGCTCGATGTTCCTGGCACCGTGGAGCGGATCGAATATGATCCCAACCGCACCGCCTTCATCGCGCTGATCAAGTACGAAGATGGCGAACTGGCTTACATCCTGGCGCCGCAGCGTCTGGCCGTGGGCGACACCGTGATCGCTGGCGAAAAGACCGACGTGAAGCCGGGCAACGCCATGAAGCTGGCGCAGATGCCGGTCGGCACCATCATCCACAATGTGGAGATGAAGCCGGGCAAGGGCGGTCAGATCGCACGTTCGGCAGGCACCTATGCACAGGTCGTCGGTCGTGACCGCGGCATGGTGATGGTCCGTCTGAACTCGGGCGAACAGCGTTACATCCCCGGCGCCTGCATGGGCACCGTGGGCGCGGTTTCCAACCCCGACAACAGCAACCAGAACTTCGCCAAGGCTGGTCGCAAGCGCTGGATGGGCAAGCGCCCGCTGACCCGCGGTGTTGCCAAGAACCCGGTCGATCACCCGCATGGTGGTGGTGAAGGCCGCACCTCGGGTGGCCGTCATCCGGTCACGCCGTGGGGCAAGCCGACCAAGGGCATGCGCACTCGTAAGAACAAGTCGACCGACAAGATGATCATCCGGTCGCGTCACGCGAAGAAGAAGAGGTAAGTCATGGCTCGCTCCATCAAAAAAGGGCCGTTCTTCGACCTGTATCTGCTGAAGAAGGCAGAAGCGGCGCAGGACGCTGGCGGCCGTGCTCCGATCAAGACCTGGTCGCGTCGTTCGACGATCCTGCCGCAGTTCGTCGGCCTGACGTTCAACGTGTACAACGGCCACAAATTCATTCCCGTGGCGGTCAACGAAGACATGGTGGGTCACAAGCTGGGCGAATTCGCCCCGACCCGCACCTTCCCTGGCCACGCTGCTGACAAGAAGGGCAAGCGCTAATGGGCAAGGCAAAATCTCCGCGCCGCGTGGGCGAAAATGAGGCGCTGGCCGTCGGCACCACCATCCGTGGTTCGGCGCAGAAGCTCAACCTCGTGGCTGCCCTGATCCGTGGCAAGAAGGCCGAAGAGGCGATGAACATCCTTTCCTTCTCGAAGAAGGCCATGGCTGTCGACGCCAAGAAGGTCCTCGCGTCGGCTATTGCCAACGCGGAAAACAACCACAACCTCGATGTCGACGCGCTGGTCGTCGCTGAAGCGAGCGTTGGCAAGGCGATCACGATGAAGCGGTTCATGACCCGCGCACGTGGCCGTTCCAGCCGCATCGTGAAGCCGTTCAGCCGCCTGCGCATCGTCGTGCGCGAACAAGAGGAAGCGTAAGCCATGGGTCACAAGAGCAATCCGATTGGCCTGCGTCTGCAGATCAACCGCACCTGGGACAGCCGCTGGTTCGCCGAAGGTCGCGATTATGCGCGTCTGCTCAAGGAAGATATCGAGCTGCGCAAGTACATCATGAAGACGCTGCCCCAGGCCGCGATCTCGAAGGTGGTCATCGAGCGCCCGGCCAAGCTGTGCCGCGTCTCGATCTACGCTGCTCGTCCCGGTGTCATCATCGGCAAGAAGGGCGCGGACATCGAGAAGCTGCGCAAGACGCTGGAAGGTCTGATCGAAGGTGGTGAGGTCAAGCTCAACATCGTCGAGATCCGCAAGCCCGAAATCGACGCCAAGCTCGTCGCGCAGGGCATTGCCGACCAGCTGATCCGCCGCGTTGCCTTCCGTCGTGCGATGAAGCGCGCGATGCAGTCGGCGATGCGTCTGGGCGCAGAAGGCATCAAGGTGATGTGCGGCGGCCGTCTCGGCGGCGCCGAAATCGCCCGCACCGAGCAGTATCGCGAAGGCCGCGTTCCGCTGCACACGCTGCGTGCCAATGTCGACTATGCCGAAGCCGAGGCGCTGACCGCGTACGGCATCATCGGCATCAAGTGCTGGATCTTCAAGGGCGAAATCCTTGGTCACGATCCGATGGCGCAGGACCGGCTGATGATGGAAGCGCAGACTTCCGGCGTCCGCCCGGCCCGCTGAGCCCAGAACAGACAGACAAGGTAGAGCATCATGCTGCAACCGAAGAAAATGAAGTTCCGCAAGGCTTTCAAGGGCCGGATCAGCGGCAATGCGCCGGGCGGAACCAGCCTCAATTTCGGGTCGTACGGCCTGAAGGCGCTGGAGCCCGAGCGGATTACCGCGCGCCAGATCGAAGCCGCCCGTCGTGCGATCACGCGTCACATCAAGCGTCAGGGACGTTTGTGGATCCGCGTGTTCCCCGACGTGCCGGTGACCAAGAAGCCCGCCGAAGTCCGTCAGGGCAAGGGCAAGGGTTCGGTCGAATATTGGGCAGCCCGCGTGAAGCCCGGCCGCATCCTGTTCGAACTGGATGGCGTCCCCGGTCCGATCGCCGCCGTGGCGTTCGAGCGTGCAGCGATGAAGCTGCCGATCAAGACCAAGGTCGTGGCACGCCTGGGCGATACGTCGCACCTGGGAGGTGAGTGATGAGCAAGATTTTTGAAGACCTTCAGCAGAAGACCGACGATCAGCTGACCGCTGAACTGGGTGCGCTGAAGAAGGAAGCGTTCAACCTGCGCTTCCAGGCCGCGACCAACCAGCTGGAGCGTCCCGCACGCGTCCGCGAAGTGCGTCGCACCATTGCCCGCATCAAGACCCTGCAGAGCGAGCGCGCTCGCACTGCAGCCAAGTAAGGAGGCCGATATGCCGAAACGAGTTCTGACCGGAACGGTGGTCTCCGACAAGGGCGACAAGACCGTGGTGGTGAATGTCGAGCGCAAGGTGAAGCACCCGCTGTACGGGAAGATCATCCGTCGTTCGAAAAAGTATCACGCGCATGACGAGAACAACAGCTTCAAGGAAGGCGAAACCGTCCGCATCGAAGAGACGGCTCCGATTTCCAAGCTGAAGACCTGGAAGGTGCTGGATCGGGTGAACACCCACAAGGCGCCCGAAGCTTCGAGCGAAGCGTAAGCCATTAGGAACTGCCGGACCGGTTCCGGCAAGCCAGACAAGAAGGAAACGGATCCATGATCCAGATGCAATCCAATCTTGATGTCGCTGACAACAGTGGCGCGAAGCGCGTCCAGTGCATCAAGGTTCTCGGCGGATCGAAGCGTCGCTTCGCCGGCGTGGGCGACATCATCGTCGTCTCCGTCAAGGAAGCCGCTCCGCGCGGCCGCGTGAAAAAGGGTGACGTGCACCGCGCCGTCATCGTGCGCACCGCCAAGGACGTTCGCCGCGCCGACGGCAGCGTCATCCGCTTCGACAGCAACGCTGCCGTGCTCATCAACAAGAACGATGAGCCCATCGGCACCCGTATTTTTGGCCCGGTGGTCCGTGAGCTGCGCGCGCGCAAGCACATGAAGATCATCTCGCTGGCTCCGGAGGTGCTGTAATCATGGCGAGCGCTAAGATCAAAAAGGGTGACAAGGTCGTCGTCCTGTCCGGCAAGGACAAGGGCCGCAACGGTACCGTCACCAAGGTGATGCCGAAGGACGACAAGGTCGTCGTTTCGGGCCTGAACGTGATGGTCCGCCATCGCAAGCCGAGCCAGGCGAACCCCCAGGGTGGCCTGGACCGCGTCGAGGCTCCGCTGCACATTTCCAAGGTCGCCGTGGCCGATCCGAAGACCGGTGCGCCCACGCGCGTCCGCTTCGAGACCGTCGACGGCAAGAAGGTCCGCGTGGCCGTGAAGTCCGGGGAGAAGATCGATGGCTGATAAGTACGTGCCCCGTCTGCGTCAGCGCTATGACGACGTCATCGCCAAGGCGATGCAGGAAAAGTTCGGCTACAAGAACCCGATGCAGGTTCCCAAGCTGGAAAAGATCACCATCAACATGGGTGTCGGCGAAGGCAGCCAGGACAAGAAGAAGGTGACCACCGCCGCTGCCGAAATGGAGCTGATCGCCGGCCAGAAGCCTGTGATCACCAAGGCGCGCAAGTCGATCGCCCAGTTCAAGCTGCGCGAAGGCATGCCGATCGGCTGCAAGGTGACCCTGCGCAAGGAGCGCATGTACGAGTTTCTCGATCGTCTGGTGACGATCGCGATGCCGCGCATCCGCGACTTCCGCGGCCTGAACCCCAAGAGCTTCGACGGTCGTGGCAACTATGCCATGGGCCTGAAGGAGCAGATCATTTTCCCCGAAATCAGCTACGATCAGATCGACGCTGTGCGTGGAATGGACATCATCGTGACCACGACCGCCAAGACGGACGATGAAGCGCGCGAACTGCTGCGCCTCTTCGGCTTCCCGTTCCCGGTTGAGGAAACCCAGGAAAAGGCGGCGGCTTGATTGCCTACCGTCTCGCATTTTAGAAAGGCGAGAACTTAAGTCATGGCGAAACTGAGTTCCATCAACAAGAACGAGCGTCGCAAGAAGATGGTCAAGCAATATGCTGGCCGTTATGCGCGTCTCCGTGCGAAGGCAGAAGACACCAGCCTGGATGAGACCGAGCGTCTGATCGCCCGGCTGAAGATGGCTGAGCTGCCCCGCAACGCGAACCCCACGCGCGTGCGCAACCGTTGCAACACCACCGGTCGTCCGCGCGCTTATTACCGCAAGTTCGGGCTCTGCCGTATCGAGCTGCGTGATCTGGCCAACAAGGGCCTGATCCCGGGCGTTACGAAGTCCAGCTGGTAAGGATTTGATGATATGGCAATGACCGATCCTCTGGGCGATATGCTCACCCGCATCCGCAATGGCCAGCAGGCCAGGAAGGACAGCGTGATGTCGCCGGCGTCGAACCTGCGCGCCCGCGTTCTCGACGTGCTGCAGCGCGAAGGCTATATCCGCGGATATAGCGAGGAGCTGCTGGGCCGCCACAAGGGCCTGCGCATCGAGCTGAAGTATTTCGAGGGCCAGCCCGCGATCAAGCATGTCGCGCGCGTGTCCAAGCCTGGCCGCCGCGTCTATTCGGGTTCCAAGGAACTGCCGATCGTGCGCAACGGCCTTGGCATCACCATCGTATCCACCCCCCGCGGTGTTCTGTCCGACGCTGAAGCGCGCGAACAGAATGTCGGCGGCGAGGTGCTGGCGGAGGTATTCTGATATGAGCCGCATTGGTAAAAAGCCTGTGGCAATTCCCGCAGGCGTCACCGCCACCATGGGCGATGGTGTCATCACCATGAAGGGCCCCAAGGGCGAACTGTCGATGCCGACCGTTCCCGACATTACCTATGACCTCACCGATGGTGAGCTGTCGGTGAAGCCGGCCAACGGCACCCGTCGCGCTCGCGCGTTCTGGGGCATGCAGCGCACGCTGGTGCAGAACCTGGTGGTCGGCGTGACCGAAGGTTTCACCAAGACGCTGAACATCACCGGTGTCGGCTATCGTGCCAACGTGCAGGGCAGCAACCTCAAGCTGCAGCTGGGCTACAGCCATGACGTCGATTTCGCCATCCCCGATGGCATCGACATCAAGACCCCGGACCAGACCACCATCCACATCTCCGGCAGCGATCGCCAGAAGGTGGGCCAGGTGGCTGCCGAGATCCGTCGCTGGCGCAAGCCGGAGCCCTACAAGGGCAAGGGTATCAAATATGCGGGCGAGTTTATCTTCCGCAAGGAAGGGAAGAAGAAGTAAGCCATGGCGAAGCTCTCTTTGTTCGATCGTCGCCGTCAGCGCGTCCGCACTTCGCTGCGGGCCCGGGCAGGTGGACGTCCCCGTCTTTCGGTGCATCGCACCGGCAAGCACATCTACGCGCAGATCATCGATGACGCCGCCGGCAAGACGCTGGCTTCGGCATCGACGCTGACCAAGGGCAGCAAGGGCACCGGCGCGACCGTCGCCGATGCGATTGCCGTTGGCAAGAAGATCGCGGAGGCCGGCAAGCAGGCCGGTGTCACCACCGTTGTCTTCGACCGTGGCGGTTTCATTTTTCATGGCCGGGTCAAGGCCCTGGCCGATGCCGCTCGCGAAGGCGGTCTGGAGTTTTAAGCGATGGCAGATGAACTGAACAACGCAGAAGGCGGCACCGACGGCTTCCCCCAGGGTGAGCAGCGTCAGGGCCGTGGTGGTCGCGGTCGCGGCCGTGGCGGCAACGATCGTGGCGGCGAGCGCGGTGGCCGTGGCCGTCGCGACGATCGCAACAAGCGCGATGAAGAGCAGGGCGAAGAGCTGATCGAGAAGCTCGTCCACATCAACCGCGTGTCGAAGACCGTCAAGGGCGGCAAGCGCTTCGGTTTCGCGGCGCTGGTCGTGGTCGGCGACGGTCAGGGTCGTGCGGGCTTCGGCCATGGCAAGGCACGCGAAGTGCCTGAAGCCATCAGCAAGGCGACCGCCGCTGCCAAGAAGAAGATGATCCGCGTCCCGCTCAAGGAAGGCCGCACGCTGCACCATGATGGCAAGGGCCATTTCGGTGCCGGCAAGGTGACGCTGCGCAGCGCGCCCCAGGGTACCGGCATCATCGCCGGTGGTCCGATGCGCGCCGTGTTCGAAAGCCTGGGCGTGGCCGACGTTGTGACCAAGTCCAACGGCACCTCGAACCCCTATAACATGATCCGCGCGACCTTCGAGGCGCTCGGCGAACAGACCAGCCCCAAGTCGGTGGCAGCGCGTCGTGGCAAGAAGGTTGCCGACCTGCTGGGCCGTGGCGGAGCATCGGCTGCTGTCGCCGAGGTCGAAGCCGCCGCGATCACGGAGTAATCGACATGGCAACCATCAAGGTAAAGCAGACCGGATCGCCGATCCGTCGCCCGGAATCGCAGCGCAAGGTGCTGGCTGGCCTGGGCCTCGGCAAGATGAACCGCGTGGTGGAACACACGGACACGCCCGAAATTCGCGGCATGATCCAGAAGGTCCGTCACATGGTGACCATCGTCGACTGATCTCACTAGCCCTCTCCCCTGAAGGGGAGAGGGTTGGGAGAGGGGACTTGCGTTGACGTCTGCCCCTCTCTACTGCGCCTAGCCAGCACGCTGGCAAGGCTGCGTATCTCTCCCCTGAAGGGGAGAGAGTTTTTATTTGGCGCGAACAAAGCGAAAGCGAGTGCAACCATGAAACTGAACGAAATCAACGACAACAAGGGCGCCCGCAAGGGCCGTATGCGCGTTGGACGCGGCATCGGTTCGGGCAAGGGCAAGACCAGCGGTCGCGGCCAGAAGGGCCAGACCAGCCGCTCGGGCGTGTCGATCGCCGGATTTGAAGGCGGCCAGATGCCGCTCCACATGCGCATTCCGAAGCGCGGCTTCAACAATCCGTTCGGCAAGGACTTTGACATCGTCAACCTGGGCATGATCCAGAAGTTCATCGATGCCGGCAAGCTCGCCACCGATGGCACTGTCGATCAGGCTGCGCTGCGCGCTGCCGGTCTGTCGCGCGGCGGCAAGGATGGCGTGCGTCTGCTCGCCAAGGGCGAACTGACTGCCAAGGTGACCTTCGCGGTGGCCGGCGCGTCGAAATCGGCGGTCGAAGCCATCGAAAAGGCTGGCGGCAAGGTTGAAATCATCGCTCCGCGCGAGCCCTATCGCAAGCCGGAACGCGAAAAGAAAGCCTGACCTCGAAGGTCGGCTTGTCAAGCACGCCCCGCCTCCCGATATGGTGAGCGCGGGGCGTCTTGCTTGAAGCGCCCCAAGGCGGTATCGCTGCGCTCTGTTGTCGCTGGGGCGGACAGGCGCGGGGGCTTAGGCGCTTCGGACAGAATTTTCGGCCACGCGCCAGCATGGGCGCTCAATGGGCCGCTTTTTGGGATACAGGTTTCATGGCATCACGGGCCGACAATCTGGCTAGCAATTTCAGCCTGGCGAAATTCAGCCAGGCGACCGATCTGAAGAACCGCATCTGGTTCACCATCGGTGCTCTCATCATCTTTCGCCTGCTGAGCTATGTTCCGCTCCCCGGCGTCGATCCCACCGCGCTTGCCGCGCTGTATCAGCAGACCAAGGGCGGCGTTCTCGACATCTTCAACACGTTCTCGGGTGGTTCGCTCGAGCGCATGAGCCTGATCGCGCTCGGCGTGATGCCGTACATCACTGCCTCGATCGTCGTGCAGCTCGCCGCCTCGCTCTCGCCGCAGCTCGCCGCGATCAAGAAGGAAGGCGAGTCGGGCCGCAAGAAGCTCAATCAGTACACGCGTTACGGCACCGTGTTCCTCACCGCCATGCAGGGCTATTTCATCGCCGTGGGCCTCGAATCCTATGCCGGTGCCAGCGGCATCCAGGCGGTGATCGATCCGGGCATCATGTTCCGCGTCGGCGCGGTGATCAGCCTTGTCGGCGGCACCATGTTCCTGATGTGGCTGGGCGAACAGATTACCGCGCGCGGCATCGGCAACGGCATTTCGCTGATCATCATGGCGGGCATCGTCGCGCAGATGCCCGTGTTCGGCGCACAGCTGTTCGAAGGCGGCCGCACCGGTTCGATCTCGCCCTTTGCCATCGTCACCATGATCGCGATGATCGTCGGCCTGGTGCTGCTGATCAGCTTCATGGAGCGCGCGCAGCGCCGCGTGCTGATCCAGTATCCCAAGCGCGCGACGCAGCGCGGCGTGATGCAGGCCGATCGCAGCCACCTGCCGCTCAAGATCAATACCGCCGGTGTGATCCCGCCGATCTTCGCCTCGTCGCTGCTGCTGATGCCGCTGACGATCACGCAGTTCGCGGGCAATTCGGTCGATCCCAATTCGACCGCCGGTGGCGTGCTCCAGACGCTCAACCAGTATCTGGCGCACGGCCAGCCGCTGTACATGACGCTCTATGCGCTCGGCATCATCTTCTTCTGCTTCTTCTACACTGCGGTGGTGTTCAACCCGGAAGAGACGTCGGAGAATCTCAAGAAGAATGGCGGCTTCATCCCCGGCATCCGTCCCGGCAAGAACACCGCGACCTATCTGGATTATGTGCTCACCCGCATCACGGTGGTCGGCGCGGCTTATCTAACCTTTGTCTGCGTGCTGCCCGAATATGTGATCGCGCAGACCGGCATTCCGCTGTTCTTCCTGGGCGGTACCAGCCTGCTGATCGTCGTCAACGTGACCGTCGATACGATCACCCAGATCCAGAGCCATCTGCTGGCGCATCAATATGCCGACCTGATCAAGAAGGCGAAGCTGAAGGGACGCTTGCGCTAAGCGCGGTGTTTGAGGATAGTCGGGGCCGGGCACAACCGGCCCGTTGGGGGATGGATTACCCATGAATATCATTCTTTTGGGCCCTCCGGGCGCGGGTAAGGGCACCCAGGCCCAGCGTCTGGTCGACGAACGCGGCATGAAGCAGCTGTCGACCGGCGACATGCTGCGCGCGGCGGTCAAGGCGGGCACGCCGATCGGGCTCAAGGCCAAGGCGGTGATGGAGGCAGGCGAGCTCGTTTCCGACGAGATCGTCTCCGGCATAATCGGCGATGCGCTCGACGAGCTGTCGCCCGAGACCGGCATCATCTTCGACGGCTATCCGCGCACCGCGGCCCAGGCCGAATCGCTCGACGAGATACTGGAAGCGCGTGGCCGCACCCTGCACCATGTGATCGAGCTCGAGGTGAACGAGGACGCGCTGGTCGATCGCATCACCGGCCGCTTCACCTGCGCCAATTGCGGCGAGGGTTATCACGACCGGTACAAGCTGCCCGCGAAAGAGGGCGTGTGCGACAAGTGTGGCTCGACCGAGTTCAAGCGCCGTCCCGACGATAACGAGGAAACCGTGCGCACGCGCATGGCTGAATATCGCGCCAAGACCGCACCGATCCTGCCGATCTACGAAGCGCGCAGCATCGTCAGCCGCGTCGACGGCATGGCGAGCATGGATGCCGTCGCCGGTCAGATCTCAGACGTCTTGAACGGGTAAACTCGCCCGGATTGCAGCATCGCTACGTCAGCCCTCCCCCTCGATGGGGGAGGGTTGGGTGGGGGTGATCGCGCCGGATTGTACCCCGCTGTCATGGCCGCGCCGTTGCGCTCCGCCGCACCCACACCTGCACCGCTGCAACTTGGCTCCTTCGTGGCCAAGTCTCACTGCCTCTCCCATCGAGGGAGAGGCGGGGAGGGCTCACGGCCTGTTTTTCCCGGTGGTAGCCCGGTCATCAGCAGGGGCTGTGCAAGCCGCTGAACTGCCAGTATAATCTGGACCCGCGGGGGCAGGAGATCGAACGATGAACATCACGACTGCGCACAATGCCCGATTCACGCCGCGCCAGATGGCGTGGTCCCTCGCGGCCGCGTTGCTCGTGGCGCCTGCCATCGCGATGCTGTTCACGCGTGAGGTGAACTGGGGCGCCGAGGATTTTGCCGCGTTGGCGCTTTTGATTGGGGTTGGCGGTCTCGCGGTTGAGCTGGCCATGCGATTTGGTCGCAAGCCGGTACACCGGGCGATGCTGCTTGCGGCAATTGCACTTGCCTTGCTGCTCGTCTGGGCTGAACTGGCGGTGGGCATCCTGCCCGGTTGAGGGAGCATTTCTTGATGAAAAGGTTGACCGTGGTTCTCCCGCTGGCGCTGCTGGCCGCGTGCAGCAGCGAGCCTGCCAAGCAGGATGAGCTGGTGACGCTCGACGGTGGGGCAACCGCCGTGCAAGGCACGGTGTCGGCCTCTGCAGGTGGCACGACGCCTGCTCCGGCGACCGGCGTGCAGGCGGTCGACGCCGAGGGATCGAAGCTTGAACCGCTGCTCTCCAGCGCGATCGGTGAGGCAGGGCTGGAGACCGGAGCGTGCCGGTTCAGCCCGGCCCAGGGCGCGCTGCCGGTGCTGGTTGCCAGCAAGACCGGCGGCAAGGCGATGGTCTCGGTCGGTGGCAGAACAGTGCAGCTTGCGCCGTCCGGCCCGGTTCAGCATACCGGGGGCAGCTTTGCGGGCGAGGGCGTGACGCTGATGGTCTCGGCCGCGGGCAAGGAGGCAGCGGGCAGCGCGGCGAGCATGCAGGTCAGTGACAGCGACGGACCGGCCTTTGCTTACAAGGACGGGTACTGGGCCTGCAACTGAGCGCGGGCGCGCTCAGTCCTCGATCGGTGCTTCGGGGTTGCGGACCTTGATCAGGCCGTTGCTGCGCAGCGTCATCACCGGCTCGTCATTCTGGTTGAAGATGACGAGATCGGACTTGAACAGCCCCATGTCCGGACGGTTCTTTGACCGGCGCTTCTCGATGATCGTGGTCTCGATGCGCAGGGTGTCGCCCGGATAGACGGGCTTGACCCAGCGCAGATTGTCCATGCCGGGCGATCCCAGACCCGCCTGGCGGGTGGTCTTCATGTTCTCGACCAGCATCGCCATCATCATTGCGCAGGTATGCCAGCCGCTCGCCGAGAGCCGCCCGAAATGCGTCTGTGCCGCCGCCTCGTCGTCGAGATGGAAGGGCTGCGGATCGTATTTGCGCGCGAACTCGATCACCTCCTCGCGGGTGACGTCATAATGGCCGAATTTCGAAGTCGAGCCGACTTCCAGGTCTTCATAATGGATCATGGACATGAGTTTTGATGCGCAACCTTGTATTTGCAAGCAAAATCAGCGGGCGAGCAGCGGGGCGAGCGTCGCTGCATTGCCGTCCGAGGGCAGGGGAGCGATCCCGGTCAGTGCCGCGAGCAGCGGATAGACATCGACATTGTCGAACACCGGGAGGTTCGCCGTCGGGCGGATCGAGGGGCCGAAAGCCATGAACAGTGCATGCATGTCCGCATTGGCCGGATCATAGCCATGTGCGCCGCCCTTGACCGGCCAGGATGGCGGGCCGGACAGGATGGTCCAGCCGATCTCGGCAACGCAGATGATCGCGGCGACGCGCGGGTTCTTGCCATAATGCAGATGCTGAGGGATCTGCTCCTTGCGATGGCAGGCCATATGGTCGTGCGGCTTCAGCAGTGCCTGATAGACGCGGTCGTCAGTGCCCGCCGCCGGTTCGATCGCGGCATAGGGCCCGGCTTCGACCGCGATATAGCTGGCGCGGTCGATCAGGTCATCGAGCTGGATCACGCGGGTTTCGGCGGTCTCGGCCATGCCATGGTCGGCGGTGATGACGACATTGGCGCGCACGCCCAAGGCCTCGACGCCGCGCACCAGATCGCCGATGCGCGCATCGACCTCGGCAATCGCGGCGTCGAGCTCGGGCGAGCGGCCCGGGCCGAAGCGGTGTCCGGCGGTATCGACCGTGTCGAAATACATGGTGACGAGGCGCGGACGGATGGCGGCGGGGCGGCGTATCCAGTCGAGCACGGTGTTCACGCGCTGCGCGTTGCCAATCGCCTGGTCGAAGCGCAGCCAGTCGCTTGGACGCCTGTCGCCATGCGCGACCTCGCTGCCGGGCCAGAACATCGTCGCGGTGCGCACGCCCGCCTTTTCGGCGGTGATCCAGACCGGCTCGGCCTCGGCCCACCAGAACGGGTCGAGCGCCTGGCGCGCATCGCCCATGCTGAACATCTGGTCGGGGCGGACGGGGTCGATCATCAGGTTGCCGACAATGCCGTTGCGGTCGGGGCGCTTGCCGGTGACGATGGTATAATGGTTCGGAAAGGTCTTGCTGGGAAAGCTCGGCCGCATGGCGGCTGCGACGCCGCGCTGGCGGAATTCGGCAAGGTTCGGCGTCAGCCCGCGCTCGAGATAGTCGGGGCGCATCCCGTCGATCGAGATCAGGATGGTGACCGGCGGGTCGGGCTCCTGCGCGGCGGCGGGGCTGATGAGCGCCAGCGCCAGCAGCGCTGCGACCAGCCGCGCGATCATGCCGACAGCCCGGTCATCCGCGCGCCGGGGGTGCCGTGCGCCACCTCTGCCGTCGCGCGGCGCTTGATGCTGTTCTGACGCACCGACACCTTGTCGACCACCTGGAAATGGGCGAGCCAGGCATCGGGTGTCACCTCGCAGACCACATAGCCGCGCTGGTCGTTGAGGAACTTGAGCTCCGGATTGTTCTTCATCATCTGCTCGCTGCCATAGCGCAGATCCGATCCGTCGCCGCCGCTGCTGATCGAGGTGGCGACGATCTCGGTGCCCACGACCTTGTCCTGATGGACCAGATCGCCGACGAAATTCTGGTGCTCGTCGCCGGTCAGCACCACCACATTGCCGAGACCCGCCATCCGGCCGAGCATGCGCTGGCGCGGCACCTCATAGGCGGCCCAGCTGTCCATATTGGCGATGCGGGTATCCTCGTTCGCCGCGCGGCGGCGGTCGAGGCTCATCATCATGATCTGCTGCGCCAGGCAGTTCCAGCGCGCGCTGTTGCGCCTGAGGTTGCGCGCCAGCCATTCCTCCTGCTCCGCGCCCAGCACCTGCGCGGTTTTGTCGCCCACGCCCTCGCAGATCGGCTTGAAGCCGTCGTCGCACGCCTGGTCGCTGCGATAGGAGCGCGTATCGAGCAACTGCAGCTCGGCCAGGTTGCCGAAGCGCGCGGTGCGGTGGAAGGTGCCGCTGCCGAAGCGCGGCATGTTGGCGCGGCGGATCGGCATATGCTCGTACCAGGCCTGGAGCGCGGCGGCGCGGCGCAGTTCGAAGGCATCGGCGGGAACGTCAGCATTCTCGCTGATCCCGGCGACCCAGTTATTCTCCACCTCATGATCGTCGAACGTCGGGAAGAAGCTGTGCATCGCGTGCGCGCGCTGCAGGTCGGTATCGGTCTTGGTCTGCGCATAGCGCAGGCGATAGTCGCCGATATCGAACAGCTCCTGGCCCAGATGCTGGCGCACCGGCACCTGCAGCCCGCCGCCGAAATAGTTCGCGCGCGTCGGACTGCCGCGATATTCGTAGATATAGTCGCCATAATGGAAGACGAAATCGAGTTCCTCGCGCGCGAGGTGATTGTACGCACCGTAATAGCCGTCCTCGAAATTCTGGCAGCCCACGACACCGAATTTCAGCCGATCGACCGCCGCCTGGGCGAGCGGCAGGGTGCGCGCGCGGCCGGCAAAGCTGCGCTCGCCGCCTGCGGTGAAGCGGTACCAATAGGGGCGCTGCGGCTGCAGCCCCGAAACCTCGACATGCACGCTGTGCGCGGTCTCGGGCCGGGCTATCACCTGGCCCCTGGCGACGATGGTGGCGAAACGGTCGTCGCTCGCCACTTCCCAGTCGACCGGCATCGGTGCCATCGCCATGCCGCCATGCGCCTCGAACGGTTCGGGCGCGAGCCGGGTCCAGATCACGAATCCGTCGGGCGAGGGGTCGCCCGAGGCGATGCCCAGCGCGAAGGGGAAGGTGCGGAACACGCTCACCGACTGCGCCCTGAGGATGCCGGGCGCTGCCAGGCTGAGCGGCGCGGCGGCGAGGAACAGGCGGCGTGAGAGCATGGATCATGGTCCTTCGAGGGGCGGCGGCCTTGCGCCGCCATGCCCGGATTATCTGACAGGCCGGTGACGGATCAGACGTTGAACTTGAAGTGCAGCACGTCGCCGTCCTGCACGACATATTCCTTGCCCTCCTGGCGCAGCTTGCCGGCATCGCGCGCGCCCGCCTCGCCGTTCAGCGCGATATAATCGTCATAGGCGATGGTTTCGGCGCGGATGAAACCGCGTTCGAAATCGCTGTGGATCTCGCCTGCGGCCTGCGGGGCCTTGGAGCCGACCTCAACCGTCCAGGCGCGCGCTTCCTTGGGGCCGACAGTGAAGAAGGTGATGAGGTGGAGCAGATCGTATCCGGCGCGGATGACGCGGGCGAGGCCGGTCTCTTCGAGCCCGAGATCGGAGAGGAACTCCATCCGGCCGTCATGGTCCATGCCGACCAGCTCGGATTCGATCGCGGCGGAAACCACGACGGCTTCCGCGCCCTCGGCCTTGGCCTTTTCGAACACCCGCGCGCTGAACGCGTTGCCGTTCGCGGCGCTGCCTTCGTCGACATTGCAGACATAGAGCACGGGCTTGGAGGTGAGCAGCTGCGCCTGCGCGAGCACGCGGGCTTCCTCGTCATCGGCAGGCTCGGTCAGCCGCGCGGGCTTGCCTTCGCGCAGCAGCTCGAGCGCCTTGCCGAGCACCGACGCGCCGATCTTCGATTCCTTGTCGCCCTGCTGTCCGCGCTTGACCAGACCGGGCACGCGCTTCTCCAGGCTCTCGAGATCGGCGAGCAGAAGCTCGGTCTCGACCGTCTCGGCATCCGAGATCGGATCGACCTTGTTCTCGACATGCTGGATGTCGTCATCCTCGAAGCAGCGCAGCACGTGGACGATCGCATCGACCTCGCGAATGTTGCCGAGAAACTGGTTGCCCAGACCTTCGCCCTTCGATGCGCCGCGCACCAGGCCCGCGATATCGACAAAGGCGAGCTGGGTGGGAATGATCTTCTGGCTGCCCGCGATGGCGGCCAGCTTGTCGAGACGCGGATCGGGCACCGCGACATTGCCGACATTGGGCTCGATCGTGCAGAACGGATAGTTCGCCGCCTGCGCCGCCTGCGTCTCGGTCAGCGCGTTGAACAGCGTGGACTTGCCGACATTCGGCAGCCCGACAATACCGCATTTGAAACCCATGATTTTCCCAGCCTGAAAGTGTTTGTCGGCGCCTGCGCCGATCCTGGCTGCGCCCTAGCGCCATTGCCGGGGCAATTCCAGTGCCTCCGCTCAGCCGATTTCGTGCACTGCCTTGACCCAGGGGCCATAGGGGGAGCCGCCCAGCATCTGGACCTGCACCTTCGCAGAAACCTCGTTGATCGCCTCTTGCGGCTTGGGACCGGGATGCACAGCGCGGCGCAGGGGACGCTGGCCGGCGGGCAGCGCCATGATCTCGGCGATGGCGCGGGGCACATCCATCGGATCGGCCGAGCGACCGCTGCCATCCTCCGTGCCCATGCGCGCCACCACCGCCGGATAGGCCGCCGCGCGCACGGCATCGAGCCGCGCCTTGAGCGCGCCGGTATAGCGGTTGCGGTTGCGCCAGACATCGGTGGGAAAGCCGCCCGGTTCGATGATCGTCACGTCTATGCCATGCGGCACCAGCTCATAGGCCATCTGCTCGCTCAAGGCTTCGAGCGCGAACTTGGTCGCGGAATAATGCCCGCCATTGGGGACGATCACCCGGCCGAGCTGCGAGGAGATGTTGACGATCAGGCCCCGCTTGGCCTTGCGCATCGCGGGCAGCGCCGCGCGGGCGACGCGCTGGGCACCGAACACGTTGGTGTCGAAGATCAGCTTCGTTGCCTCCATGTCCTGCAATTCGACCGGGCCGGTAATGCCGATCCCGGCATTGTTGATGACGACATCAAGCGCGCCACCGGCTTGCGCCTCGGCTTCGAGCACGGCCCTCGCGACCATGGCCTCCGAAAGGACATCGAGTTCGAGCACGGTGATGTCCAGCTTTTCGGTCTCCGCCGCGTTGAGCAGTTCGCTGGCCTGGGGGCGCGGCAGGTTGCGCATGGTCGCGAAGACCTTCGCACCGGCGCGCGCATAATACAGTGCGCCGAGAAAGCCGAAGCCGGTGGCGGCGCCGGTGATGAGAATGGATTTGCCCTTGAGATCGGGCGTTGCCGTCGCCTGCGCGGCGACACCAGGCGCAAACGCCGCCATTCCGGCAAGAGCGCTACCGGCAAGCACGTCGCGGCGATGGGGAAATTCGGCCATGGCGGTCACTCCTGAAGGGTTGCGGCCGCCAGCATCGCAAAACCTGCTGGCGGCCGCAAATGTTTCAGGGTCTTGGGCGTTTCTGTTACGGTTAACCCTCAGCCGCAGTGCAAGATTGCGGCACGATCAGTTGCCGACCGGCTGCTTGTCGGTCCGCGTCACCACGATGGTCGACGAGCGCGGCTTTTCGCCGGCGATCGGCCAGTTGCCCGTCGGGTGCTGGATATTGACGAAGAAGTCGGTGAGGCTGGGCGTATAGGCGATGCCGGTAATCTCGCAGCCGAGCGGACCGACCAGGAAGCGCTTGGACTGCTTGGTGCGCTGGTCGACATGGAACATCGCATTGTGCCCGAACGCCTGGTCGATGGTCACGCCGCTGACGCCCGATGTGCCGGGGACCGAGTGGTCGGTCTGCACCCAGAGGCGGCCTTGCGGGTCGATGCGGATGCCGTCGGGGCTGGAGAAGGTGTCGCCGTTGATATTGCCGACGAGGTTCTCGCCGCCCGGACGCAGCGCCGGATCGCCCGCCAGCAGGAACAGTTCCCAGGTGAAGGTGGTGGCGAGCGGCGAATCGCCCGATTCGCGCATCTTGAGGATATGGCCGTGGCGGTTGGTGACGCGCGGGTTGGTGGCATCGGTGACGCGGCGACCCGAATTGTTGGTCAGCGCGACGAAGATCGCGGTGTTGTCGGGCGCGACGGTGATCCATTCAGGGCGGTCCATCACGGTGCCGCCGGCGACGCGAGCGGCCGATTTGGTGTTGATCAGCACATCGGCCTGGTTGCGGAAATCGACGACGGTCGGGGTCGGTGGCGTGGTCGACTGGCTGACATTGCCGGGATCGCGTGCACCCACAACCAGGCCGTTCTGACCCTGCTGCAGCAGACGCCATTCGCCGGTGCCGTCCGCGTTGAAGCGCGCAACGAACAGCTGACCGAAATCGAGCATGTCGATATTCGCCGCGCGGTTCGTGGCGCTGAACGCGCGTTCGCAGACGAACTTGTAGATGCAGCCCGGGGTCGCATCGTCACCCATGTAGAAGGCGACGCGGCGATCGGCATTGGCCATGAACGCGGTGTTCTCATGGTCGAACCGGCCCATCGCGGTGCGCTTGGTCGGCTGGGCGAGCTCCTGGAACGGATCGATCTCGACCACCCAGCCATAGTCAGTCGCAGGCTGGCTCGGGTCGAAATAATTGTCCGTGGTTTCCTCGCAGGTGAGATAGGTGTTCCACGGCGTGCGGCCGCTGGCGCAGTTGTTGAGCGTGCCCTTGATCGGGTTGCTCAGCAGCCCCGCCGCCGGACCGCCGACGCGATAGGCCGAGTTGCCGGTATAGCGCTTGTTGTAGCGCGAATTGGGCACGACCGACCATTTGCCGTCCGCGCCCTTGGCGATTTCCACCACGCCGACGCCGACCGCCGAGAGCGCGAGCTGGCGCTGCGCGGCGGTGGCCGATGCCGGGTTGCTGGTGACCGCAGCCACGTCTGCATCGCTCATCAGGATGTTGAAATCGGGATATTCGAAGTTCACCGCCAGCACGCCTGACGTGTTGGCATCGGTGTTGGGAATGGCGAACAGCTCCATGCCGTCATGGTTGCCGCCGGCCCATTTCTCGGCCTGGCCGGGAGTGGGGAAGGAGCCGTTGAAGGCTGCAACGCCGGGCTCGATCAGATCGCCCGCCTTGAGCAGCACGGCGGTCTCATATCCGGTGGGCACGGTGACGCGGTCGTTCTGGTTGGCCGGGACCGAGTTGAACGTGACCGAGAAGCTTGGGGCAGGGGCCGGGGTCGGTGTCGGCGTCGGCGCGGTGCCGGTATTGGGGGGCAGCGTGACATTGTTGCCCGCGCCATTGCCGTCACCGCCACAGCTTGCGACCATCGGCGCCAGCGCCAGGCCGAACAGGCCGTTCACCAGGATCTTGCGGCGCGACGGATTGGCCGCGACGATCGCTTCCAGGCTGTTGGGATCGTCATGGTCGGCATTTTCGATGCGATAGGGCGCGCGCGCCGCGTCGGTCAGGTGAGACAAGGTGATTCCCCCGAAAAATCATGGTGTTGATGCCGCGTTCAGCCCCGCGCTGATGCGGCGTGCGCGTGTGTTGCCCGAATTGCGCGCGATCGTGATGGCGGCGCGATGACAGGTCGAAGAAAGCTGTGCGTCACGAACAAGACATCGTTTCGGGGGCAATTTGCCGCTCCCCCAAGGACTTGTCTCAGGACCCGTCCGCACACATCTGCGCGAGCATGAAAGCCTTTTGGACTGTTGACGATCTCGCGCGCGATCTGGCGGCGCTAGGCCTGGGGCAGGGCGATATCGTGCTGGGTCATGCCGGTCTGCGCAGCATCGGGCCGATGATCGCGGGGCCGGATACGCTGATCGCGGCGCTGCGCCAAGTGGTGGGGGCCGAGGGCACGATCATGGCCTATGCCGACTGGCAGGGCGCCCCCGAAGCGGCTTGCGACGAGGAAGGGCACATACTGCCCGAATGGCGCGATCATGTGCGGCCGTTCGATCCCGCCGCATCGCGCGCGATCCGCGACAATGGCGCGTTTCCCGAGTTCCTGCGCACCACGCCCGGTGCGCTGCGCAGTGTCAGCCCCGGTCCTTCGATGGTCGCGCTGGGGGCGAAGGCCGCATGGCTGATCGATCCGCACCCGCTCGATTATGGCTATGGCCCCGGCACCCCGCTGGCGCGGCTGGTCGAGGCAGGCGGCAAGGTCGTGATGATCGGCGCGCCGTGGGAGACGATGACGCTGCTCCACCATGCCGAACATCTCGCCGATATTCCGGGCAAGCGCGTGGTGCGCTGGGACGTGCCGTTTCTGGAGGACGGGCGGACGGTGTGGCGCACGGTCGAGGAGTTCGATACCGGCAATCCGGTGGTTGATGGGCTGGACGACGACTATTTCGACGAAGTGGTACGCGATTTCGTCACGGCGGGCGGCGGACGGCAGGGCAAGGTCGGCGCGGCCGATGCGCTGCTGGTCGGTGCGCCCGCGATGACGCGCTTTGCGGTCGAGTGGCTCGAGCGCCGCTTCTAGCCGCGCCGCGCCGCGAGCAGACCGATGCCGAGCCACAGGCCGAGCGGGAAGCTCATGCCTGCGCCGACCAGCGGAACTGGGAACCAGCCGAAGATCGGCGCGGCGCAGGCGACTGCGATATAGAGCGCGAGCGCGCGCGCGGCGACATCGTCCAGCCGCAGCGCGAAAAGAATCGCGGGGATGGCCGCCAGGCTCGCTACGGCGGCCCAGGCGAGTGCAGGCGCGGACGCATGCGCAAGCTGGATGATCTGCTCGACCTCCGGCACGGGTTGAAGCGGATCGGCGCGCAGCAGCGACAGCGCGGCGATTCCGAACAGGCAAAGTGCCGTCACCAGCGCCGAGATTCGCTTGTCGGTGACGAGGATCGCAAAGCCGGCGAGCGCGAGCGCGAAGGCCTGCGACGCATCGGGCTGGAGCGCCAGAATCGCGGCGAGCAGCGTCGCGATGATCGGCACCAGCCGATGCTGTGCGCCCAGGCGCGCCATTGCGACGATCGCGGCGGGCAGGGTGAGCGAGGCAATGTTGACGAACAGGGGCCCAGCGGCGAGCCAGCGATGCACGCCCTGCTGATCCGGGCCGACCAGCGTCGCCGCCACCAGCGCCAGCGCGCCAAGGGCAATGCCGATCCAGACCCTGGACGAGGGCGCGGTCCGCGCGATCGCGAAGGCCGCGCCGCCGCCGAGCACCCAGACGATGACATTGGGGATCCAGCGCATCTGCGGCGTTCCGCTCAGCACCATCGCGGCAATGCCGCAGCCGGTCGCGATCAGCGACAACAGCGCGAAATATGCGAGCAGCCGGGTATCGCTGCGGGCAGCAAGGCTCATCCCTGCTGCCTCATCGCGACATCGTTCATGAAGCGCACGTCGTCGTCCTTAGCGAGCCAGCTGGCCTCCGCGCCGATCGCGCCGAGCATGTCGGTGAGGTCATCGAGTTCGGTCTTGGCGAAATTGCCGAGCACATGGCCCGTCACCCGGTCCTTGTTGCCGGGATGGCCGATGCCGATCCGCACGCGGCGGAATTCGGGGCCGATATGCTGGTCGGCCGAGCGCAGGCCGTTATGCCCGGCGGTGCCGCCGCCGCGCTTCACCTTGACCTTGAACGGGGCAAGGTCGAGCTCGTCGTGAAATATGGTGACGTCCTGCGGTTCGAGCTTGAAGAAGCGCATCGCCTCGCCGATCGCCTGACCGGACTTGTTCATGAAGGTCGCTGGCTTGAGCAGCAGCAGCTTCTGGTGGCCCAGACGGCCTTCCTGCGCCCAGCCCTGAAAGCGGCGCTTGGGCGGCTCGAAACCGTGCATGTCGGCGATGATGTCGATCGCCATGAACCCGACATTGTGCCGGTGCAGGGCAAATTCGGGGCCGGGATTGCCCAGGCCAACCCAGATCTGCATGGAACCACTCCCTTTGGTTCAGGGAGGGGCGGGGAGAGGGGCATTGTGCCAGCCTCTCGACATTCCCCTCTCCCAACCCTCTCCCCCGAGGGGGAGAGGGCGAGAAAGATGGATTACTCGCCAGCCGGCGTTTCGTTGTCGCCTTCGCTCGACTTCAGCGCCGAGGGAGCAACGATGGTGGCGATGGTGAAATCGCGGTCGGTGATCGCCGAGGTCGCGCCCTTGGGCAGCTTGACCGCAGAGATGTGGATCGAATCGCCGACATCGGTGCCGGTGACGTCGATCTCGATCTCGTCGGGGATGTTGGTCGCGTCGCAGACCAGTTCCAGCTCGTGACGCACGACGTTGAGCACGCCACCGCGCTTCAGGCCGGGCGAGGCTTCTTCGTTGACGAACACGACGGGCACGGCGACTTCAACGGTCGCGCCCTTGGCGATACGCAGGAAATCGACATGGATCGCGCGGTCGCTGACCGGGTGGAACGCCACGTCCTTGGGCAGGGTGACGATCGTCTTGCCATCGACTTCGATCTCGACGATCGAGTTCATGAAATGGCCGGTGCCGAGCAGCTTGTTCAGCGCGCGCTCTTCGACATGGATCGTTTCCGGATCCTTCTTGTCGCCGTAAATGACGGCGGGTACACGGCCTTCGCGGCGGAGTGCACGGGAGGCTCCCTTGCCTGCCCGATCACGCAGCTGGGCCGACAGGGTAAGCGTATCGCTCATAAACTGTCTCCAGATTACAGATGGTCAAAATATCCCCGGCCACGCCTCCAGGGATGACCATGGCGTCGGGGAAGCGGTGCGCATAGTCGCGACTCTCGCAAAAAGCAAGCGTTTCGGGCCTATTGGAGGCGGGTGATCGTATAGCCCTTCGCCTCGAGCAGCGCCTGGACGCTGTCATCGCCCGCCAGATGCGCTGCTCCGACTGCGACAAAGGGCCTGGCGCCGAGGCTCAGCAGGTCCTCGATCTGCGCGGCCCAGTCGCGGTTGCGGCGCACCAGGATGCGTTCGCGAATCTGCGGACGTTCGAGAAGGCCGCGATTGGCGGCTTCGGCAAGCTTTTCGGGCTCGCCCTTGAGCCACGAGGTCACCATGTCGCGATAGGCCCTGGGGGCATTGTCGGCATCGGCGATCACGCTTTCGAGCATCGCGCGCTGATCGGCCTCGGCCAGCTGATCGAAATAGGTGAACTGGCGCGCAGGCGTCTCGAGCCCGATCACTGGCTTGTCGCGCCGCCGGTAGCGCGCGGCGAGCACGCGCTCGACACCTTCTTCCCGCACCATCGCCAGATTGGCGGTGGCGGCGCCCGCGAGCGAGATCGCCGCGGCCCAGCTTTCGAGCGTCTCGAACCGCGCGGGCGCGAGGCGGCTGGCAGCGCGCAGCGCCTCGCCCTTGTCGCGCAGCTCGGGCGGCAGGCGATCTGCGAGAGGCGGCTGGCCCGGGCTGTTGCCAAGCTCCTGGAAGGTTTTCGTGATATCGGCAGAATTCTCGAGGCCCACGACTTCGAGCACCAGCCGGTCGGACCGATCCATCGCCTGCTTCATCTTCGGGCTGATCCATCTGATGTCAGTGGGCAGCGCGTGGATGCCGCCGAACAGCCAGGCTTCGCCGCCATTCGGCCCCTGGACATGCCAGAGTGCAGGCGTGCCCTTTTTCGGGCCGTCCCAGGCGGCCATCCCCATGTCGAGAAACGGAAAGCCGCTGCACGCCTGGATCATCAGGAGCAGCGGCAGCATCAGCCAGCGGGCGATCGTGGAATTCATGGGCACCAAGCTAGGGATGCAAGCGCGCAAAGCAAAGCCTAACCGCCGAACGCCGCCTCGATTTCGCGGCGGATGCCGGGGACCAGATCGGGATCGGTGGTCAGCACCGCCGCTTCCTCATCGCAGATCGCCAGGAACGCGCGGCGCTTGAAATCGGCGAGCAGATGCGGCGGAAACAGGCTGCCGTCGGGCATGGACGAGGCGATGATGTCGATCAGCCGCTCGGCCCCGTGCAGGCGTCCCCAGAGATAGTCGTTCTCGCGATACGCGCGGCTGAAGAATGCGCCGAAGCTGTTGAACTCGATGCCCTTGAGCATCGCCGCCGCGCCGCCCTGACGCAGCGACTGGCAATCGTCGGGCGAGATGCGATCGACCTTGATCGGGTCATATTCGTTCTGCCCTTCGCCCTGGAGCAGCGGCAAAGTGGCGATGTCGTAGAACGGAAAACCGAGATAGGCGAGCAGCAGCGAACGGCGGCTCTCGCGCGGCAGCAGCGCAAGCGCGCCTGCGAGCTGCTCGTCGACGATCCCATCCGCGCTGCGCAGGTCGCGGCGGGCAGCGAGTTCGGCAATCGCCATGGCCGGGTCGTCGATCGCACCTGCGGCAATATCGGCAAAGCCCTGGCCGAGATGGTCTGTCGTCTCACGGTCGAGATAGTGCGAAAGGCAGGCGTAGAGCGTTTCGTGCATCGCGACCACCGCTTCGGGCGGTGTGCGGCCCGATTGCGCGATATCCTCGCCCAGCCGCCGCGCCAGGAAGCGCAAGCGGCGGATGCGGAAGCCCAGGTCCTGGGTGCGGAAGAACAGGATCGCCTCGTCGCTGGCCCCGCCGCCCTTGCCCGAGAGCCGGTCCATGCCGCTGCGGTGCAGCTCCGCGCGAATGGCCTCGCGCAATCGCTCGGCGTAGAGCGCGCGCGGGCCACGATGCGCGCGGCGGAGCGTGTCGACCATGTCCTCGACGATCGTCGCGAGCTTGAGCTGCGCATAGGAGGCATAGGCAAAGCCCGCCATATGCGCGGCGCGGTCCTGCGCCTTGTTGCGCCATTTGGTCAGCCGCTGCGGCGTCGGGCTGTCGAGGAACAGGGTGTAGCCGAACAGCTTGCTCACCGTTTCCTCGACCTCGGCGCGCAGCGCATCGGTGATGGCGCGCATCTGGCGCACGCGCGACGAGCGGCGCTCGATGCCTTCCAGATTGTCGCGGATCGGCTGTTCGCGCGGAATGTCCGAGATCGCGCCGAAAATGGTCGAGAAGAAGCCGGGCAGCCGTTGGCCCATGGCATCGCGTTCGCGCGACTGGTCCATGCCGCCGACGATATCGGGCTTGGGGTCGATATAGACGAAGCGCCGGTCGATCTCGCGATGCGCGGGCCGGTCGCGCAGCGCGTCGATCGCCTGGGCAAAGGGGGCGTTGGCGAGCACCGATCCATCGATCAGCACCGCGCTTTCGGCCTCGCCTTCGGCATATTGCTGGGGGAACACGCGCGCCAGAAACGCCTCGCGCCCGGGCCAGTGCCTTTCTCGTCGCGCCAGCATCCGGTCCATCTCCGCGACGTTGAACGGCGGGAAGGCACCCGGAAAGCTCGCGGTGGCGCGCGCGGCGAACACGAGCTCGGCTGGATCGGCGAGCGAATCGTCGCGGCCGCGCAGATAGCGAAAGCCTATGGAAAGCCGGTGCTCGGTCTCGACCACCTCGGCCGGGCTGTTGAGGCGCAGCCGCTCGAGATGCCCGCGAAAGTCGGTAACGGTGACGAACAGGTCGAGCGGCTGGCCGAGCGGAAGCAGGCGCGGGCCTGCGGGCGTCGCCGCCATCGCCTCCATCGCCTCATACAAAAGCGCGGAAAATCCGGTGCCGCTGAACGGCGGGGCGAACCAGCGCGCGCGAACGAGGCGCGAGAGCTTGGTGCGCACCTCGGCGCGCGCTTCGGGCGCGACGCTGCGGTCGAGCGCGCCGCCGGGCCGCCTAAGCAGCAGCCAGACGAGCGGCTGCGCCCAGAATTTGGTGAAACGCGAAAACGGCCGCGCATCGGGATCGAGCAACCGGTCGATATCCGCGCATTCGAGCCACATGCGGGTCAGCGGTTCGAGCGACTGGCCGCTGGTCAGCGCCTGGGCCAGGAACACGCCGTTGATGCCGCCCGCGCTCGCCCCGGCGATAATGTCTGGCAGCAGCCGCAGCTTGACCTGGCTTTGCGCGGCAAAGGCCTCGAACAGTTCGCGATACACGCTCTGGCTGCCGCTCGCCGGGGGATCGCCCGCGTGGAAATTGCGGCTGGCACGGGTTGCGCGCCAGATTTCCTTGGTGATGCCGTGCATATAGACCGCGAGGCTGATGCCGCCATAGCAGACCAGGGCGATGCGGAGTTCCTTCTGGCGCATGGCGGCGGCGCGGACCTTTTCGTTCAGCCTCTTCTTGTCACTTCGTCTGCACGCTATCGATGTTACGCTGCAAGCGCAAAGCGCCAATTGCGTTCCAGTTTTGTTCGGGCTATGCGCGTGCCATGGCAAAGCCGCGCAAAACCTATGTCTGCCAGGCCTGTGGCAGCGTCTCCAACCGCTGGCAGGGCCAGTGCCCCGATTGCGGCGAGTGGAACACGCTGAGCGAGCAGGCCGCGCCGACGGCCTTTTCGGCGCGGCACGACCTGCAGACCGGCGGGCAGCGCATCCAGCTCGCCCGGCTCGACGCTGCGGTCGAGCTGCCGCCGCGCATCTCGACCGGCATTGCCGAGTTCGATCGCGCGCTGGGCGGCGGGCTGGTGGCGGGATCGGCAACGCTGATGGGCGGCGATCCGGGCATCGGCAAGTCGACCTTGCTGCTCCAGGCCTCGGCCAATATGGCGCGGGCAGGCCATGCGATCGTCTATATCAGCGGCGAGGAAGCGGCGGATCAGGTGCGGCTGCGCGCGCTGCGGCTGGGCCTTGCCGATGCGCCGATCGATCTCGCCTCGGCGACATCGGTGCGCGACATTCTGACCACGCTGCGCGGCCTGGAATCGCCGGTGATGCTGGTGATCGATTCGATCCAGACGATGCACAGCGACCTGATCGAAGGCGCGCCGGGCACGGTCAGCCAGGTGCGCGCCTCGGCGCAGGAACTGATCCGCTATGCCAAGGACAGCGGCTGCGCGGTGATCCTGGTCGGCCATGTCACCAAGGATGGCACGATTGCAGGCCCCCGCGTGCTCGAGCATATGGTCGACACCGTAATGAGCTTCGAGGGCGAGCGCAGCCACCAGTATCGCATCCTGCGCTCGATCAAGAACCGCTTCGGCGCGACCGACGAGATCGGTGTGTTCGCGATGGAGGAGGCGGGTCTGTCCGAGGTGGGCAACCCGTCGAGCCTGTTCCTCAGCGACCGCGATGCGCAGATGCCGGGCACGTCGGTCTTCCCGGCGCTGGAGGGCACGCGGCCGGTGCTGGTCGAGATCCAGGCGCTGACCGTACGCCTGTCGAGTGGGGCGACGCCGCGCCGTGCGGTGGTCGGCTGGGATTCGGGACGGCTGGCGATGGTGCTGGCGGTGCTCGAGGCGCGCTGCGGGCTGAGCTTCTCGACCGCGGAAGTCTATCTCAATGTAGCGGGCGGCTATCGGCTGTCCGATCCGGCGGCGGATATGGCGGTGGCGGCGGCGCTGGTCTCGGCACTGTCCGAACGGCCATTGGGCTCGGGCACGATCGTGTTCGGCGAACTCGCGCTGTCGGGCGAGCTGCGCCCCGTCGCGCATTCCGGGCTGCGGCTGCGCGAAGCGGCGAAGCTCGGCTTCGAAAAGGCGCTGGTGCCCGCCAGCGTGACGGCGAAGGCGTCGGGCGATACCGGCGGAATGCGGCTCAGTTCCTATGCGCGGCTGGCAAATCTCGTTGACCAACTGCTGGGCCGCAACTAGCGGTTCGCCTCATGACCGCATTCGATGTCCTTGTCCTCACGCTGCTTGCGGGCGGCGCGATTCTGGGTTTCCTCAACGGCTTCGTCTATGCGGCGATCTCGCTCATCGCCTGGGTGGCGGGCATCTTCGCGCTGCGGCTGTTCCATGCGCCGGTCACCGCGCTGCTCAAGGAGCCGGTGGGCAATGATGCGGGCGCGGCGGCGCTCGCGTTGGTCGGCATTTACCTCAGCGTCTATCTGATCGGAAAGCTGATCGCGACCTCGCTGCGCAGCCGCACGCGCAAATCGGTGCTGGGGCCGATCGACCGGGTGCTCGGCTTCGGTTTCGGCGCGGTCAAGGGGCTGATCCTGGCGACCCTGGCCTATCTGCTCGTCACCATGCTGCACGGCATCGTCTGGCCGAACGAGGGCCAGCCCGAATGGATCACCGACAGCCGCACCTATCCGCTGCTCAATGCCAGCGGCACCGCTCTGGTCGATCTCTACGACTATCAGCAGACGCTCGGCGATGAGTGAGCCGCGCCGCCGGGGCCGCCATGGCTGAGGTGCTGTATACGCCTGCCATCCTCGCGCTCGCGGTGTCGCTCGCCGATCATCCGCTGACCGACGATCTGCCGCACCGCGCCGAACTGCGATCGCAGAGCTGCGGATCGGTGGTGAAATTGGGGCTGGCGCTTGATGGGGACCGGCGGGTCGAACGCTTCGGCGTGCAGGCGACCGCCTGTGCACTCGGCCAGGCCTCGACAGCGATCCTCGCAGCGCATGTCGCGGGGCAAGGCAGGGACGCGCTGGGGGCGGCGCGCGACGATCTGGCGGCGTTTCTGGCGGGCGAACGAAGCGATCCCGGCACGTGGCCGGGGATCGAGCATCTCACCTCCGCCTTGCCCTATCCGGCGCGGCACGGTTCGATTATGCTGCCCTGGCGCGCGACGGTCGCCGCGCTCGAAACATCGGCCCGAACGGACACCTGAACCATGGAACATGGCGGCGATATCTTCCTGTCGGGCACGGTGCTGCTCGCCGCTGCGCTCGCTTTCGTGCTGCTGTTCCGCAGGCTCGGGCTCGGCGCAGTGCTCGGCTATCTGGTCGGCGGCATCATCATCGGGCCGCAGGTGCTCGGGCTGGTCGCCGATCCCGAATTGATCGTCGGTTTCGCCGAAATCGGCATCGTTTTGCTGCTGTTCCTGGTCGGGCTCGAACTCGCCCCGGCGCGGCTGTGGCAATTGAAGCGCGACATATTCGGGCTGGGCTTGTCGCAGGTCGTGGTGTGCGGGCTGGTGCTTGCCGGGTTCGTCTTCCTCGTCACCGGCTCGACCTGGGGCGCGGCATTGGGGCTCGGCCTGCCGCTCGCCTTGTCTTCGACCGCGCAGGTGCTGCCGCTGCTGCAATCGCAGGGGCGATTGAACACCCCCACCGGCGAGCGCGCCTTCTCGATCCTGCTGTTCCAGGACCTGTCGATCGTCCCGCTGCTGACGATCATCGCCGCGCTGTCGCGCGCGCCGCAGACCGGGCCGCAGACGCCGGGCTGGCTGCTCGCGCTCTATGCGGTCGCGGCGATCGCCGGGCTGGTCCTCGCCGGGCGTTATGGCCTCGCGCCTTTGCTCAAGCTGATCGGCAAGGTGGCCGAACGCGAGCTGTTCATCGTCGCCGGGCTGTTCGCGGTGTTCGGCAGCGCCGCGCTGATGCACAGCATCGGGATTTCGGCAGCCCTGGGTGCGTTCATCGCGGGGGTGATGCTGGCGGATTCGCCCTTCCGGCATGAGCTTGAGGCGGATATCGATCCGTTCCGCTCGATCCTGCTCGGGCTGTTCTTCCTCGGCGTCGGCATGATGCTCGATATCGGCGTGATCATGGCCGATCCGCTGTTCGTCGTCGCGATGGCGCTGGCGTTGGTGGCGATCAAGGTCGCGATCATCTTCGGCATCGCCAAGGCGTTCGGCATGGAAAATCGCGCCGCGTTCGTGCTCGGCCTGCTGCTCAGCCAGGGCGGCGAATTCGCCTTCGTGCTGTTCGCCGAGGCGCAGGCGGCGCTGCTGATCGAACCCGCCGCCGCCAGCCGTTTCGGTGCGATCGTCACCTTGTCGATGGCGACCACGCCCTTCCTGATGCTCACCACCCGGCTGTTCGGCGGGGTGCGCGGGTCGGGCACCGAGGACATGGTCGATCCCGAACAGGCGCGCCAGTCGAACGCGATCGTCATCGGCCATGGCCGGTTCGGCCAGGCGGTAGCCCAGATCTTCGCTGGAGCAAGCATCTCGGTGACGCTGATCGACATCAACCCTGATCAAATCCGCCTCAGCGGCGAATTCGGCCGCAAGGTCTTCTATGGCGATGGCACCCGCATCGACCTGCTGCGCCGGGCAGGCGCGGAAGGCGCAGGCGCGCTGCTGTTCTGCATGGACGACAAGAATTTCGGACCTGATCAGATCGAACCGATCGCGCATGCCTTTCCAGACGCGAAGATTTTCGTGCGCGCCAACGACCGTCGCCAGCTGCTCGCATTAAAGCACGCACCGATCGCGGCGGCGCAGCGCGAGCTGTTCGAATCCTCGGTCAAGCTGGCGCATACCGCGCTGCTGCGCACAGGGATCGACCCCATCGTCGCCGACCGCGTGGTCGAGGAATTCCGCCGGAGAGACTGCGAACGGCTGGAACTCCAGATGGAGGCCGGCAGTATGAGGGCGGGAATGCACCTGAGCTTCGGCGCGGTGGATTCGGAGGCCTTCGACCCGCAGGCGCTCGATCCGCAGGCCGAACAGGCATGACCGTCCGTGCAAGACCATGGACGAATGGCCTGCCATTGCCTATGTAACCGCCTGAACAGGATGACGTGCTCCCAGTGAAACTGCTTCTTGCCCTGCTTGCGCTGTTGACCGGATTTTCGGTGAGCGATGGCGTGCGCCTGGCCGATCCGGCCCTGGCGCAGGGCAATGGCGTGGTTCGCGACTCGCAGATTCTGGCCGAGGACTGCCAGGTCGCGATCAGTGCCGCAGTGCTGCTCGTCGTGACGCTCCTGCCGCTGATCATCGCCTTGCGGCCGAGCCAGCACCGCCTGATTGCGCGCACCATCCGTGTCGCGCCGCTTACCGTCCATCGTTCGGACCGGCTGCTCCAATAAGCTGCAATCCGGCGCGTCTTTCGATGCGTCTTCAGCCCCTGTCCTGACCGGGGCCGGCCAGACACGTGTGCCTGTGCCTGGCATTCGACCGTTTCTCCCAAGTTTTCCAAGGAATTATCGCCATGCTGGGCGCCATTGCCAAATCGCTTTTCGGCTCTGCCAACGACCGCTACGTCAAGGGCCTGCTCAAGATCGTCGACAAGATCAACGCCTTCGAGCCGCAGATCTCCCCCATGTCCGACGAGGAACTGCGCGACCAGACGCTCAAGTTCCGCGCGCGCCTTGAAGCGGGCGAGACGCTCGACGACATCCTGCCCGAGGCTTTTGCCACCGTCCGCGAAGCCTCGATCCGTACGCTTGGCATGCGCCATTTCGACGTCCAGATGGTCGGCGGCATCGTGCTCCACCGCGGCGAGATTGCCGAAATGCGCACCGGCGAGGGAAAGACGCTGGTGGCAACGCTCGCCTGTTACCTCAATGCGATCGAGCGCAAGGGCGTCCACGTCGTCACGGTGAACGACTATCTCGCTGCGCGCGACGCCGAATGGATGGGCCAGGTCTATCGCTTCCTGGGGCTCACAACCGGCGTGATCGTGCCCAATCTCAACGAGACGCAGCGGCGTGAGGCTTATGCCGCCGACATCACCTATGCGACCAACAACGAGCTCGGCTTCGATTACCTCCGCGACAACATGAAGCACGAGCGCAGCCAGATGGTGCAGCGCCCGTACAATTTCGCGGTGGTCGACGAGGTGGACTCGATCCTGATCGACGAGGCGCGCACCCCGCTGATCATCTCCGGCCCGACCGACGACAAGTCCGAAATGTACATCGCGGTCAACGCGATCGTGCTCAAGCTCGACGAGGCGGATTACGAGAAGGACGAGAAGTCGCGTTCGGTGATCCTGACCGAGGACGGAACCGAGAAGGCCGAGCGGCTGCTCGAGGAAGCCGGCCTGCTCACCGGCAGCAACCTGTACGATGTCGAGAACACGCAGATCGTCCATCACCTCGATCAGGCGCTCAAGGCCAATGTGATGTTCAAGCGCGACATCGATTATATCGTCAAGGACGACCAGATCGTCATCATCGACGAATTTACCGGGCGCATGATGGACGGGCGCCGCTGGTCGAACGGCCTGCACCAGGCGGTCGAGGCCAAGGAAGGCGTGCAGATCAAGCCCGAGAACCAGACGCTCGCCTCGATCACCTTCCAGAACTATTTCCGCATGTATCCCAAGCTGTCGGGCATGACCGGGACGGCGGCGACCGAAGCGGCGGAATTCTTCGACATCTACAAGATGAACGTGGTCACCATTCCGACCAACAACCCGATCCGCCGCATCGACGAGGAGGACGAGTTCTACAAGAACACGACCGACAAGTTCCAGGCGATCGCCAAGGCGATCCGCGAGAAATACGAGACCGGCCAGCCGGTGCTGGTCGGCACGGTGTCGATCGAAAAGTCGGAAATGCTCTCCGAATTCCTGAACAAGGAAGGCGTAAAGCACAGCGTACTCAACGCGCGCTTCCACGAGCAGGAAGCGCATATCGTGGCGCAGGCGGGCCGTCTGGGCGCGGTGACCATCGCCACCAACATGGCGGGCCGCGGAACAGACATTCAGCTTGGCGGCAATGTCGAATTCCGCATCGACGACGAACTGCGTGACATGCCCGAGGGACCGGAGCGCGATGCCGCGATCGAACGGATCAAGGCGGAAGTCGCCGCCGAAAAGCAGCAGGTGCTCGATGCCGGCGGCCTGTTCGTGCTGGGCACCGAGCGGCACGAAAGCCGCCGCATCGACAACCAGCTGCGCGGCCGTTCGGGCCGTCAGGGCGACCCCGGCCTTTCGCGCTTCTATCTCTGCCTCGAAGACGACCTGCTGCGCATCTTCGGACCAGATACCCTGTTCTCGCGGATGATGAAGAACAACCTGGCCGATGGCGAGGCGATCGGCTCCAAATGGCTGTCCAAGGCGATCGAGACCGCGCAGAAAAAGGTCGAGGCACGCAACTACGACATCCGCAAGCAGGTCGTCGAATATGACGACGTGATGAACGACCAGCGCAAGGTGATCTACGAACAGCGTTCGGAGATCATGGACGCCGAGGCGGTCGACGATGTCGTCGCCGACATGCGCGCCGACACGGTCAACGCGATCGTCGGCGAAGCCTGCCCGCCGGGCAGCTATCCCGAGCAGTGGAATGTCGCGCAGCTCAAGGCGCGCGTCTCCGAGGTGTTCGGGCTGGAACCCGACATCGACGCCTGGCTGCAGGAAGATGCGGTCGATCCCGAAATGCTCGAGCAGCGCATCCGCGAGATGGCCGAGGCCAAGGTGGAGGCCAAGGCGAGCGAGATCGAGACCGGCATGTGGCGCTCGATCGAGAAATCGGTGCTGCTGCAGAGCCTCGACCATCACTGGAAGGAGCATCTGGCGACGCTCGATGCGCTGCGCCAGGTCGTGTTCCTGCGCGCCTATGCGCAGAAGACGCCGATCAACGAATACAAGAGCGAGGCGTTCGGCCTGTTCGAGCGCATGCTCGAGGTGATCCGCGAGGACGTGACCGGCACGATCATGAATTTGGAAATCCGCGAACCGGAAGTGCCCGCATTGCCCGAGCTGCCCGATTTCCTGACCACCCATTTCGATCCGTTTACTGGCGAGGATAACAGCGCGGATATCGACGGCGGCACCTTGGGTACCGTCACCGCCACGCTGCCGCCGCGCCAGTCGCCGCTGCCTGAGGCCCCGGTCGATCTGGTCAGCAGCGAGATCAGCCGCAATGCCCCGTGCCCGTGCGGATCGGGCCGCAAGTACAAGCACTGCCACGGCAAGGCTGCCTGAGCCGTCATGTGGGGGCTGGCTGCCGGCTTCGCGCTGACGGCTCTGCTCTATGCGTCGGTCGGCTTTGGTGGTGGATCGACCTATAATGCGCTGCTGGTGCTCGCCGGGACAGACTATAAGCTGCTCCCGGCGATCGCTTTGGTGTGCAACCTGATCGTGGTGACCGGCGGTACCTTTCGCTTTGCGCGGGCAGGGCAGGTACCGTGGAAGCTGCTCTGGCCGATCCTGCTGCTGTCGGCGCCCTGTGCCTGGGCGGGCGGGCGGCTGCCGGTGGACAAGCCGCTGTTCGTCGCGCTGCTGGGCTCGGCGCTGCTGGTCGCCGGGCTGCTGATGCTGTTCCAGCGCGAGCCGGGGCAGGGCACCGCGCCGCGCTCGCAGCTCAACTGGGGCAGCGTTCCGATCGGCATGGGCGTCGGATTTTTCAGCGGCATTGTCGGCATCGGCGGCGGGATATTCCTGGCACCTGTGCTGCACCTGTTGCGCTGGGCGAGCGCGCGCCAGATCGCGGCCAGCGCCAGCGTGTTCATTCTGGTCAACTCGCTCGCCGGCCTTGCCGGGCAGTTGATGAAAGCGGATGCTGCCGCGACCCCGGCTGCGATCCTGGCCTATTGGCCGCTATTCATATCCGTGCTGATCGGCGGGCAGATCGGCAGCCTGGCCGGCGTGAAGCTGCTCCCACAAAAGCTGATCCGCATCGGTACGGCAGTACTGATCCTCTACGTCGCGGGGCAACTGCTCTGGCAGCGGTTCGGGGTTTAGGATTGATTTGGACCATCTTTTGGTCTAAAATTCGGGTGTCGATCTGGGAGATTTTCCATGGACGTGTCCGTATCCGACGCGAAAGCGCAGCTCACCGATCTCGTCAGGCGGGCTCAGGCGGGCGAAGAGGTCGTGCTGACCCGGCACGGACAAGCCGTTGTACGGATCGTGCCAGTAGCTCCGGTAACCACTGCCGCAGCCCGAAAGAAGGTGCTCGAAACGGTCCGCAGGGCTGTTGCGGGCAAGTCCCGCCCTGGTGCCGTAGCCGCGCGCAGCCAGGACTATCTCTATGGCGATGACGGCCTGCCGCGTTGATCGCTGTCGACACCTCGGCGCTGATGGCGATCTTGCTGGACGAGGATTCAGCGTCGGCCTGTGCCGAATGTCTCGCGTCCGATCAGCCGCTGATCATGTCTGCAGCGACATTGTCAGAAGCGCTGATCGTCGCTGGAGGGCGAAATCTCGGACCGGAAATGGCGCAGATGGTGTCGGGGCTGGGGATCGAGATTGTCGCGGTGACAGAGGATTTCGCCAAGCGCGTCGCCGCAAGCTACTCACGATGGGGCAAGGGCATCCACCCCGCATCGCTCAATTTCGGAGACTGCTTTGCCTATCAGCTGGCGAAGGACCGAGAATGCGGACTTCTCTATGTCGGGAATGATTTTGCGAAAACGGATATCGCGTCAGCGATCTGACAAAAGGCTGGCTCCCCGAGTAGAAAACGGGGTTTTGTGGGAAATCAGGGGTTTGGCGTTGACCAACCGCCCCTAGCGCCCAACGGAATCCTGCGGCGTCCCAGCGATAGTTTGTCCAACCTTTTTGCGCGCTGGGCCGCATGACCATGCGCGCAGCATCCTGCTTTTCCGGCATCGGAGCGAAGGCCTGCGCTCGCTGTAAGGCCAGCAAGGCTGAGAGTGCATTCCAGCGCCGTGGTGATAAGCTTCAAAGCTGGTGCCGGGAGTGCATGAACGAATATCGCCGCGAGAAAGGCTACCGGGGACGCAAGCCGCCTGCCGAGCAGAAGCGCGCATGGCAGATCAAGACGCGCTACGGCCTGACCCCCGCTGACGTTGACCGCATGGTTGCCGAGCAAGGCGGGGTGTGTGCCATCTGCACCGGCCCCATGGAACGCCCCTGCATCGATCACTGCCACACTACCGGCAAGGTTCGGGGCATCCTCTGCCATCGCTGCAATGTCCGGCTCTCAGCCATTGATGACCTTGCCTATCGCACCGCTGCAATCGCTTATCTGGAGAGGTCGTAATGGCTACGATCACCCCGAACGAACACGGCGTCTACCCGGCCACCGAAAGCCTCACACTGCCCCGCGAGCAAAAGGGCTGGCGCGGATGCCCTATAGCCGAGATCGAGTTCTGCAACACTGGCGAGCAATGGCTGTGGGCAACTGCGTTCCAGCTGATGCAGGGAGACTGCCACGGCAGATCGGCGCCGCTGACCATGCACAGGGCCGCACCGACCCGCGCCGATGCCCTTGCCCTCGCGATCGCAGATCTTCGCAGCGCCATGGAGCGCAAGGACAGCCGGGACGCCAATGCAATTCTGGAATGGCTGACCAGCCTCAACCCAGCACAGATGGAGATGTTCTGATGTCCCCCCGCCTCAAGGGAGCCGCAGCATGAAGCCCCTTATAGCAATCTGCTCGCCTCGCCCGCGCCCAAGTGTCCAAAAGGGCGCGAAGGGCAATCAGTGGTGGTCGCGCGATGTTTATCACTTGCAGGGATCGGACGGCAAGACTGCGTGCGGACGTGATGCGTCGGACTGGCTTGTAATTGGCCCGATTGGTGCGCTGGACCACAACTGTTGTCAACGCTGCGCATCTGGTCGGGGAGCCGCATAGGAGATTGTAATGGACAACTTTGCCTTCAATATGATCTGCACAGGCAAAAAGACGCTGGCCGATGCTATCGCGCTGGCCTTCGCCGGGTCCGGGCACAAAGCTGCCGTGGGCTATGTGATCCGCGCTGGCCATGAGGCCTTTACGCACGAGGCATACCGCCATCTCGACAAGCCCAAGCGCCCGGATCGGATCATCTTCCTTTGGTCTGATTACGAAAAAAAGGAGGGCTACGTCGCTTTTCCATTCAAAATGGATGCTTTCGGCTGCGCAGATTTCGCGGCGCGTTGGCTCGACGAGTGCGCCTATGGCCGCGAGCCTGACCACGATGGTGACAACGAGAAGGGCTGGCGGGTCTATAACGAAAGCTGGGGGCATGTCGAAGACCTGCACTCGGCAATCATCGCGGTTGCGCCCGCTTGGGCCTGTTACGGAAAGTGAACCCCATGACCAGAGGGAGCCGCAGCATGACCCATACCCAGGACAGCGCCCCGAGGGTCATTTACGTTGGCAGTGTCGGGGGCGAATGCGTCTGCGGTTGCTCGCCTTGCACCGGCTTGGACTGCGGCCCGTATCTCCCCGGTCAGGCTCCACGTCACCGGAGCGCGCCACCCAAGGCAGCGCATGAGCTTGCCGCAATCCGCTCCCGCGCATGGGCTACTCGGCGCGCAAAATATGGTGAGAGGGGGCATCGATGAGCGAGGCCAAGGACAACAAAGAACGGTTGTGCCGCGACTGTGCCGACCTTGGGCCATGCAGCCGCGATACTGGCGCGCACCCGGATGACCCGGCTTGCACAGCATTTATCGCATGGAACTCCCCCCGCGCCACCCTCTCCAAGATCGGAGGCGGCGATGGAAACGGGTGAACAGATGGCGCTGGTCGAGCATCTGCAGAACCAAGCGCGCGAATATTCAGGGGGGATCACAATGGCCGATACTGGCGCGAACACCCCATCTGCGTTCGTGATCGGCTCGCCCATCAGGCCGCTGCTGAAAATCCACAATGACGGCACGGTCGAGGCCGATATCGCGGACATGCCGGAAGCCGCGAAGGTGCTTGCCGAACACGTCCAGATGCACATGCAGCAATGGGCGGAGGCCCACCGCGCCGCCGAACGCGCCACCCTGCAAGCCACCGTTGAGCGCCAGGCGGCGGAGATTGCTCGGCTGAGGGGCGTGTTAGAAGCTATCGAAGCTGGCACTATACCCCGTCCGGTTGAGACGCCGTGGTTTCCAGACGGCAGACCATCCAAGCACGATCGCTGCAAACACGATGCTTGGATGTATCAGGCGTGTGAGGGATGCACCGACGCATTCATCCGCCAAGCACTAGGAGATCACAATGGTTGAACAGACTGACCAGCGCCTGACCATCGAAAAGATGCTGTCAGACCGTAGGCAGCAATTGGCCTCGTGCGAGCGAATGCTTGAGCTTTTGCAGCCCGAGTGGGACCGCTTTGAAGCGCGCACCGGACACGATACCTACGTTGCCCGCGACTATGCCGACCACACCAGCGCGGCCCTCAAGCATCGGAAAGAAATTGCGGCCCTTGAATGGGCGCTCGCAGCCGCAACAGATCACATGGAGACACGCAATGCAGGATGAACTGACCAATGAGATCGCGCGGGTTCTAGTCGCAACACAGGCTGCGACAGTCGAGAACAGGGCGCGCGCACTGCGCCCCCTCATCGCCCGCGAGGTGGCAACCCACCTGACCGACGCCGCCGAATATCTCGACGGCTATTCGGGTGGCCACCACATGGCCCAATCGTGTGCCCAGGTTCTTCGGAAACGGGCAGATGCTATCAGGAGTGCTGACAATGCAGGATGACCTTCGCCACGAACTCTGCCGCCTGATCGAAGCGTATCAGCCCGAGATTGACACCCTGACAGGTATTCCGCTGGGCAGCCGGATTGAGGCCTTCGCCGACACGATCCTCCCCCTAATCGCCCGCGAGGTAGCGGCGCAGAAGGAGAGGGATGCACAGGTGGCGGATGAGGCAGCAAAGGGGTGCATGGAATGGGACGACGCGACAGACGTTGCCACTTCCATCGCCGCAGCTATCAGGAGTGCAGGATGACCCCCAAACAGATCGACGCCCTCGCCATGGTCCGGGCTATCTCGGCTGCTATCGGGGGTGAGGGGTGATGCGAGGGCCTGACCCGATCAAGGTGGGGAACTTCATGTTCATCATCTTCCCGCTCTGCATGTTGCTGACATTCGCCGTCAGCACTTGCGCTTTGGAGATCGACGATAGATCGCCAATGCTGAGCGCAGGCGATGCATCCTGACAGCCTTAGAACACCCCTAGCCACTTCCCCCGAGCCCGCGCCTTGTTCGCATTCTTCTCACAGGCAGACACGATGTGCAGGATATCCGCCGTGCGCCCGTTGCTCTTGTCGAGCTGGCCAGATTGCTCGATCCCGAACGCCATCCATGCGCGTGCGTCCATGCCGGTGGGCAGCGGTGCGCCGGGGATCGGCTCGCGCCAGCTATCAGGGATGAACTGAGAACACTCGGCAGGCGGGCTGGTCACGAGTGTGCTGCATCCCGCAAATGGCGCGACGAGCGGCAGCATCAGCGTCAACGTCCGTTTGCGCATCTGCGACTTCCTTCTTTCCGATGATGACGATCCGGTCTGTCCCTGCGTCCCGTTCCTGCGCCTCTTGCAGCGTGTCCAGAGCCTCGCCCGCTGTCTTGGTGCCCGCCTGCGCCGATCGCTCGTCCTGGCGGCTCTGCGCGGCCTCCTGACGGCTGCATGATGCGTAGTTCAGGGCAAGCACGACGCAGACGCCAAGCACGATCAGAATAACGATGCGGACGATCCAGAGATGCGGCACAATATCGTCCAGCTTGCTGCCGACACCGCTTGCGATTAACTTGCCCATGGGTTATACTCCGACAATCACGCGGCGGCGTGGGGGATCGCGCCCCCATCGTTTTCTAGAGACGCAAATGGCGGTGGCCCGGTCGGTATTCGTAATCCGGCTCGCGTGTTCTCAAAACCCCGAAAGGGGCTGGCGGGTTGATCGCCGCCAGTGACCGCCACCTCTGCTCCGCACGTGGCGGTTTTCATTTCCTCACCACCTGCGCAATCGAGTCCGGCGCGAACTGTGCGGTTGCGATCAGCTTCTGCTTGGCGGTGTAGGTCTTCCAGATGCCCCAGACCATCGGCACAGCGACGGTAGCGAGCGCGGTCAGGGCTTGCAGGGTCACGTCGTCAATCCACCCCTTGCCGAGCGCGAACGCGCCGCCCGCTGCCACCAGATAGCGCAGCAGGGTGCTGATCTGACCTTCAAGGGTGTTGTCGGTCACGATGATGGGGGTCTGCTCTGCCATTGTCCTTGTCCTTTCGTCTTGGGGAATTGTCATGCAATCATGGTCTTGGCGACGCGGCGAACGTCATCGACGCGCCTGCGCCAGCCCTTGCCGAACGTTGGCCAGATGCGCAGCGAGCGCATGAACGCCAGCCGGTCATCACAGAGCTGGTCGATCACAGCAGCCGGGTCTTTGGAGCGCGTGGCGGAAAGCGTGTTCGGCCCGATCTGGCCATCCTGCGCGACACCGACCACCTTTTGCAGATAGCGAGCGGCGCGGCTCACCCCGCTATTCACGGCGAAATCGAACACGGCATAGTTGATGCCCGGCGGCAGGTCGTCGCCACGCACCCTGTCCCAAAAGTCGCGGCGGTAGATCGCGGTCAGCTCTGCGTCGGTGATGAAGCGAACCGAGCGCGGTTCCTTGCCCTGCCGAGCGCGCCAGCCGTTATAGGTCGCCTGCGTCACCCCCTTCATGGTCGCGCCGCCGGGGTCTTTGGGGTGGTCAATGAACCCGCCCTCGTGCACCAGAACCTTCTTGAGGATCGCGGGGAAGGGGTCAGCGGTGGGCATGGGCTCGATCCTTGGCGGGTGTTGCCGTATGAGCGTCGAAGCAACCGCCTGAACAATGCTGGGGATTTTCATATCTTTCGCTCCATCATGCGCCCGATCAGGGACACCCACGGCCCCAGGTCACTAACCACATCGCCCCGCCGGATTTGACGGGCGATCCGCTCCAGCGAGGTGGCAAAGGCGTCTGCGTAATCGGGGATTTCGTGGTCAGCGCCGAACGGGTCATCGTCCCGCACCCGGAAAAGGCCCGCCTGTTCTTCGGTAATCATGCTGCCTCCAACATCTCGGGGGTGACCGTCGAGGATCCGACCTCCCCGTATTGGCTGTGGTAGGTGATCGAGGTGATCGCGCGCTCTGACCACCACCCGCCGCGCGCCGCATAGGCATCGCGCGCTGCCAGCGTCGGATGCTGGATAACCCGCGCGCCCGCGTGCTCCTTGTCTTCCTTGTGGTGCCGATGGCCGGTGTGGATATAGACCTTGGGACAGCGCCCCCACGCCTCGCGGAACTGCGCCGCGAACAGTGCTGGCAACTGGTCGTTCTTGCGCAAATGCCCATGGTGGAAGCCGAGCAAGGTCTTGCCCCACTCGAACACATAGTAGGGCAGCTCGCTGTCATTGACGCAGACGCGCGGCTCGTTCTCGAACAGCACGCCGAACAGCTTGCGAAGCCAGAGCGAGGAAGCAACATCGTGGTTGCCCTCGCAGATCAGAAGCTTGACGCTCCGGTGCTTTTGCAGCGCCAGCGATACCAGTTGGCGGATAAGCCGGATCGCAACATCCACCACCTTGCCGAACCGGCTATCGGCGTCGAGCACATGGCCATGCGAGGGGGTGACCGGGATCAATCCATCCCAATGCAGGAAATCCCCCTGGATGTTGACCACTGCCGTATCGGCCGCAGGGGATTGCGCGACCATTGCCTGCATCGCGCTGATGCCCATGGTCTCCGCGATCTTTACGTCCCAATCCGCGCCGCCCTCGCGATGATAGGCGAGCATCCCGACATGGTAATCGGTGAAGGTGTAAAGGGTCAGCAGATGCTTGAGCGTCAGTCGTGGCGGCGCTTCGGGCGTGACCGGCGTGATGTTCTTGGCCATCGCCTCCACCGCCGCGGCCAGGGCTTCCTGCGCCCGCGCCTGGTCAGGGTGCTGCCGCTCCCATACCCGCTCTACGTTGCCATCGGCGCCCCGCTGGACCGTCACCTTGCCCATCTGGTAGCCAGGGGCTACACCGTGCTCGAAATGCCCCGGCGCATACCCTCGGCGGGCGGCGTTGGCTTCCACGCGGCGCATTGCGTGCGACAGGGCGCTATGGTCAACGCCAAGCACCGCAGCAGCGGGCCGCATACCACCATGCTCGTTGATGGCGTCGATATAGGCCGCCTGCTTGTCGGTCGCGTATTCTTTCAGCTTGGGGTCAATCTGCACGAGCCATCCTTGCTGTTGCGTATCCGGTCAGGAACGCGGCCAATGTCACCGCCCCGAAGGTCGGCTTCGCTACGCCTGCCAGCCAAATCAGGGTCAGCGCCCCGATGATGGCCAGCGGGCGGGTCATTCTGCCGGCGGCTTGCGGCCCAGCCAGCCTTGCACTGTGCGGGTCTCGTAAATGCGGATCGCGGTCCAAACGATGGTCACAATCGCAGCGATGGAAGGCAGCATGGAGGTGAGCGTCCCCAAGAGGGTGGCGATGGAGAGCGCATCAATGCCGTGCTTGATGCCATCGGAGATGTGGTCGCTGGTCATGCGGTCAGGGCCTTTATGCTGCGGTGCAAGCCGTTGACCCTCATTGTCAGCGTTGCGATCTGGTCAGCGAGCTTCGTATCGTGCGCGATCATCCGTTCGACCAGATAGCGCTGAGCGTGCGGCATTGCCTCAAGCTCGGCCTGTCGCTGTTCGGGCGTCATCGCCATCGCCGCTTGGCGGCGAGCCTGTCGCTCGGCGGCGCGCTGGGCTTCCTCGGCCTCCCGTTCGGCGCGGTATTGCTCGTAGGTCATGCCGCCGCCTCCAATGCCGCCACGCGGGCGCGCAGCGATTTGAGCTCTGCGATCATGTGAGCCATGATTTCCGGGGCGCTGTAAGCGAGCGCCTGCATCTCCGCGCCGTCCTTCTCGCCGGTCGCTACCGGGGTTTCGCAGACTTCTTGCACCTCATGCGCGATCAGGCCGATGAAGGTGTCGCCGCCGTTCTTCCACGTGCCGCGCACCGGGTTGAGCGCGTCGATGAACGCGCCCGAGCCGGTCAGCGGCTCCAGGTTCTCCTTGAGGCGATAGTCGGAGCTGGTGTTGTAGGCGGTCGCGGTCGTGGTGACCGAGATGCTGCCGACCTCCGTGCCCTGTCGGCGGAGCGAGATAACCGAGCCGTCCGTGGTCAGCCGGTTGAAATAGCCCGCGAAGGTCGAGACGCTGGTGCCGTAGAAGGTGCCGCTGGGGTGCATTTCCACGCCCTGCACCGTGCCGTCCGATGCGGTCTTGCCGCCGAGCAGCGGGCCGGTCGGGTCGATCCTGAAACGCACGACATTCGAGGTTCCGAACAGGATCGGCTTTGCGCCGAGCGTGTTGAACTTGATCTCGGCGACGGGTTCCGCCTCGAGCAGGATCTGGTCTGCGGTGGCGAACACATAGCCGCGGTTCGTGCTGGCTGTGCGGAAAGCGACGACCGCCCCCTCGACGCCATCGATCTGGACCGCCGTGCGGTTGGTCGCAGAATAAGCCGATGTCGTTGCGCCGCCGAGCAGGAAGTTGTTCGCACCTACAAACGCGAGCCGGAGCGCGCCGCCTGTCGCGACGCCGAACGCGTTGGCTCCGATCCGGTAAACGCCGGTGTCCTGGTCCGCAGAGAAGCGCAGGGCCGGGGCGCTGGCCGTGCCGTCGGAGATAAGCCCCGCACCGATGCCGAGCACGACGTCCTGATAGTCGGTAATGAGCTCCGAAAGCAGGTTCTGATTGGTGATGTCGAGCCCGCGAATGGGGACGATCTGATAGGGCGCGCCGCTGAGATTGCCGCCGACGCGCGGGCGCCCCAGCGTAATCGAGGTATTGCTGTTGACGGACAGAATCTCGAAAGAACCGTGCTCGTCGAGAAACTCGACGGCCATGCCCGGCCTGACATTCTCGTTCCACTCGGTCCCAACACCGGTCAGCGCGGTGCTGCCGCTGTTGATGCTGATCGTGCCGGTATTGTAAAACGCGACCATTGCTTTCGCTCCTAGGTAATCTGTTCAGTGCTAATCAGGGTCACAGACTGGGGCAGGCTGTCCTCAAGACTTACGGTCGAGGTCAGGCCGCTGCGCCGCCCGTCGTTTTGGTAAAGCTTGCGCCTCCATTGCTCTTGCTCCTTATTCTTCGGTCGCTGTGAGGGAGATGGTTTGACTCTGGATCGTCCCGAGCACAGCGTCGGTCCGCGTCGTAAGTGTCGCGATGAAAGTGCGGTTGGCAGTGCCTCCGCTGTTGTCCGTCGCGGTGACGGAGCCGGAAATTGTGCGTGTGTAGACAAGCACCCCATCGCTATCCCCAACGATGGGCGCGGTGCCGACCAGCGTTTCCGTGCCGCCACTGATAGTCAGGGTGGAGAATGGCGAGCTGCTTGCCCCAAGCGGCCCGTCTGTCTCGACAATGATGGAGCAACTGATCGCCTTGGTCGCGTTCACGGCCCGGTTCGGGTTGGTGCCGGTTGCCGTCGCGCCCCAAAGGGTTACGGCTTCCTCCCAATCGTCCAGCCCCGCGGTCGTGGCGGGATAGGCAATGGTCTGGCCGCTGATCAGGCCGTAGCTTGTGACAACGAGGATTGGCTCGCCGTTGGTGCCGAACGGCCCAATCGTGATAGTGGCGGCGTTGGTAATGTCCGTTGTTCTTGCGGAATTGCGAATGACCCCCGCAGAGAGCGAACCGCCGAAATAGGCGGAACCGTCGACTTTTTCGTAGCTGTATGCGCTCGCCTCGTCACACAGGTTAAGGGCGCGCGTCGGCCCATACCATGAGACGAACTGGTTAGACGTTCCAAAGCCAAGCCCCTGCACCTTCATGTTGGTGCCGGTGTCCAGAACGATCTTGCCGTTTTGCAGGCGCAGGCCATCCTCGTCGGCAGTCAGATAGGCAAAGCCTGTATCGGGATCGACAATCTCGAAAGCGTCGACCACGGGGGTCATCTTGGTCGTGGTGGCCGTCGCGCTCACACCGACGCCGCTCACCCGACCATTAATGTCGAACCGGATGCCACCGCGCGCCTCAAGCCCGTCGATGCTTTCGCCATACGTGACCAGCGTCGCGGTGTTCTCGCCAACGGTAGTGGTCAGGGTGGCAAGATCGCCAGCGATGACGCTGTCGCCTTCCTGCCAAAGCACGCGCTCGGCAATGATCGCGCCGGAAATCGCGACGTTCCGGGCCGCTTCCTCGGCAGCAAGGCCGGCGGGCAAATCCTCCTCAAGCCCATCGACGCGCCCGATGGTGTTGCCGAGGTCACTCTCGACCGTATCGACGCGGGTGTTGGTTCCGCCGACCAGCACCTCGGTGTCGAGCCGCAGCGTGTCGATGCTCTGCACCAGCGCGGTGTTGTTCTCGATGACGATCCGGTCGAGCTCGCGGATCGAGCCTTCTGTCTCGCCGATGCGCAGGCCCAGCGCGAACAGGCTGGACGAAAAGCCGCTTTCGAGGTCGGTCAGTTGCGTGACGATTTCCTCGCGCGCGAATGCAATCTGCTGGTTCGCCTGGCGCGCCGCGCGGTCGCCGAGCAGAAGCCCGCTGATGACGCCATCCTGAAAGCGCGCCGCCTCCTCCTGCGACCCGCGAATGGCCGTCGATTGGCGCGTGATGAGGCCGCGGATCTCGCCATCCCGCTCGACGCTGGCCTCCTCGACCGAGGTCACGCGCGCATCGACCGTATCGACCGCCTCCTCGCGATCCTCGATCTCCTGCGTAAGCGCCGCGCTGACCTCGCTGATGGTCGTGGAAAGCGCGCCCGTCTCGTCGGTGACAACCTGCGCCAGCGCGTCGATATTGCCCTGCAGCGTGCCCACCTCGGTATCGAACGAGGCTTGGAGAGACGTCAGCGATTGGGCGAGCGACATGAATTGATTGGCGCGGGTGAGGCTCTCGGTCGCGATGGAGCTTTCCGCCGCGCCGACTCGTGCTTGCAATGCCACGGCGAACCGCGCCTGCGCCTCGCCTTCCTCGGTAATGCGCGCGCCCAGCTCGTTCCGCGCCGCTGCGATCGCAGCCACCTGGTCACGCTTGGCCCGGTCGCCGAGGATCAACCCCAGGATGTTCGCATCGGCAAGGTCGTCGGCCTGGCGCTGCACCAGACGCGTGGCGTTGACAGAGTTCGTGATCGAGGCCGCGTCGGGGATGGCCTCAAGCTGCGTCTCGGCGGTGGTTACGCGATCGGCGAGCGCATCGAAGGTCGTGTTGCTGACCTTGAGCGTGATCTCGCCCTGCAGCGCGTCGATATCGGTCTCTGCGGTGGTCACGCGTCCGCCGAGCGTGTTCAGGTCTACGACCGACGCCTTGGTGATGATCGTGGCGTTAAGGCCGTCGATATCCGTCTCGGCCTGCGTCAGCCGGGTTATGAGCGGGCCGAGTTCCGCCGCCTGCTCGGGGTTGAGCACGGCGAGGATGATCTGCTCGTCGACGTAGTTGGTGCTGGCCTTCAGGTTGATCGTCGCCGCCTGCGCGTCGAGGATGATGCCGACCTGGTTGAGCCGCTCCGCCGTCTGGTCGATCGCGCTGATCTTGACCTGGCCATTCTCGGGATCGACATAGACCCCCGCGTCGCGCAGCGTCTTGCGCACGCCGGTTGTCTCGCGCAACGCCAGCGTGATGGCGCGGCGGAGACTGTCGATATCGCTATCGACCTGCGTGATCGCCGATGCGGGCGCGGTTTCCAGGAGGCGAGGCGTGAGCCGCATAACCTCGACCCGGCCCTCCTGACCCTCATAGCCGATGCGGCCGCCCTGCGTGGCGCTCAAGGAACTGTTGAGCAGCTGCGCCGGATCGCGCGGCTCGCCGAACTCGTTGCGCACGGTGCTGACGATGGGGCTGCCCGGGGTCGGGATGACCGCGCCGCTGTCGTCGATGGCGATAACGATGGGGTTCTCGGCCCGGTTATAGCCAAGCCCGTTGTTCGCCTGGACCGGCGCGCCTTCTTCCTCGTCCCAGGCATAGATCTGCGCCGCTTCCTCGCGCAGCGTGATCGGCACGGTCCCATCGACGCGATGCTCGAGCTCGGCAACGCGGAACAGCTTGTTGACCCATCCCCGCGGCGGGAAGGTGAGGCGCACGACGCTGTTCTTCTGGACCTTCCACCATGTCGCCTGCCCGGTCGCGGTGAACACGCCGCCGAACTGCATACGCTGCAGGCGCTGCTTGGCGAGGCGCTGGGCCTGGCTGGGCGACTGGACAAGGGCGAGGGGGAAGGTGTCGATACGGTCGATCCCGTCCCGGCTCGGGAGCTCGACCTGCGGATAGTCGATCTGCTGATAGAGCGCCTGGTCGCGCGGGTCGGTATAGGTGCCACGCACGACGTTGAAGCTCTCGTCGAGCGCGGCCGTGGCGCGATACTCGAATGCGCCGAGGATATCGTCGCTGGTGAAGTCGGCGAGCGGGGTGCCAAGATCGTTGTGGAACACGAACAGCCGCAGCTTGCCGCCCACATCATCAAGGTCCGCATTCATCGCGGCCTTGAGCGCGTCCATGATGACGGTCGGGCTATCGCCTTCGCTGACCACGCCGTCGCTGCGATAGCGCGGCTCGGTCCCGCCGGCTGCGATCGATACATCCTCGTCGCACAGGTTGGCGGCGGTGATGAAGGATTCCATGTCGATGCGTTCGGGCGGGATGCCGCCGCCGACGGCGATCTTGCCGTTGATGCGCCAGCCCAGCATCCACCAGAGCATTTGCAGCGCCGGGTTGCGTGATGCGCTCTCGCTCCATTCCCAGGTCGATTGATCGTCGGCGCGGTGCGGGCCGCTACCGCCGCGCGTGCTGTCGAGGCGCGGGTCATACATGTATGCGCCCTTGGTGCGGATCGTCACGCGCGTCGGGATCGACTGGACGAACGGGCTCTCGGTTTTCTTGGTGTTGCCGGTCAGCTTGAAGCGCAGATAGACATAGGCGAGGCCGGTGTAGCGGCGGCTCGACCCCATGCGCGGGCTGATGTTGATGGCGTTGAAGGCGTTGCCCTCGGTGACCGGGGTAACGGTGAGATAGCCCGCGAACTTGGCGGCGACGCCGGACACGCTGTCCCATGCCTTCTCATCGTCAAACCAGATTTCGTAGATCGAATGGACCTTGTGGCTGGCGACCACGATGAAGCGGTGCAGCACGGTCTGGTTGTCGGTATATTCCTGGTCGCGAACGTCGTTCGCGCCCGCCGTGTCGCCCCACACGATCTTGCGCGGGGTGCGGAGGTCGATGGTGCTGTTCAGGCGATCGATATTGGCCGCGTTGACGGATGGCGCCTTGGGCTTCTTGGCGAGCAGCGACGCGCCGATCGACAGGGCAGACGAGACGGTGAGCAGTGCACCCGCGCTGATGCCCGCGACAGTGGTGGAAAGCGCGCCCGCGATCCCGAATGCCGCCGCGCCGCCGGTCGCGATGATGATCGCTGCCGCGCCGACAACCGCTGCGGCGATCTTGAGAACCTTGCTCATACGGCCCAGGCCTTGCGCCATTGGGCGCGCGGGACATGGCTGTAGCCATCGTCGGACAGGAACACGGCAACCGCGCCGATGCAGACACCGACCGCCTCGCCGTTGAACACGAGGTCGCCGCGCCGCGCGAAGCCGATCGGGCGCTCGGGATAGAAGCTGTCGAAGGTGCTCTCGATATCGCCCGCGCCGATGCGGCGAAGCGCGCGCGCCGCGCCAATCTCGGTGCTGTAGCGCCCCCGGAACGCCGCCGCGTTGTCCACGCCGGTCTGCGCCGCCGCAGCGCCCGCGCCGAACAGACAGCAGTCGTTGACGCCATACTCGAACGGCTCCGTCGCCTTCTGCGCCAGATAGGCCGCGAGATCGGCCTCCCATGTCGATCGCCGTGCGGTCATAGGTCGTTGACCCTCGGCGCGGTCACACCGCCGCCATAGCCGCCACCATAACCGGAACCGCCGCCGATGATCGCGCCGGGGTTCTGCGTCAGGCCGTTGGCAATCGCGATCGAGGCGCGCGCGGACCAGTCGTCGGGGTCGTAGCGCTCCTGGTCCAGATAGGTGCGATTGCTGGCCTGGCTAAACGCCGCGAGATAGGTCTCGATCGTGACGCGGATGATGCCGCCCGACTCGTCGCCTGCGAAGTCCAGCGCGGTCATATAGCCGGTGTAATAAGCCTGAAACCCGCCCTCCTGCTCGTTCGCCGCATTGCGGATCGTGCGCCAGAGCCGGGCGACACGCCCCTGCCAGTTGGCCGGGTTGTCCAGCTGCTCGAGAATGTCATCGTCGAGCGGGGGCAGGCCGCTCAACTGCGCCGTGACCCGCTCCGAACCGCCCTCGCGAACGGACACGGGCGAGATATCGACGAGATCGCCGCCGATACCCGTAAAGGTCTGGCCGTCGAGATCAGGGTCGCCGGTGCCGTCCACCAGCAAGCTGACGCCGGAAGTGTTGCACCGCACAGGGTCGCCGTTGATGTCGAGAAAGGCGAACCAGACCGGCTTGATGACCGGCGCGTCGAGCGCGGCGACGGCATCGATATCGGGAAGGCTCATTTCGCCTCCTCGACATCAAGCTCAATCCCGGCGATCGCGTCGGAATAGTCGATGCCGGTATTGGTGTTGGTAAGGGCGAGCGGGATGTAAGGCGCCTTGCTCTCGACCTCGACATTGTTGGCCGGGATCTCGCCGAGCGCCGGGCCGAACCGGGCGATCGCCTGACCGCTGCTGTTCGTGACCATATCCTCGGTGAGGCAGACGAGCCGCTTGTGTCCGCTGGGCAGGGGCACGGTCAGGAAGCAGCCTGCCGTCAGGATCGTGGTGGACGGCGTCATGCCGTCGAGCGAGAGCTCGTAACCGGGCGCGGGTGTGTTGTTGACGAGCGGCTTGGCCCCACTGTGCGCCTGACACGGCAGGAACCACTTGAACCAGTTTTGCGGGCCGCGCAGCGCGACAAGAAAGGCGCGCCATTTGCGCTCCTCGATCTCGGTCGAGATGTCGGGGACGATAAGCTTGCCCGTCCAGTTCTCGCCGCCGGGCTGGCCCACGACCTTGCGCTTGCCGGTCCATGCCGAGCGGTTGACCCGGCTCGGGAAGTTCGGCGTCAGGTTCGTGATGACCATCGCGCTGTAATCAGGGACAATGATCTCGGTCACAGTTTCGGTCTCCCCGCCCGGCGCAGCGCCTCTTTCGCGCTTGCCTCGATCAGGGGCCCGGACGCCTCTCGCACTATCTGGACGGAGAGAGGGCCAGCTACGGACACGATGCGCCCGTCGATATCCTCGGACAGCGATATGGTGATGGTGCCGGAGATGGATTGCTGGCCGCCGCCCATCGCCGCCCGGGTCTGGCCGAGCGGGACGATGTTGCCGTTCTGCGCTGGCTGAAACAGCTCGACGCCGCCTGCGCCCGCCGCCTCGTTCACGCGGTAGAGGCGACCAGCGGACACCGGCCCGCCGGATGCGCGGCCAGGCACAAGCCCCAGCAGGGATCCGATGGCCGAGAAGATGCCGCCACCGCCGCCGCCACCCCCAAAGAGGTTTTCAGCCAGCGGGCGAATGACGGCTTGCTGGATCGCGATGCGCAACAGGTCGGCGACGATGGATTTCGCCACGTTGCTGAATACGTCGCCGAGAGATTCGGCGTTGAAGATTGCATCGACGAGTTGGTCGTTCAGATTTTGGAGGCCGCGCGTCGCTACAAGCTCAACCTCGTCGTTGATCTCCTCACCCGTGAGCGACACCTCACGCAGAAAGCGTTGACCCGGCGACTCGTTCGCGATTTCCGCTTCTTTGTCGGCTTGCTTTTGGAGGGCATCCAGGACAGCCAATCGAGCGCGTGCGATGTCTTTCGCTGTTTTTGTGCTGTCCAGCGTATTGAGGACCAGCTCTTGCTCGGCCCGTTCCTGGCTAAACTGCAATGCAATCAAGCGCTTTTCGATTGCGGTGCGCTCTTCCCGAGTCCGTACGATGCGCAGCCCAGATCGAAGCAGATCCTGCTCGTTCTGATTGCCCGCGCTGGCGAGATCGAACTGGTTGCGCGTGAACTGGTCAAGACGACGCAACGCCTCAGCAATCGCGCCGCCGACGTCACGGCCTGCGCGCCCTGCGCCCGCCACGTCAACCGGTCCGCCACCGGTCGCAGAGCCGCCGCCACCCAAGCGCCGGGTATTGACCGCCGGGACATTGGCAACCCCGGGAACACTCTTGATCGCAGCATCGATGCGATCGAGGCTGGCCTGGAGCGAACGAACCGAATCCTCGGCTGCCTTGATGTTGGCCTCTGCTGTCGCGGAACTCGCTGCCGCTGCATCTGCCAGCCTGCGTCCCCCGGCTTGCGCGACGCGCGGATCGGCCGCGGCCAGCCCACCGCTGGCACGAGTGCGCTTGGCGAACTCGCGAGCGCGTGATGCCTCGGCCTGGGCCAGGATCAGACTGGCTTGTGCCGAGATCAGCTTTTGCTTGGTGTTCTCACGCTCAGCCTGAGCCTGGGCGAGCGCTTGGGCCCGGGCCTTCCCGTGGGCCGTGGCGAGGCGGTCAGCCGCGTCTGCCGCACGATCGGTCTGCAGCTTCGCCTCGTTCTGGATTTTGGCGTAGGTCTGGCTCGCCTGCGCGGCCTCTTGCGTGCGCGTGGCGAGATAGCTCAGCCCAAGCGCAACCGCAGTAACCGCCAGCCCGATGCCCACCGGGCCGAGCAACGCGGCCTGCAGGCCTCGCGCTGCGAATGCGGCAGCCTCCATACCCGTCGCGGCGCCGAGTAGTCTTGCTTGCAGGGCAAAGGACGCCGCCCCTACAACGCCCATGCTTGCCGCGGTCCCACCAAGCGCCGCCTGTGCAGCGACATTTGCCGCGACGAACTGAACTGCGATCGTTGATGCCAGCACTGCAATAGCCGGGATCACCACGTCGAGGTTGTTTGCGAGCAACTGCAAGCCGCCTGCAATCGCCGCACTCGCGCCATTCGCTTCCGCCGCCTGCCCGACATAAACCGTCAGCTGGCTGTTGAGCGATTCGAACGCGCCCGCGATCGTCAGGGTCGCCTTGCTGGCCTGCCCGCCAAGCACCTCGCTGCCCGCGAGGATCGCCTGGTAGAACTCCTGGCTCGAAACCTTGCCCTCGACCACGGCATTGCGAAGCTGGGCAACGCTGCCGCCATAGCGCTCGGTATTGGCGACGAGCTGGAGCAGGGGACGCAAGCCCCCCTCGTTGATCTGGTTGAACTCCTCGGCCCGCACGGTGCCGCTGGCGAGCGCCTGCGTCAGGCCCAGGATCGCGCCTTGCGCTTGTGCCGCGCTGGTGCCGGTGATCTTGAGCGCCTGCGCCGTCGCCTCGGTCAGCGTGAGCAGCTGGTCCTGGCTCGCACCGAGATCGGACGCGGCTTGCGAGGAATTGCCGAACAGGCGCGCCAGCTCCTCGATGTTGACGCCATAGCGGCCCGACAGGTCGAGCAGGCGGCTCTGGACCTGCGCCAGGTTCTCCCCCTCGACGCCCGCGACTTTAAGGCTGTTCTGCAGACGGGTGTAGCTGTCGATCAGGCCCGTGACCTGCTGCGTCGTGAACGCGGCGGCGAACGTGCCGGCCAGCCCGCGCAGGCTGCCCCCGATCGCGGCGCTTGACCGGCTGAACTGCTGCTCGAGCCGCCTTACGTCGCGGTCGATGCGGTTGAAGGAGTTCTCGCTGAGCGCGGTCGCGGATTTGAGCTCGGCCCGGTAGCGCCCCATCTCGGCGCGCAGCTGCAAGATGACGGGATCGATCTCGGCCATCAGTTGGGCGCTCCCAAGCCGTGCGCGGCGCTGAACCGGCGCAGTGCTTCCATCTTCTCGGGGCTAGGTCCGGTGGTGCTGGTATCGGCGTGCATGGCGTTCCATCCGGCGAGCAGTGCCGTGTATTCCCACCACGTCAGGTCCGCCGGATTTACGTGCATCGCGGCGCAGTTGGCGTAGATCACGCTGGGGTCTGAGAATCCGTCCCGGTCTCCGCCGCGCTTTCCGTCTCCGGCGTCACTTCTTTTTTTTTAGGCTGATAGCCGACCACACGGGCGTAATGGATCGCAGCCGCCATATCCCACGCGGCCGACAGCGGCATCGGATGCACATAGGTCTCGACAAGGCGCTTGGCGTCGAGCGGGGAGACCCTGACTGTTTCGCCATTCACGATTGCCTCGCCGCCGCCGATCAGTGCTAGCCGGATGGTCTCGTAGACTTCCTGGACCGCCGCCTCGGCCTGGTCGGGCACGCCGATATGAACACCATCGCCGATCAGCGCGCGGCCAGCCATGACGCTGGAATAGATCGCGAGGATGTTCTTGCGCTGGCGCGCGCCGTCGGGGCCGATCGTGCCGCACTTTTCCTGCAGCTCGATAATCTGCGGCAGTTTCAGGTCGAAGGCATAGGTGCCGTCTGCGAACTCAAGGGAGAGGGCGGTTTCCATGCGTCATGCCGCCGCCCAGGCCAGCGCTCCGTCGCCTTCAAGGGTCAGCTCGATCGCGGAGTCGCTATCGCGGTTGACGTTGATGTTCTTGGCGGTCAGGACAGCGCCGCCCGACCACGTGCCGAGCAGGTCGCCCGCATCGGTGCCGTCGTCGTCATAGGCCTCGACCTTGTAGTTGTTCAGCTTGCCGAGCAGGGCGCGCAGATTGGTTTCCTCGCTCGCATTGGTGAGACCGGAAGCCGTGATGGTCCACGAGGTGCCATTGACCTTCACCTTGGTCACGCCGGGCTTGTTGGGCGTGGTGCAATCGCGCACGCGGCGCGAGGTGGTGTCGACGCTCTCGTTGACCGCGACATCAATGATGCCACAGACGGTCGTGAATACCTCGGGAGTTGCGCCGTTGCCCACCTTGAGCAGGCCAAAATCAAACTCGTTGGGAAGGCTCATGCCATGATCTCCGCGCGTGGATATTGCGCGGGATGCTATGGCGTTTGTCAGTCCTCTTTACGGACGACGCGGAATTGACGGCGCGCGCGCTCGGCTTCCCAATCGGATTGCGATGGTGCCTCGGCCTCGATCGCCATCATGCGGATGAGGTGCGCGGATTCCGGCCCGGCCTCGTCCGCCATCTCCTCGATATCGTCGAGATCGATCAGCCCGCGCTTGTAGAGTTGCTTGATCAGCGCCAGTGCGGCGGGGTCGGGGGTTTCTGCCATCGCGCCAACAGTATCACGCGGCGATGACCCTTGCACGAAAATCCGTGACCGCATGGAAAGCTTCCGGCTCGGCGCCATCGACCAGCAGGTCGGTGTTGATGCACTTGAGCGTCATCGTGCCACCGGCCAGCGGCAGACGCGCCTTGTGCAGCGCCGCCTCGATCGCAGACTGGATCAGCCCGGCATGATCCTCGGCGGTCTGCGTCACCTGCCTGCCGCTCTTGATCGGCTTGGCGAAGGCGTGCACGACGATGCGGCCCACGCCGCCCGCGACGCACGCGGCGTCGAGCGGGGCGAAGCTGATCGAGCCGAGCTTGATGAACGGCCAGGTTGGCTCGGAAAGCGGGGACTGGCCGTGGATCGAAGCGGCGGGAACGAGCGCGGTAACGCCCGCGTCAGCTTTCAGGGCTGTCAGCACCGCTTGGCGGGACAGTCTGACCAGACCGGTTGCCATTGCGCTTCTCCTTGATGACGTTGGCCGCGAGCGCCGCCGCCGCGTGATCGTCGGGCATGTCGTGCTCCCCGGCGGGGTATTCGATGGTCAGCAGCGGGGTGCGATAGGTCCAGCTCTGGTCAAGCGTTACGTTCATATTCAGTCCTTTGCGTTGCTGCGCGATTGGCGCGCGGCCTGCGATACGGCCCGCTCGACCAGCGCCACGACCTCGGCACGCTTCTTGTCGCGCGCCGGGCGCATGAAGGGACGCGCGGCCATCTTCGAGGTGCCGAACTCGAGATCGGCGGAATAGGGCGCGTTGCTCGATACCTCGACCAGCAGCTGCATCTTCTGCACCGTCTCGATATTGTCGCCCAGCCTGCCCGTGTCCTGGTTCGGCGGCTCGCCGGGCTTGGACGGGACATGGTTCTTGCCGCTGACCGCGCCTTGCGTGATCGAAAGCTGCGCCTCGATCTGGATGCTCTCGCCACCGGCGAACAGCGCCTTGCCGACGAAGCGAGTGGTGTCCTTCTCGAGCTTGCGCAGGCGCGCGAGGTGCGCCTTGCCGCCCCGGATTCGCGAGCCGGTCATTCCCTGCGCCCCAGGCACTCGTAACCGATGCCGGCGGGGTCGGTCGTGACGCTGCGCAGCAACCACGAGCCTGCATAGGGGCCGGTCTCGACCGTGATTGTCGCCTCGCTATCGATCGGGCGCGAGAGGCTGGACCCGAGCACGAGGATCCGCACATCGCGGTCCTGATAGTCGTCGCGCGCGCGCATCGCGTGCGTGACCGCATCGAACTGGACACGGCACGGGATGATGACCGGGGTGCCGGGCGTGGCGATCGAACCGCCGGGGGTGAGGGTGGGGGTGCCGGGCCATTCCGCCGTGGCGTCGATGAAGGGCGCGCCGATTGCGCCGGACATGCGCGCTGCGATGTTGGCAAAGGCAGCGGGAATGGTCATGCGCGATAGGGCCAATCGTTGTTCACCGCGCGCCCTGCGGCAATCACGCGAGCCGCGCCGCGATTGCGGCGGGTCAGCATCAGGAACTCCTGGCCGTAGCGGGTGGCGGACATGCCGGTGCGCCCCGCCTGGCGCGCGTCGACGGTGGCGGAGAATGTGCCGGACTTGAAGCTGGTCACGCCCTGCGGCGTCGCCGCCTCGCTGCCCAGCCCGTTCATCGCCATATGGTGCGCCGCGCAGGCAAGCAGCCCAATCGGCCGATCCGCATCAGTCCAGCTCGAATCGACGAACCGCGCCGCATCGTCCAGCCAGTAGCGGATGGTGGCAGATGGCACGCTGGCGAAGGCGGGATAGCGCGCGCGCAGGGCCGCGACCTCGGCGTCAACCGCAGTGCGGACGACCAGATAGAAGGTTTCCTCGAACGTGCGCCCGCCCTCGGTCGTGGCGGTGCCCGAGAAGATCGCCGTCTCGCCGTCGGTGCCGCCGGAGAGGAACGCGGTTAGCCCGGTCGCGGTGGCATCCTGGCTGGCGATCGTGACGGTGCCGGAAACGACGGTGAGCGCGGCGCTGGTAATGGCATCGTCCGCGTCGATCGGGACGGTCCAGCTATAGTCGAGCGTCTCGTCGGGATCTTTGGACGGCCAGCTTTGCGCCATTATGCGGCCCTCCTTGGCCGGGGTGATGATGTGGCGCGCGGTGCTGCGTCGATCGAAGCGACCCGCCCCCCGGCGATCGAGCCTGCCTCACGCGCCACGGTTACGGACCCTGCAATGCGGGGCTCTGTGGTGCTACGGACAGCGCGCGCGGGGCTGGACGGCTTGGGGACGAGCGACAGGCCCGCACCATTCGCGCTCGCCTGGCCGAACGAGACGCCCACCGCCTCGGCAATGGACTGCCCAGCGCCCACAGCGACACCGAAGCCCGCCGCGAGGCCGACACCCGCCGAATAGGCACGCCCGGTCCCTGCGACAGTCGCCGCGCCCGTCGAGACACCCGTGCCGCCGTTGATGGCTGTCCCGATCGCGACAAGGTTGCTCTCGCCTGCTGCCGAGCCGCTGGCCGAGACGATGCCCGTTCCGCCCGCCGCTGCTGTGGCACTGCCCGCGCTTGACGCTGTGGCCGCCGATGGCGCGCGGCCCGTGGCGGATGCAGTCGCGGAGCCGGATGCTGCGCCTGCTGCGCCGACGATCTGCGCGCCGGTTGCCGAGACGGAAGCGCCCGCGCTGGCTGTGCCTGCGCCTGATGCGATCGTGCGACCGACACCCGATACCGTGGCAACACCCGCTGCGCTGCCCGATGCGCCGCTGTTGTCGAGCGCCAGGCCAGCGCCGGACAAGCTGGTAGATGCGGGTGCGCTGCCCGCCCCGGCGGCGATGGTAGAACCGACAGCCGCGCCCGAGGCGGAGCCGGTCGCGGTGCCCGCTGCGTTGCTGACAGCCGTTCCCGCGCCGCTTGCAGTCGCCGTGCCTGCAGACGCTCCCGTGCCCGAGGCCTGCGCTGCGCCGCTGCCCGTGACAGAAGCCACGCCGGAAGCGCCGCCGTTGCCCGCTGCCGCTGATGCGCCCGCGCCTGTTGCTGTTGCGCTGCCCGAGGCCGACCCTGCACCCGCCGCCACCTCTTGAGTCGAGCTCGCGCCGCTGGCCGTAGCTGTCCCGCTGGCCGAGCCAGAACCAGCGCCGATCGCTTGCCCGGTGCCGGTCGCGCTGGCAACGCCTGCGGATGAGCCGGCCCCTGAGTTGCCACCGCTTTCCGCCGCCGGGCGCAAGGCGAGGGTGACGGATGCGTTGGAGTTGGACGTAGAGTTGGTGCCGGTGACGCTGAACGCTGCCGGGTCAAACGCGCCGGATGTCCAGGCGAAGCTGCCCATGCCGACGCCAACAGACCTTGCCGTGTTGTCAAAGCTGATGGTTCTAAAGTTGCTGAGTTCTGAACTGGAAAGCGCCCCGATCGCCGCAGTGCCGGTGCCCCCAGCACCCGCGCCGATAACAATGATTTGCGCGCCCGTGGTGCTAGGCGTGATGGCCGCTGGATTGGGGGCCCAACTATCAAGGCCGGTGGCGGTAGTGGCCGCTACATCAAGTGGGGTCGTGGCGTCAGCGCCGCGCCATACGCCTATCGTCACGACCCCAGGATTAAACGTTCCCCCAGTTGCGCTAACATCGACCGAGGTGTCGGGGGTCGACCCCATAATTTTGCGGCTGACAGAGAGGTTGGTGTCTCTTGTGTCGTTGGCGAACAACTCCGCTATTTCATCATAGCCAGAGGTATTGACGCCGATTGCCACATCACCCGATGAACTCACCGCATAAGCGACGATCACGATATCCCCGGCAGCGGGCGCACTCGCCAGGCCGCCGGTCAGGTCTGTCAGCGATATATTGGTGGCGGTCGAGGTCGAGCCGGTAATGCTCGCCGTCTTGCCACCAACATATTCGAGAGCCATCGGCTATCAGTCCTCGGTGATCGCGGTCGAGGTCGTCAGGCGCGGGGTCACGCCTGTATTGCTGATGACGATGTTCGGGGTGATCGCGCCCTTGTAGAGCAGCTTGCCCGTGCCGCTCGACGCCGTGCCCACACCGAAATGCGTGGCGGTCTGGGGAAGGTTCGTCGCCGCGCTCGGATTGGCAAAGTCGATGTTCGCCGCCGGGCTCACGCTGTTGCCGGTCACGGTCCAGCCACCCGAGTTGCGGTTCACGCCGACGCGCGCATAGCTGGTGTAATTGCACTCGCTGGTCGTCTGATCGCCCGCCTCGCCAGGGTCTGCCGTGTGCAGGCTGACGAACAGCTGCGTCAGGGGCGAGGTCGAAGCATTGTTCGCGATGTTGGCGATCGTGGTGGCGTTGAAGATCAGTGCCAGCAGGTCGTTCTCGAATGTGTTGCCTTTGGACATTTATCGGCCCTCCTCGGCCATGAAAAAGGCCCGCCCGGCTTCCCGAGCGGGCCCACCCCTGACGCTGTTCGGCGTCTAACGTTACTCTGCGGCCGCGGCCTTGCCCGTCCGCTTGGGCTTGGGGCCCGCGTCGACTTCCTCGAACCACTCCTCGGGAGCGTCGTCGAGTTCGACCTCCTGGCCCGGCGCGACTTCCACAAGGTTGCCCTTGAGATAGCCGCCACGCGGGCCCGGCGCGATGTTGCGATACCTTGCCACGCCAGCCACCTTAGAAGCTGTCGCGGTAAACGATCGCCTTGGGCAGGCGAACATCCAGGCCGCCGACATTCATCAGGCCAGCAACCTCGTAGGTCAGGCTGGACTTCTGGAATGCGGGCAGGAACTGGTGCGGCGCAGGCAGCAGGAAGCGCAGAACCTGCGGATTGCGCTCATAAGCCACCAGACGGGTCGTGCTACCCGTGCCCGCCGTCTCGAGCGCGCGGCTCTTGAGGATGGTCAGGTTCGGGCCGAACACGTTGTTCGCACGCAGATAGGAAAGGACAGTCATGTCCGAACCATCGGCGCGCGGCGTGGTCGCGATGTAGTTGTAGGCGCTGGTCGGCAGAACGAGCGTGTCGGCGATCGAGGTCTCGCTGGTGCCGGTTTCCACGGCGGTCAGCGCGGCGTTGATGTCACGCAGGATCTGCGCCGGGGTCTTGGCCGTCCACAGACGCGACGAGCTGGTGCCATCCGCAGCGACCTGCGCCGACGTCACGCCCGATGCGTTGGTGAAGCCGGTCCAGCCCTTCTCATCGACGCCCTTGGCGTTGCGGCCCGTCATCGCGATGCCGTAGATGAAGCGGTCGGCAGCCATGACAGCGGCCTGCGCCTTGTCAGACGAGAGCGAGCGGCCCAGCTTGGCAGCGCGCTGCAGTTCCTGCGTGTTCCACTCATAGCCGATTGCGGCCAGGTGGAAGTTGCGGGTGGCCTGCGACATCTGGGTGCTGGCATAAGGCACGTCGAACGCGCCGCCTGCCATGAACTCGGCATGGCCCACATTGTCCATCGAATAGACCAGCGTGCCGACATCCCACATATCGCCGTCGGTGATGACCGGCATGAAGGGCGTGATGTCATACGAGGGATAGCGGGTCATGTAGACCTCGGCCTCGATGCGGTGCAGCTGCGGCGTCAGGAAGGCATAGCCGACCTGCGCATCCGAGAAGAACGCATCGACCTTATCGGCGAAGGTCGCGGCATGGCGCGCGTTGTCCGCGGCCCAGGTCGAGATGACGGCGCGCTTCACGTCCGCATCGGCGGCCATGAACAGGCCCGGATCCTTGATGCCCGAAGCGCTGTCGTAGAGATTGGTAATCGCGTTCATTTCCACGCCTCCTTAGCGCTTGACAATGCGGCAGAGACCGCCGCCGGTAACAGTCTGGTCGGCGATCCAGCCGGTCGCGATGTGCGTCGCGTCCGCTGCGGTCGTGCCGATGTCGTCGGCCGCGCCGGCGCCGGTGCCGATCGTGATGGCCGCGCCATCGGCGACGTTGCCGGTCACGGTCACGTAGATGGCGCCGCTGGTGAGGATCGAGGCGTTGTCATACTGCTGATATTCATCGGCATCCTGACCAGCCACCGGGGCCATGGCCGAGGTCGCGATGGTCCAGCCCAGGAACGTCGCCAGCGTGCCAACGGTGCTGGTGCAGCCGTGGTCGCCGGTGCCGCGATAGACGGGGCGGCCAAAGGCAATACCGCCGCTGGTCTCGACCGTGCGGGTGATGCGGTTCGACGTCTCGCCGTTGCCGATCATACCGGCATAGGCAACCGGGAGATCGTCGGAATAGGTGCTCTGAAGGACAGGCATTGTGCTGGCTCCTTATGCGTAGCGCGAAGCGCGGATGGCGTTGACGGTAGCGCGGGCATCCACGACGTTCGCACGAGCGTCGATGTGCACGACCTTGGCGGCGGAAGCCCACGAGCCGGAATCACGTGCCAGCACCGCGAACGCGCCGGGAATGGCAGCATCTTCGAGCGCCTTGCCGTCGTCGCCCAGCTTGGCCTCGACCAGTGCGCGGCGGATTTCCGCATCGGTCTTGCCGTCGGTGACGATCGAGGCGTCGAGTGCCTTGACGGTCGAGACCAGCGCGGCGCGGTCGGCGACCAGCTTGTCGATGGCAGCGGGTTCGGCTGCGGCCTTTGCATCGGCCAGCTGCTTGGTCAGAGCGGCGATTTCACCGTCCATTGCAGCCATCTTCTTCTTGTGTTCGTCGGCTTCATCAGCGGAAGCCTTGGCCTGGTCCTGCAGCTTGGTGAACGCGGCTGCGACTGCATCCGCGTCCGACAAATCGACCTGCAGACCGTCGAGCACGATCTTCTTCATCACTTTTTCCTTGTTTAGGTCCGCCAGGATGGCGGGGTTGGCATCGCAGGCAGCAAAGGGCTTGCTGTCCGAGATTCGGCATTGGGAACCGGTGCGGTCCATTTTCATGGAAGGGCGCGACTTAGAAGTGGTGGCGACTAACGCCGCGAGCGCATTCTCCATCTGCTCCATCATGAGCATTTGGCTTTTTTCGCCGGCTGCACCGGTCGTGGGTGCCGATCCGTCCATGTGCTTCTTATGAAGCGCGATGGCCTTTTTGAGCCACGACGCAGCTTCCTTTACCCCATCGCTCATCAACTGCGGCAGACCATCACCGATTCGGCACGCGGAGCCAGCCCGGCCCCGATCGACGATGGCGACATGGTTGCCGCCCGTGATTTTCGACTGGCGCGCGTCACAGACCGTGCCGTCCGGCGCAGTAAACTGGCCGAATTCCAGATTGGCGGTATAGCCGTTGGAGAGCTCGCGCTTGCCCGCATCGACCTTGGCGATCGCGCCTGCGTCGGTCAGCATCAGGTCGAAGGCGAGGTATTCTCCGTCACGCATCGCGCCCATGATGGTGCCGCGCGCGTGATCTCGCCAATTGGCGGCGGTTACCGGCTGAGAAGGGTGATCGTCGGTGACCGGCTTGCCGATAAACGACTGCACGGCGGCCTTGTCGAACACCGTGTTTTCGTCCCGAAGGACGTTGACAATCTGCTTGTCGCGCAGGCCGTGGGCGTTGGTCGGATCGACCTCATAGCCTGCATACTGGTAAACCCCGGTGGTAGCTGCACGCGCCCGCGCAACCAGATACCCGGCGCTTGTCCGGCGCGGCGCGTCGAGAATGAGGCTATCCGAGAATTCCATGGGCGGACGCTATGTCAGCCCATGGGCTCGCTTTACGGACGGCTTCGGGAGCCCGGCACGATCATGAACGGCCTGCGATTGCGCGACTGCGTTGATCGATCAGCCCAGCGGACATTGCCCGGCTCGTAACCCCGACTGTTGTCAATGCGGTCTATGCTCAGTTCTGGCGAAGGGCGAGGGCCGATATACGAGAGGAAAGCCTCGAAATTGTCCTGCCACTCAGGGCAGACCTTGATGCCCCTCGCGCCATAATTTCGATATGCGCGATTCGTGGGATTGTTGCATCGCTTGCGCATATTGATCCACGCCAGATACTCTGGGGTGTTGCGCCAGCCATGCTTGGTATTGGCAGCGGAAACTGCTTGCTTTGTGCTGTCGGAACACACTCGGATGCACTTGCCGCAAGATCTGGTTTTTCCCGACGAAAGCGAGAAGGCAAAAGGGAAGGTATCAGCGCCGCATTGGCACTTGCATGGTGTTTTCCACTGCTTGCCTTTTTTGAAGCTAGGGCCGGTCACGGTTAGCAGGCCAAATACCTGTCCGACACTGAAATCCTGAAACTCTCGCTGGCACCCACAATGGCGCGACTGGCCAGAATAGAGCTTGCTCTGCTCTTTGACCGACGTTCGCCCGCATTCGCAGACGGTGAGCCAGCGCCGAGTTTGTGAGCCGTTCGGATTTACACGATCGGGCGCAGCGGACAACACCCGGAGTGAGCCGAAAACATCGCCTGGATTGATCGGCGGGTAGGACTTCCGTTTTCTGGGCGTAGTGGTACTGTCGTGTTCAGCCATTCGATCCTCCAATGATCGTTGTGGTCAGGGCCGGGCGCTGTTGACGCAGCGTTTCCGGCCCGCTTTTCTACCACAGTCCGCCGCGCGCGCCTAATCGAATTTGAGCACCGCGAGCTGGCGACACCCGCAATACGGCAGCTGGCCAGGCATCTCCGGCGGCGGCTTCGCGTCGCTGTATTCCTTGCCGTCGCGCGCCTTGTGATCGACGCGCGGATGGCGCTTGCCGCTGTGCTTCCACTCCCAATCAGCGATGCCCGCCTCCCGCCGCCGCTCGTCCGCAAGCGAGCTGGTGAGCTTGGTCAGCTGGTCGGATGCAATGCGGACGCTGCGATCGCGCGCCAGGCCGGTCGCCTCGCGGATCTTGGCCGCCACCTCGCGCGCGGGGGTGCGAGCGCGCAGGCCGTCGAACACCGCGGCGCTGATGCGCTGTCTGGCCTGGGCCGACACGTCGCGCACGAGGTCGGCATTCCAGGCGAGGTGCGTCTCGAGCGAGGCGCGCACGCCCTCCGGTCCGATCAGCGTGCCGAGATCGACACCGGTTGCGGACAGGATCGCCCCGCGCCACTTGCCGCGAAACCAGCGCTCGACGCGTAAGGTCCAGTCGCGCAGCCGGGCGTCGAGCAGCAGGTAGAGCCGCGACGCCTCGCCCTCGGCCGCCTCGATCTCGCGCTGCACATCGGCGGGGCTGTCCATGGTCATCTGCGTGAGCGATAGGGAATAGGCGTCCATGATGCGCGGAGTGGCGTCCTCCCATACCGCGACGATCGGGGCGTAGGCGGTGCTGGCGAGGTCGCGCGCGAGCATCTGCGGCGGGATGATATCGCGGATGGTGATGGTCTTGCGCCGGACGTTCCGGGCGCGGCGGGCCATGGCGGGGAGGTCGAAGGGCATTATTCTGCCCCGACGCGCACCCCGTGGCGAGCGATGAAGCCGACACCGACATCGGAAATCCATTCGGCGCTGCGCTCAAGGCCAGCCATCGACAAGACAGCGCAAACCACAGACAGGCATTCGAGGGCCGGACCAGCCCACCAAGCAAGCGAGCAGTTGAGTTTCAGATTGGTCAAGGCTTTTTCTCCTCTGGCGTCGCGTCAACCAGCGGCCCATTGCCAGCCCTGATTACCTCCAAGACCGCGTCATTCACAGCGCGGCGGGCGGGGCGCGTGGCCCCGCCACCGGCAGATGCTGGATCACCTCCTTCCGCTGGAGCCTGCATTGCACTCGGGTCGGTCCCGTCGTCGTCCGGCGTCTCGGGATAACGCTCGCTCTCGGGCGTTTCCTCCAGCGCGGACTCGAGGCCGGGCAGGAAGCCATGCTCGACCATCCACGATTGCACGCCCTTGGCCAGCGCGACCTCGGGGATCGTGTTCGTCGCCTGCAGCTTCTCGATACCGTCGGTGCCGACCTTGAAATACTCGGCCATCTCCTTCTCGCTCGGGTTGTCGAGCGGGGCGAAGTCATACCAGATGTCCGCCGGGCGAGAGCCCAGGGCCGAGGGGATGAGATACTGATCGAGCCGGTCAAGGCAGGGCTTGAGCTCGATCGTCTGACGCGCGCGGACCTTCTTGTTCCAATCCTTCTGCTGGCTTTCGCCGCTGGCGTTCATGCCCTCGGGCGCGCGGCCGAGCAGGCGGGTGGCCGGGATGTCGGACACGGCAGCGACGAACTCGCCGAATGCGTTCATCACGTCCTTCATGCCCGCGAAATTGTAGGTCACGTCATCGACCTGCTCGGCAGGCTCGCCATCCGCGCCCAGCTCGTAGACGGTGGCGTTGTAGATCGATTCGGACAGGGCAAGGTTGGCGAACCGGGCGGCCATGATCTGCTCGCCCTCCTGCGTCGATACGAGCTCGGACAGGCCGCGCACACCGATGCGCAGGCGGTGCGCCTTCTGGATGAGCGAGGCGAAGGCGGATTGGGCCGCGTCGCTGTTCTCCACCGCGTCCAGCACCTGCTCGACCACGGACTCGCCCCAGAACTCGTCCTCCCACGATAGCGAGAGCAGATTGGGCAGCGGGCGCGCCTGAAAGGGAATGATGCGGGAGGGATGGACGTTCCACATCTGCCCGTCCTTGCTCGACAAGCGATAGAATGCGGGCTGGCCATAGCGCGGGTCTTCAAGGTCCGTCACCTCGTCGCCAAGCTGGCACTGCCACCGGCTGAACACATGGACATAGGCAAGGCCGCCCTGGCCGACGGATGCGGGTGCGGGAGCCTCGGGGTTGCCGGGCAGGCCGAGCAGCATGGCGCCGCCGCCGAGCCCGCGCAGCACCTCGGCCTTGCGGATCTTGTGCAGGATGGCAAGCCGGGCTTCCTCCGCCTCGATAGCGGCGATCTGGTCGGCATCGGCCTTCCACTCGCGCCATTCGCGGATCATGTCATCGGCGGGCGCATTGACGATCTTGCGCATGATGCCCGAGCCGCGATAGGCCGCGTTGATATCCTCACGGGTCTTGGGGGTGTAGACGTAGCGATTGGCCGTGCGCGGGTCGCTGGTGCGCCCCATGCCGGTCAATGCACTGGTCAGCCCATCGGCGAGGCGGCGGATCATACCCATGGGCTGACAATGGCGCTGGTGCCGTGCGCGCCCTACGGACGCAGGCTATGAGGCGAGCGCGCGGGGGTTGAAGCGGGAGCCCTTGATGAGGCTGGATATGCTGTAGCGGATGGCGTCGATATAGTGGTTATTGGCATCGACCAGCACGGGCAGGATATCGCCGGTGAGCCGATCTACCTTGTAGCTGTAGAGGCGCATCTCGTTAATCGTCGCCTTGCAACGCGGGTGCACGACGATCTCGCGGAACGATCGCATGAAGCGGATGCCGTCATCGACAGAGCCTTGCCACTTCACGGCAGCAACAGCCTTGGGCACGCCGGAGCGGGTGAGGATGCTGATCGAACCGGGCGAGGCGCTGTCCCAACGGCTGACATAGCGGTCGTAGCCTGGGATATCGGTGCATACCTTTTCGCCGATCGCATCAAGCTCGATACCGCGCCCGCCGGCTTCGTGGCTGACGTAGAGCGTGTCCCCGTGAATGTAGCAACGCACTGCGGCGGTCGGATCCTGGCTATAGCCGAAGTCACCGCCCTGATAAGGGCCGTCCCATCCGGCTTGAGGCTCGAAGCTTTGCACCCGCCATTTGCCGCTGAACACCTGCGCTGCGCTGTTCGTGAGATAAGCGCCTTCCCACACATGGGCATAAGTCGCCGGGTCGAGGCGTTCCTGTTCGCGCTGGCGCAGGGCGTCGAGGCCGGGAGGGAAGAACGGGTTATCGTTCCAGTTGATCTCGGTAATGAGCGCATTGGGCGGCGGTGTCTTGATGAACCGCTTGTCGACAGGCGAGCCGTCAAGGCGGGGATTCCAGATTGACCACAGCTCGGACCTTGGTTGGCGGAACACGGTTGCCTCAAGCGCCAGCCATGACGCCTCGGGCACGTCCTCGGCCTCTTCGACGATGGTGAGGTCGATCTTGGCCAGCGACTTGATGCCGCCGCTGTTGTGGCGCAACCCTCGGAACAGGAACTCGGTGCCGTTCGCCCCGCGCAGATAGTCGACGCCCACATCGTAATGCGCTTCGAGCCATGGGTAGGTAGCGATCGCCGCCTTCAATTCGGCGTGGAAGCTCTCCTTGATCGATACCTGCAGGTCGCGGGTGCAAAGCACGCGCAGGGGCTCGGCATAGCCCCACACTGCCGCCATGAGAGCGGCGGTGAAGGACTTGGCCGAGCCGCGGCCGCCATAGGTTGCGCGGTATTGGACCGAGCCGCGCGGCGGGGCGTAGATCGGGACGAGCTTGGGGGGTATCTCGATCGTGGCTGTGGTCAAGCCTCGGCTGCCTTGATGATGATCGTGCTGGGCTTGGGCGCCATGCTGCCATCGCTGCTGGTATGGTCCACCTTGTCGCGCAGGTGTCCGTAGAGCTTCGCCAGCCCCATGGTCGCCGATACGGCTGCAGCAGGCGTGGACATCTCACGAGCGAACTGCCGATCCTGCTTGAGCATTTCGGCGATATCGTCGACCGTCATGGCGTGCCGTTCGGCGTGCATGGCCTTCAACTCGGCGACCCTTACCGAAATATTAGCCGTCGCGAGCAATTGGCAGGCCTTCACATTAACGACGTTCGGCTTCATTCGCTCAACCGAATAGGATCGCCGATAGGCCTCGGAAGCGTTGCCGGTCTCGATATAGGCCTGGCAGAACGCTTCCTGCTTCGGGGTGAGGCTCACTTCGCCCTCCGCTTGCGTTCGCGCTTGCGCGCCTGCAGATAATCCTTCCCGCCGAGATGTTCGACCCATCGACGGTTCACAGAAGTGCGTTTTCCGAACAGATGTTCAACCTCTCTCCATCCGCTCTCATCGAGAACTTCTTTGAACTCACGGGGGATACGCTTGGCAAATGGAGGAATGTAGCGGAGAACTCTCATGCCTTGATAATCCCGTAGTCAGATTCGGACATGAGCTCTGCGAACTCGCGGCGCGGTCCGCTGCTGGCGCAGTTCCATGCGCGGACGATGGCCATGAGCTCGGCATAATCCAGGTCGGCCTCCGGAATTAGCGGCGGGGCGATCTCGGCCTTACGTGCAGCGGCACGGTATTTGAGATCGCGGGGCGTGAAGCGCTCGGCCTCGGCCTGCGAGAGGAGGCGCTCGCGATCGGGCGCGGGCAGGTCGCGGACGGCGAGATAGTGCTGCTGCGACAGGGCGGGGTTGCGCCGGTCGGAGGGGAAGGCGGAGCAGAGGGCGGCGAGTTGGCGCGCGGACTTGGGCTCGCCGAGGAGCTCGACGGCGAACATCTCGGCCTGGTTGCCGAACTGTGCCTTGCCGAAGTTGAGCCAGTCGCCGACGAGCCATCCGGTGTTGCGGTGCTGTGCTGCGATGGTCTGGCCGATGGCGCGCCAGGTTTCGAGGTCGGTATCGGGGGGGAGGGCGAGCGCGACGGATTGGTCGGAGGGGACCATGGGCGCGATGGTGATAGCGGTCATAATGGCGGGCCTTGGTGTTGAGCCTCGCCGCGTCGATGTCGTTTTTATCCGATCGCCGCCCGGATTTCAAGGCGGAGACTGCATCCCGCTTGCATCCCGCTTACATCCCGAGGTGTTTGGGATGTAAAGTCCCGCAGGAATCCTAGGGTTTTGGCCCTTATATCCTTGCATCCCATATCCCCCTTTAAGGGAGAGGGGGAAGAAGGAGAGAGACACAAACTCAGACTCATAGAGGGATATAAGGATATAAGCGTAGTTTTTGGCAGTTTTCTGCGGGACTTTGCATCCCGAATGGGGTGGGATGCAAAGGGATGTAAAGGGATGCAAGCGACCTTCTCGCAACATTATTACGCAAAACAATGGAAAGTTGCAGTTGCATTTTGGCAACAAAAAACCCCGCCGGGTTAGGGCGGGGTGAGGTGGGGATATGACCGGGGCTGTTTATGCGCTGGTCACTGGGCGTAATATACGGACTTGCGCGCTGGGCCGGTGCCGTGGCTGTCGTGCCGGATGAGTTCCGCCTCGACCAGCGAGCGTAGGATGTCATCGCGGCGGCGTGTATCGAGCGAGCGGGTAGCCCGGGTCAGGTGATACTTGGTAATCCCGCCTGCCCCTGCGTCCTCTATGATCGCGTGCACCCGCTTGCTGTCGCGCTCGTATTCGTTGTCGGCGACGTGCTTGTCGACGCCTGCGATGAGGTTGTCGAGGCAGGTGCGGGCGAGGGCCATGCCCCATTCGAGATCGGCGCAGGTGATGGCGGGGCGCTGCGGGCAATCGGTAACGGCCTTGAGCAGCGCGAGCTTGGCGGCATTCTCGGCCAGGCGGGCGATGAACGAGGCGTGCGCGGGGTTGCTGGCGTAGATCAGGTTATCGGCCTCCACGCGCATTGTCCAGGCAAGGTCGGAGGCGGCATGGTCGGCATAGGGCACGCGATAGGCGTTGTGGCTGTTCGCGCCCCGATCGCCGCCCATGTCGAGCGGCGCGTAATCGTGCCCCTCTGCGCCCGCGTGCACGGCCAGCATGGCATCCTTGAGCGCGTCGGGCATGTCGTCCATGCCGGGGCCGGGATAGCGCACCAGCTCGCCGCGCGTCGGGTCATCGAACACGAGGAAGCGGGCAAGGGAGCCGTCGCGGGCGTTGGCGCTGGAGAAGGAAGCCCACATCTTGTCGGGAGTGGTGGCGCCGGCGAACGAGAGGCACGGCTCGAATATCACCTCGGTCGGCTTTTCCTTCTGGTTGGCATAGGCGGTGCCGAAATAGGCGAGGCCTGCGCTGGAATAGGCCTCCATGAGCACCTTGAGGATCTGCTGCTGGTTGAAGGCGGCGCGGTCACCGTCGTTCATCACCTTGAGCAGGAACTGGCACTCGTCGATGGCGAAGCAGACGGAAGGGTGCTTGACCAGCGTGGATACTATGGCGGCGCCGGATGCGATCTCGCTGCCACCGATGAGCTTTGGCAGGTTGAGCGCGGCGAAGGTCGCGCCGATCGATTTGAGGGCATGGTTCTTGCCCGCGCCGGAGAGGCCGACGCCGATGGTGTAGATGTTGGTGCGCAGGTTGGTGGGCCCGGCATAGCGGCGCCCGGCGAGCGTGCCGAACAGGGGCAGGCAGGCGGCAAGGGCGAGGATGGGCAGGCGCTTGGGCGAGCAGGCCATGCAATGCTCCATCCAGCCCCGCATGGGGTTGCCGGGCGCAAGATCGGCCAGCCATTGTGGGATGGAGCGGCGTGCCGGAGGCGCGGCGGGTGCCGGGGCGGCGAGACGGGTGGCGACGGTATGGCGCACCAGTTGCTCGACCTCTTGCGGCTCGAACTCGAGATCGCCTGCGAACTCCCCATCGTTCTCCGATCGCAGGACACCGCCCTGGCGCGCGAGCGCGGTTGCGATGATGGACTTGATGTCGAACCGCGGCGGGCCGGATGCCGCCTCCTTCTCATGGGCGTAGAGGAACTCGCCGGGGCCGGGCCCGGGCCACCCGCCGTCCTGGGCTGCTGCGAACAGGGTTCCGACGCCGATCGGGCCGGAGGGGCGGAACGAGCGCCATTGTGCCTCCGCCTCCTTGGCGTTGTAATCGGCATAGTCGCGGGCCGACCACTCGTGCCAGATATCGCAGCCGCCTTCCCCAAGCCCCGCCTTGATGGCCATGCCGATGTGGATCCACTGGTCGCGGCCGCAATCGCTGCTGACATAGGCAAGGGCCGATCGCACCGCCTCGGGCGTGGACGGCTCGTGCTGTCCGCTGCCACTGCTGCCAGTGCGCTCGACGGTGGGCTTGGCGCGCATGTGCGATGGCAGCAGCCGCACCGCCTCTGCCAGCCACGCGCGGGCCTGCGCCTCGGTGATCGAGGGGAGCGAGTCGAGCGGGCAGTCGAGCAGCGAACCGGTGGGCCAGTGGTAGGGCTTGCCGGTGCTGGGATGGATGCCATAGGCGACGAACTGGCGGCCGAGGGCCAGCACCTGCAGTGGCTTGACCTCGAACGATTGGAACGGGGTGGGCGCGTGGTAGACGAGCATCTGCTTGGGATGCTGGCCGATACGCAAGGCAGGCGTGTCCCCGAGCTTCATGCGGGCGAGCTCAGCGATGCGCTGGGCAAGGGCGGCGTCCATGACGTCGATGTCGATGCCGACGACCTGGCCGCAGGGGATGCCTATGCCGCAATCGGGCCATGATTGCCATGCGGCGAGCGTGTCGGGGGTGAGCGGCTCGAGGGCGTGCATCTGCCACTTGGGCATGTTGATCCATGCCGAGCCGGTCCAGTGCCCCGGCACCTTGTCCCCGGGCTTGATCGGGATGAGCGGATAGCCGTTATCGGCAAGCGTGTCGCCATGATCGGCGAGAAAATGTGTCATGGCTGGCGGGCCTTGGTATCAGGGTAGGGGCAGGCATGGTGCGCGCGGGGTGGTGTGCCGCGCTACGTGCTAGAACGGCACGTCGTTCAACAGCTCGATCTCGGCTGCGACGCTCTCGCAGATGGTGGTGTAGCAATGGGCGAGGAAGTCCAGCCACTGCTCCTCGGTCATGGTTGCCATGTCGGTCGTGCCGATATCCTCGAGAAAGGTGCCGCAGCGCTCGGACGCGGCCATGATCGCGCGTCCTTCCTCGATCGTGAGTTCCTTTGCCATTGTCGTCTTCCTTCTGCTGATGAAGTCGAGATGGGCCATGGAGCAGGCCGGGATGGTTTGCGCGGCGGGATGGTGCGGCCTGCGATAGGCAAAGCCGCGCCCCGCGCGTCCGCATGGGCATATGCCTCTCACGCCGCCTCCGCAGCGCCGCCGATCGGCTCGAACCGGAAGCCCGCGATCTCGTCATACTTGCCCGCGCGCTGCAGGCGGATGTGCGACGGGGTGCGGATCTGGTCCTGCCGCTCGATCGCCTCGGCGACGGTCGCGGGCACGGGCGCTGGCGCGCGGCGCAGCCACCAGCCCTCCGCCTTGGTGCGCGCATAGCCGCTATGCTCGAGGCAGACCCATTCGCGGTGCGTTGTCAGGCCGACTTGGTATGTGACGCGGAGCGAGGTGGGCGAGCCGATCTTGGCGTGCGGCGCGTAGCTGACGCCCGTGACGTCGAGCCAGTCGGATTCGAGCGTCTGGACGGACAGCACCGGCTTCTCGTCCGGCACGACCAGCACCTTGGGCTCGGGCGGTGGGAACTCGTGCCCGCACGCCGGGCAGTAGCGGGTCGCGGTCGCGCATGTCAGCTCGCACTCGGGGCATTCCTTGAACGGCGCGTCGCCGCCCTTACCCTTGCGCTTGTCGCCGGGCAGGAATGGATCGTCGAACGGGCCATGCGTCTTGACCGCGCCAGCGAAGTCGAGAACGAGGCAGTCGGTCTTGCCGGTCTCGGGGCTGGTGCGCGTGCCGCGGCCGATCATTTGCACGTATAGCCCGGTCGACTTGGTTGGCCGGCAGAGCGCAATCAGGTCGAGATGGCGGGCGTTGAATCCGGTTGTCAGCACCTCCTTGCTGACCAGGAAGCGCAGCCGCCGGGCCTTGAACTCGGCGAGTAGCCGGTCGCGCTCGGCCTTGGGCGTGTCGCCATAGACTCCGGCGCCGGTAAACCCCCGCGCACGCAGCGCCTCGACCAGTGCCTCGCAGTGCTTGATCGACACGCCGAACACGATCCATCCGAGGCGATCGGCGCCAGCGACGGCGATGCGGTCGGCGATGCTGTTGATGGTGCGCTCGTCCATCGCGGCGGCCTCAAGCTGGCCCTGGACATATTCGCCCATGCGAATGCCGACGCCGCTGGTGTCGATCTCGGCGGACTGGCGCCAGGTGCGCGGCGGACAGAGATAGCCTTGCTCGATCAGGCGCAGCACGCTGGTCTCGTGGGCAATGCCGTCGAACATCGCGCCCTCGCCTCGGTGCAGCATCCCGCTGTCAAGACGGAAGGGGGTAGCGGTCAGGCCTATGATCTTGAGGTGCGGGTTGATGGTGCGCAGGTCGGCGAGGAACTTGCCATACATCGTATCGGCCTTGCGCGGGATGAGATGCGCCTCGTCGATGATGACCATATCGCATTGCTGCAGGACATAGGCCTTGCGGAATATGGACTGGATCGAGGCGAACAGCAGGCGCGAATGGAGATCGCGGCGGCCGAGACCGGCGCTGCAGATACCGGCGGGAGCATCCGGCCAGATTCCGATCAGCTCGGCATAGTTCTGCGCGACCAGCTCGCGGGTGTGGACGAGGTTGATGATGCGCACGCCCGGGTCCATCTCGAACGCCTGGCGGCATAGCTCGGCGATGATGAACGCCTTGCCCGATCCGGTGGGCTCGACGAGCAGGGGGTTGCCCTTGCCGGTGGCCATCCAGTCCCAAGCCGCACCGATCGCCTCGGCCTGATAGTCGCGCAGGGTGATCATGAAAACAGACCCCCGATCGTCTCAATGGGCTTCTGCTTGCGCGCGTTGAGATGCTGGCCGAGCACGCCGGAAGCATCGCCGTTGAGCAGCGCCAGCTTGCGCTCGATATCGGCGACGTGATCGGCTTCCATCTCGATCATGGTGCAGGCCATCTGTTCGGCCATGCAGGCGATTCCGGTCGTTCCCGAGCCTGCGAAGGGCTCAAGCACATGGCCACCGGGCGGCGTGACGAGCCGCACCAGCCAGCGCATCAGGTCGACGGGTTTGATCGTCGCGTGCGCGCTGCCGAGGCGGTCCAGCGGGCCTGCCTTAGCGCTGTAGAAGAACCGCGCTGCGGAGCCGCTGTCGCCTTCAATCCCGGGCATTTGCCATTGGCCAGCCCCATGATAGCCCATGCCGCCATACTCGCCCGGCGCGCGGCTTCCGCTTTCCGTATCGGGGAACGCGCTCACGACTTCATCGCTGCCGTCATGGATCAGGTTCGCGGGCCAGCGGCCATCAACGGGCCGAGGCGCCCCATCCTTGCCGAGACCCATATTCGTCTCGTTCCAAGTGTCGCCACCAGCCCCAGCCCCAGCCCCAGCCCAACCCGTCAGCTTTTCGCTGTCAACCCTACACCCATCGATATTGAGTGCCCCGGTGCCCCACCGCAGCACATTGGCTGCGACCGACTTTTCAGACAGGGGCTTGCGTGCGAGGCAGATCGGCTCGAGCGCAGGTTTCAGCGCAGTGCCCCAGCCCTCCCATTCACCCTTCTGGTTGTGCGATTTTGGAAAGCCGCTGCCATAGCACCACATCAGGGTATCCCGGATCTCGAACCCGGCATCCTCAATCGCGCAGACCATGCGGTGGAAGGTGCGAGTACCCGAGAACGCGACCAGATGTGCGCCAGGCTTGAGCTTGTCGAACACGGCGCGCCACGTCTCTGGGCGGAACGCGATATCGCCGCCGTCCCATTCCTTGCCCATGAAGCCCTTGGAGGCGCGCGCATAGGCACCCGTCGCGCCTTCCTTGCACGCTGCGCTGCCAGCCTTGCCGAACCGCTTGACTATGCTGGTCAGGTGATAGGGCGGGTCGGTGCAGCATGAATCGAACAGCGGACCGTCATATGCGGCCAGCCATTCCTCCATGCGTGCGTGGTGGACCGAGATGCTCACGCCCCACCTGCCTCGACCAGACGGTCAACCAGTTGCGCAAAGTCGGGGTTGTGGTCGTATATGTAGCGCGCCACGTCGATCAGGTGGCGCGTTGTCGAACCATCGCGATTGCCGAGGGCGCGGCCGATCTGGGCCGTCGAAAGACCGCCGCATTTCCGCGCCGCCAGCATGACAGCCTGGCGCGCTCGCGACACGTCAATGGTCCGCTTTCTGCTCTTGATTTGCTGCGGTGTATAAGGGGTCAGGTCGTGCAGCCTGGCAAGGATGCGACCGATCTTGGTGTTGAGTTCCGGCTCCGTCCGTTGCCGCAATTCTGCGGTTCGGCGGGGCACTGCGTCGATTAGATAGCTCCTGCGCTCGTGCAGACCGGCGCGCACTGCGACCCCACGCACAGTTTCAGTGCTTCGTCCGCTTTGCTCCTCGATCTGCCGATAGGTGAGCACGGGGCGGTCTTGCAGAAGCAGGTCGAGAATGTGCTGGTTCTCGGCAATGCTAACCCACTGTCTGCTTGGCCGTTTGAAATCGACATGGTTAATCGCATTCACAGCGCAATCTCCTGTCCGTGATCGGTCCATTCGGTGGTGTCGGCCATGCGGTAAGTGACGCCATGCGGCCCGGCGTCGATCTGCTCGCCCGGGACCAGACCGGGGTTGAAGCGGTGGGCTGGGCAACCGGCCTTCTGGTCGTCCAGCGAGAGCTCGTGGGGGAAGTCGGGATGCTCGCAGCGCCAGCCACCGGTGCGGCACGGGGTCACATGCAGGCAGGTCCGGCACGACCGGCGCGCGGGCTTGCCCTCGTGGCAGATGGCGGCGTGATCGCAGAAGCGGCAGACGAAGTGCGAGGGCTCGCCGATGCGCGGCGGCGGGCTGTCGGCGAAGATGATGCGCTCGGCCTTGACCCGCAGCCATGCCGCGTGCGCCGGGTCGGCATTCGTGCGAACAGCGGTCCAGCGACGCGCACCGGGGGAGCACGACACCAAATAATGCCGATCGAGCGCGGCATAGTGCATGTAGAGCACGGCTTGCGCGTAATAGATCGGGTTCCATTCCTGCAGCGCGTGCTTTTCCCCTACCTTGGCGCGAGCTTTGTCAATCTCGTTCCATTTGGTGCTGCATTTGATCTCGAGCACGTGCCAGGTCTTCGGGGCCTGAACCAGCCCGAGGATTACCCCATCGATCGCGCCGGAAAAGTGACCGCCAAAATCGGAAAAGCGATACTGTTCGCCACTCGCGTCGACACTGTGCAATTCAACGCCGGGCGTTTTCTTGAGCCTAGCCACAGCGACAGCTTCGCTGGTGTGGCCATCGTCAAATCTTTTGATGCTGTCCGCGTCGAAACGCTGAAACTGGACTTGGCGAAGCGTATACCAGATTTCGCGCTCACACGGGCGGCCGATCTGGCCCATGCCGACTTTGCGATTTCTGAATTTCAGTTCCTGCGCCGCCTCTATCGCGGCGTCACAAGCCGCTAGCGTAGGGCAAGCCGGGGGTGTTATGGCAACCATGCCATTTCCTTTGTCGTTTCGTCAGGGCAAGGGGAGTGGCAGGCGGCGGGGCTTGAGTTTGGTCGCTTGACCCCGCCGCCACCCGTTATCGCAGCGTCATGCCGCGTTGCGCTTCCACGGCGGGGTGGATGCCCCGCTGGCAGCCGGCGGCGATGCAGCACCGCCACCCCATCCGGCGCTCGGCGCGGGCGCGGGGCTGGGCGCTCCGCCGAATCCGCCACCGGCGGCGGCGCGCGGCTTGTAGGCGCCGATCCAGTTCTTGGCCTTGCCCATGACCTGCTGGCCATTCTTCATGTAGGGCTTGGGCTCGCTGACCGTGACCTTGTTGGTGACGGGGATGCCGTGCAGCTGCTCGGTATCGGTCAGGCCGATGACGTTGCACGCGACGCAGATGGCATTGAGCTTGCGCTCGGCGCGCGCGCGCTTTTCTGCATCTTCGCTTCCCAGGTCCAGCCAGTCCCAGATCTTGCGGCCGCCGTATTCACCGCCATCGACCGTCCACTCAAGCTTGTAGTTGCCTTGCTCGTCGAGCATTTCGGAGGCCGTCATGATCATCGGGTAGTCGGCGGGCGGGATGACCGGAAAGTCATTGTCCTCCTGCACATTGTTCGGATCGGCGTTCCAGTTCAGTTGTGCCATGTCATTTTCCTTTCGTCAGTTATGCAGCTTCGGCCTGGGCGGCCCCGCGCTGCGGTGCGGATGCTGCTGCCATCGCGTCGGTCAGGGCCGCGAAGGACAGAGGCAATTCGGGTGGGAGGTTGTGCCGGTTCTTGGCGCGGAAGGCCGGGCGTTCTTCGGTATACATGACCCGCGTTCCGGCCCCGATGCCGCGCGCAACCTTCTTGTTGAACCCGGCGTCGGTCTTGGTGACGCTGACCTTGTAATTGGCGAACAGCACGATATCGGCGTGTTCCTCGACCAGCGCCGCCGCGCGCGCCTGAAGCTTGATCTGGTAGCGGTCATAGGGCTCGGTTTCCGGGCTCTCGAACCGCTTGATCTCGGCGTGCGCGGTCTGGATGACTACCATGCCCCGCTCGTCGCGCAGCGCGTTGATGCCGTCGAGATATTCGCGCCAGACGTTCGACGCCTCGATATAGCCCTTGCCATAGCCGGGGCTCTCGATGCTGTCCCATTTCTGGCGACGGCAGGTCTCAGCCCAGACCAGCGGCTCGATCCAGTCGAGCGAGTCGATGCCCACCGTCTGGAAATCGTGCGGCTCGTTGAACAGCGCCTCGATCGCGCCCATCACGTCGCCGAACGAGCGAGCGCGGGGGAACGAGTCGATCGGCGATGCCGACGGGTGGCCATCCTCAACGTTGATCAGCACCGGTGCGGGCGCGCCTGCGATGAAGGTGTTCTTGCCAATGCCGTGCGGGCCGTAGATGATGATCCGCGGCGGCTTGGGGCTGTCGAGCCGGTTGAGGGATGCAAGGGAGATTGCCATGGTCAGGCCTCCATTCCGAGAGCTTCGCGCACGGCCATCTGCGCATCAGCGCGGCCCCGCTCGTAAGCATCATTGATCATTGAAGCGATGTGCAGGCCCAAGCTGAGATTATCGCCCGGGAGTTCTAGCGGCCCATGTCCAAGGCTGACCCAGTATCCAAAATGGTCGAAAATCCAGATTGTGTTGCTCGGGGTTTCAGGCGCGGGCACGTCGCCTGCATTTGATCGCACGGCGGCCGTAACAGGAAAACGCACCATCACGCTGCCTCCTGCTTCTCGGCCGCGAGCGAGATCTCGATCTTGGGCTTGCCCTGGCGCACGGTGCGCGCGGGCTCGAACAGGTCGCGGATGGTCTTGGGCCATGCCTTGTAGCGGGTCTCGGAAACGGTCAGCTTGGTCTCGACATATTCCGCCGGATCCTCGCCCCATCCCTTGATGGTCTCGATCGCCCTGCCCAGCGCCGCCTGGTCCCACGACACGTTCTTGGGCACGGTGATGGTCACGCGATAATCGCCCTCGCGCCGGTGGTGCGTGCCGGTATCGTTGATGCCAGCGGCATAGCGGCGGGCGAGCACGCCATGCAGGATGCCGAGCATGGTGGAGGCCTGGCGCGCGTGGCTTTCCGCCTCGTTGACGAGGTTGTGCAGCACCTCGACGGGCAGGGCGTCGAGCACCGCCGGGCTGGTATCGGGCAGGTCAAACGCCCGTATTGGTGTCATATCCATTGGTCATTCCTTTTCGTCAGTCGCTTTCGTTCCGTCGGGTGTTGTGGTTTGGGGAGAGCTGACGCGGCGAAAACTGATTCCGTGCGGCCCTCACGGGTTCCGCGCTCTCCCCTTGTTCGGTTATCCGGGCGGCTCGAGCGGCCCGAGCACGACATGCGCAAAGCCGGGGTGATCGGTCGTGCGCTTGAGGATGATCAGGTCGGTCCAGCGATCGTCGGGAACCGGCAGTTCCTTGGCCAGAATGTCGGACACCGCCTTCTCGATGTTCCCGAGATCGCGGCGCCGGTCGCCGATGCCCGCGTCGATGGCGAGCAGCATGGAGGTCTTGTCCGGCCATGCGGGCTTGCCCAGCTCGCGCCAGCGGGTCAGCACGGCATAGCGCGCCTCGTTCAGCCAGGCCTTGTAAGCCTCGCTCTTGACCCGGCGCTTGCCGACCGTGGCGAACAGCGCGTTCGTGCTAGGGGGCAGGGGAAGCATGACGGAAAATCGTTCCGGCAGCGGCTCCCAATCGGCGCATGTCTTGTGATTGCGATAGGGATAGGTCATGCCGTCGGCTCCTTGACAGGCGTGCCGGTCAGCAGGCGTATCGTCTCTGCGTCTTCCTCGTCAGGAACGTGCGGGCGGATTTTGCGGAAGTTCCCGGAAAAACACAGAAAGACGGGGTATTCGTCAAAAGAGAGCCAAACCCCTCCGGGCTGATTCCACTTATCGTCTAAACTGGCTTCCAGTAGGCAAACGTCGTTAACACGCGACACCGACCCAATGGCCGGATATTGATTTCCTTCGACGAAATCATCGTGGAACCCTTCAGAAGAAACACACAGCGCCAGGTCGCCCGGCTGCCAATCGTCCCCGCCGCTCATGCCACCAGCCTCAACCGCTCGATGCCTGCGATATAGCTGTCCAGCGAGGCGCGGGCCGCGCGCAGCGTCGGCAGCGCGTCCAGCTTTTCCTTAGGCAGCTCGACCGCGCCGCCGGGGCCGTCCGGGCAGCGCATGTCGCATATGGTCGAGACGGCGCGCGCCAGATGGCACAGCGGGTCGTCGGTCGCCTTCTGCACCGGCGTCGCGGTGGCGCCGTAGAGGCCGTTATAGGGGTCAACATAATGTGGGCCATAGACCGCGCCGATACGGGCGATGGTCAGGGCGTTGAGGTCGGTTGTGCCGTTGCGGGCATTAACGATCGTGCCCTTGGAGACGCCCAGTTGATCGGCTGTGTCCTGGTCGGTCTCGGCATGATCCCGCTGGATATCGCGGATGATGTTGCTGACCGCGCTGCGCAGAGAACTTTGCGTCGGCAGCATCATAGGCAACAGGACATTGTTAGCGCGGGAGGCCATAAGAACCCTCATGGAAAGGAGTGAAATCGAACAGGGAAAAGGGGCGGTTAGCTGGCGGGCCGACCGCCCCTCCCGACGATTGACAGGCATTCACGCGGTCTACCTTCCCGTGATCCTCGGCCGCGATTGGTGCTTCCGCTGCCTGCCCTTCGCAGCCGGTCGTCGTGGCGGCTGTCAAGGTTTCCGAGGCGGGTGTTCTGTGGCGCAGCGCGCGGGCCCAGGTGCCCGGCTCGCCGTTGTCGATAAAGACGGTCATGCGGCGGCTGCACCGAGGCAGCTTGCGACCGCCTCGGCTTCGGCTATCCTGCGGTTGTCAATGCCAGCAGGAGATAGAGAATGTCCGAAGAACTGCGACGCGAGATCGCCGCGCTTCGTAAAGAGCTTGATGAAATCAGGCCGCAGGCGAAATTCGCTCACGCAATGGCGTGCTCGTCTATTCAGTTCATTGCCCGCCTTATCCCGCAATTGCAGAAGCACGGAGCAATCCAGCCTGAATTTGGCGTCATGCTTCATTCCGTCTTCCAATCTTACGCAAGAGGCGAAAAATTCTATTCGCAAGAAGACCTTGAACGAATGGACAGGTGGAGACGGCGGCTGTCTGAAGAGTTGCCGGAGTAGTGATGGCGGGTATCGGCCTGCTAAGCGCAAGATCGGCCTCGCGCCTGGCTTCTTCCTCGGTCAGAGGGCGGTCGGCGGGCGCGCTCATGCGGCGGCGTCCTGTTGGGTAGGTGCCGCAACTCTGCGAGCAACATCGATCTCTGCATCGCTCAGGCCGCTCAATGGGCCGAGACGCACCCCTGTGCGATCGAACACAGACAGCGCGGTCAGCAGCGACGCGGGGCGCTTGTCGTTCAAAACCTGGCTGGCATATGGGACGCTCCATCCCATGGCAGATGCCAGGTCTGTTGGTCGGATCGGATGCTTTGATGTGGGTTGCTGTTCCATGGAAGGCATAGTTAGCACGAATGCTACACAATGCAAACCCTGATTTTGCACGAATGCAAAAAGACCCCCATTTGCGGGGATGCTAACTACTGGCCGATGGACGGCATAGAATCTGACCGCGAAACCATCAGGGCGATTGTGCAGTTTTCAAAACTGGCGCCGAGCGCGCTGGCCAAGAAGGCTGGGCTAACCCCGACGACGATCACGCGCGCCTTTAACGGGACGGCAACCACGCGTGTCAGCTTGCCGACATGGGAAAAGCTGCGCGAGGCCGTCCCGAGCTTCCCAGGATGGGCGCATCACGAGCCGGATTTGCCGCCTCAAGACAATTCGATCGAATATGTGCCGGTCGAGGTTCTGCCGACCTATGCGGGCATGGGCGGTGGCGGGAACGGAGATGGCGAGCCGGAAATGGCGCTTGTTCCGCGCTATCTCATTGAGAGCGTGCTGCGCGGCAATGCCAGTGATTTCGTGATGATCCGTTGTCGCGGCACGTCGATGGAACCGCTGTTTCGCCATGACGATGAGCTGCTGGTGGACAAGCGCGACCGATCGCCGACGCAGCCCGGACCTTTCGCGCTATGGGATGCTGACTGGGGCGAATATCTGATCAAGAACGTCGAGCGGTTGCCCGGCGGCCGCGTGCGGATCTTCCCGTCGAACCCGGAGTTCAGCGCCAGCGAGGTCAGCAACGAGGAAACCAAGATACTCGGCAGGCCCGTCTGGTTCGGCCGCCGGCTGTGACCCGACCGGGTTAGAACTTCGCGCCAGATGCAGGGAAGCCACTAAACTCGGATGGTTCGCAGTTTCCTGACCAGCGCATGGTGACAACCGACATGGCGCCGCCGATTGAGCGACTGGTGTAAAGCGCGAGGTGCTGCCCGGTTTCGCGTGAGACGTTGTTGATCTTCCGCACGCGTTCTGCGGGGCCATCCTTGTCGATGCTCTCAAACACGATCACGCCAGGGCTTGCTTTTGAAACGTCGTTGATCTCTGTGCAGCTATCCTCGCACCATTTCCCGCGGTCAAGATCGACCCGGTAGCGTGTCGAATATGGCTTTGCCTCATTCCCGACGATCGATTCGGTCTTGAGCTCGCCTTTGCAAACCAAGTCGAATGTCTGGCTTTGGCCGGTCGTGGCCAGGGCTATGGCAAGCGCGACGATCTTCACTTCGCACCCGAAAAAACGACGGCGGGGCTGACTTCCTTGCGCTCGAACTCGGCGGCCTTCTGCTCGAAATCCGCGCGATCCGAGATCTGCAGATCGGCGCGCCCGGTCATAAAGCCGGTCTTGATCGTGCAGCGAACATAGCGCGTCTCGCCTGGCGCAACAGTGACCTCGACGCTGCCAGTCTTGTTCATGAGCACATAGCGGCCTGCAGGCACTTCCCATTCGGCATATTTGCTACGACCGAGCTCCACGACTTCTTTGCCGTCGTATCGAATCGGGCAGCCCAAAGCCAAACCCATCACCGAACCGGGGCGATACATGATGATCTTGCCTGGAGTTTCAGAAGCAGGGGACTGCGCCGCAATCAGCATGGCAACGACGCTCGTGATGATATTCATGGATCCTCGTCAGATATTTTCGCCTTCAAATTGAAGGGCGTTAGGCTTCGTTCAGACTATCCCTTCGAAGCCGCAATGTCTTGCACAAAACGGCCGATTAGCATCAATGCAAATTATCTGTTGCATTCCTTAGCAATCGTGCTAAAACCATCTCCATCGACCCCCGATGGAGAGCACCATGCAACCCACCCCCGCAACCTGGCACAAGCGCCCCGCCGCGCAGGCCCTGATCGGCAAGATCGCCGCCGCTGGCATCGCCCCGCAGACGCGCCCAGTGCGCAACATGCTGAGCGCCGATTACGCGCCGCACTATTTCGACGTCGCCTTCTACGATTGCCCCGAGTTCGAGCAGCTGGCCGCGATGCAGCAGGATGCTCTCTCGGCCGCACTCAAGGCTGAGCACGCCGCGCCCAAGGTCGAGGGCCACACCAAGGATAACCCGGCCTATGCCGATTTCTACGCGCTGGTCGCCCAATACCTTGCCGCGCTGATCGGCGACGAGATTGCGGCTCGCAATGTGCAGGTGGCAGCATGACCGCCCGCACGCACCAGACCGCCGCCTGCCTGCAGAGCATCGCCACCGACGGCATCGATGGCGATCGCGCGGGACCGCTCCGCAACATTTTCGTCGCATGGAAGGTCAACCCGATGCGCGCCGGGCAGGTAGCACCGGTCGAGGGAACCGGCCAAATCCTCGCCGACTTTGCCCAGAGCGTCGCTACGACATGCACGCACAAGGACACTTTCATCATCCTCGAGATTGATGCGCTGACCGGCGCGAAATGGCTGCACACCTATGCGGTCAAGCGCAAGAGCACGCCGCGCTATGTCATGGCCGGCCATACTCGCCGCGCCGTTCACGACCTCTATGCTGAGCTGCTGATGACCATCTGCGTCGCCGCTTTCGAGCCGGTCGAGCAGTGGTCGTGGAAGCCGGGCGCTGACACCGTGGGCCACGATGCTGGGCTGATCGAGGTGCGGCCATGACCCGCGACCAGATGCCTCGCCCTGCATCCATCGCTTGGCTCTGCCTCTGGGCTGGCACTTGTTTGCTGTGGGTCGCGATCGTCGGCGCCGCAGTTGTGATGGGGTGGCTGTCATGACCCGCCGCCAGATCATCGCCCTTGCCTGGCAAACCGAGCGCCCGCTGGTGGGCTGGTGCGCGCTAGGCATGGTAGTCGCCGCGCTCGCGATCGGAGCCTTCGCATGACCCGACCCACCTTTCGCCACTGGTGCGGCAAGGCACAGTTTCCCGGCAAGGACGAGTTCGTGCTGGGGACTGTGCAGGCCGAGACAGAGCTCGAGGCCGAGCGGCTGCTGTTTGAGCTGTGGGCTGAGATCCTGCCCTACGACCCGCCGAAAAGCTTTGTGTGCCTACCCGGCACCCTGGCCTTCCGACCCGAGACCTAACCCCATTCCCGACGCGCCGGGATTAGCCGGGGCGCGCGCAACTGAACCCGGCTGAGAGGTGATGATATGACGACTGAAACCGAAGAACTGCCGCCGCTACATGCGCTGGATAAGGCTGCCAACTTGGCGGGATGGGATTGCTGGGAAGCGTTCGCGACTTGCAAGCAGCCATTTGCGCTGTCCGACAGCATCATTGCCCACGCCCGCACCATCGCCAAGTATGAGCCTGCACCCGATCCTGATGCTCAGGACATGCGCGACATCACTCGCGTGATTGAAGCCGCATATGGCGAGGGCAAGACTTTCTTGTTCGACGGACGCGCGGCGCTGACGGCTTTCCGCAGCATCCTCAAGGAGCGGGGCCTGTGACCGACAAGCACGAACTGATAGCACTGGCAGAGCGGGTTGAAGCGCTGACGGGGCCGTGTCACGAGACCGATAAAGCCATCCTAGCGGCGCTTGGCTACACTTGGCGCGGCATGGGGTATTGGGCTGATGATGACAGCCACCAATGGTGCGGCACGACCTTTTTTACCAAATGGCTAGACGCAGCCATGACGCTGGTGCCGGTAGGGCTTACCCCAACCATAATCGGTCATGACCGAGAAGTGCGCCTGCTTAACGGCATTGGTCTGCCTGTTGGCGGCAAGGATTACAGGTCCACTGGCAGCACATTGCCCATCGCCCTGACCGCCGCCGCCCTACGTGCCCTCGCAGAACGGGAGCGCCAGCAATGAAGCGGATGTTCGACCCCATATTCTGGGGATTGATGGTGGTGATCTGGACCGTCCTGACGATCCTCGAGTTCATCAAGAGCGGAGAAATCGAGCTGGCATGGCTGGCTATGCTCCTCGGCAACTGCGCCATGTTCAGGATCGCACTGCTGGAGGCAAGGCAATGATCCCCGCGCCCGCCCCAATAGGCAAGCCCTACCGTGTCAGCAGCGAGTCCGCATGGCCGCTTCGATCAGCAGACGGTCGCACATGGGCTCAGGTCAAGGCTGATCGTGAGAAAGAATGGAGAAAGTGATGAAGAAGCAGAAGATCGAAAAACTCACAGCCGAACAGGAAGCGGAACTGCCGCGCTTTCGTCAGCAGTATCTCGACATCGCGTGCGGCGGCGCTCGCGTTGATCGCCCGGCGCTCGAATCCGCGCTGGCAGATGCCTATGCCGTTCTCGGAAAGCGCGCGCCGCGCGTGTTCATCTTCGACAGCCCCGCTGCGTGTATGCTGGCGATCAAGATTTTTGAAATGGGTTCGCAGGGCAGAATTGCATTGAGGGGCCAGCTCAGCGGCCAGCTCTGGGACCAGCTCTGGGACCAGCTCAGGGGCCAGCTCTGGGACCAGCTCAGCGGCCAGCTC
>NZ_LSHM01000019.1:0-344 GCF_001557175.1 Blastomonas sp. CCH9-A1
AGCAACGTCGGCACCTATGCCATCACCGGATCGGGGGCGACGGCGACCAACTATGATTTCAGCTATGTCCCCGGCACGCTGACAATCACCAAGGCGCTGCTGACGGTGACCGCGGATAATGCCACGCGCGAATACGGGCTGGCCGATCCGCTGTTTACCGGCAATGTCACGGGCTTCCGAAATGGCGATGATGCGTCGGTCATTTCGGGGCTGGTCTATGCCAGCAGCGCGGTGCTGAACTCGGGCATCGGCAGCTATGCGATCACGGGTTCGGGTGCGTCAGCCACCAATTATGACTTTGCCTATGTGCCCGGTACGCTGACTATCACGCGAGCCTTGCTCAC
>NZ_LSHM01000020.1:0-12654 GCF_001557175.1 Blastomonas sp. CCH9-A1
ATCCGCACCACGCCCGCTCAGCCTGAGCTTGTCGAAGGCCCGCGCCGCCCACCCCACCACCGTTCAGTCTGACCCTGTCGAAGGCCCCGCGCTATCCGCACCACCCCCGCTCAGCCTGAGCTTGTCGAAGGCCCCGCGAAACCGCTATTCTGGGCTATGGCCTTTTACGCGTATCTTTTGCGATGCAGCGACGGCAGCTATTATGCCGGGCATACTGACGACCTCGAATACCGGATGTCCCAGCACACCAGCGGTTCCTGCGGGGGCTATACCGCGAAAAGACGGCCTGTTGAACTGGTCTGGTCGGAGAACTTTCCCTCGCGCGAGGATGCGTTCGGGGTGGAGCGGCAGATCAAGGGCTGGTCGCGAGCGAAGAAAGAGGCGCTGATTGCTGGAGATTGGGAATTGATCTCGCGGCTTTCGAGGGGGTTGCGCAATTCTGCTGATGATGGCGCGGGGCCTTCGACAAGCTCAGGCTGAGCGGAGATGGGGTGGCTTTGGGACTGCGGAAGACAGAACTTGCTGTTCGGCAAATAACCCCATTGCGGACATTGGCCTTGATTTGCATACTATGCGGATGGGTGGACTATCGACAGGTTTGACTCTTTTGGTGTGCCTCCCGGTATGTTTGTCCACAGGTGCCCCACAGTCAGAAGGTAAGGCATTCGCGCCCTACGACCTGAGAATTGGAAGTGACTATTTTGTTGGAGCGGCGCCAGTTGACACTGAGAAATGGGTTACCTCTGCTGACCATCCAGAAAGTACCTATGGGCGTTTCGAAGCTGGCGAAGTTACCATAGCATTTGATATCACCACGAACGGGCACGTTGTGAATTGCCGCGTCACAAAGTCGAGCGCCATTTCGCGCTTCGATAATGTGCCATGTAAATTGCTGATGCGACGTGCTAGATTTAAGCCCCAACAGGATGCGCAGGCAATCCAACCTGGCGCACGTGGCCAAATGCGATTTCGTTTTGATGAAGTCAATTAGCGGATGACAGCTTCTCACCCATCACCGGTCGTACCTAACGGCCAAATTCCGCGCCGAAAGCAGACACAAGCAGCCCCCTGAACCCGTCAACGCGGCCTGAGCCCCCAAACGCTACACAAGCAGGATTCCCGCTTTCGCGGGAATGACGATGAGTGGCGTGGCGGTGGGCTGACCAGCCTCAGCGCCGGGCGGCGATCTGGGTGCCGGCGGGCTTGGTGGGTGTCGCGCGGGCGATGATGCATTCGCCGCCGCCTGCGCGGACCTGGGCGCACATCGCGCGGGCGCTCTTTTCGTCGGCGAAGCCGTTCGCGGTCAGACGATGCAGCGTGCGCGCGCCCACGGTGGTCGGCACAGCGACCTTGGAGAAGGCCGCGAGGTCCTTGTGCTTGGCGCTATAGCCGGCCCAGGCGCGGTTGGCATTGGCCGCGCTCGAGAACATGCCGAGTTGCACGGCGAACGCGCCGCCGCTGACCGGCGAGAAGCTGGCCTTCTGGAAGACGGCGGGCGCAGGCGCGGCCTTGGCCGGAGCCGCCTCGGGAGCAGGTTTCGGCGCAGGCGCGGCGGCGACCCGAACCTTTTCCTGCTCGACGATCATCTGGCGCTTTGCGGCCATTTCGGGGCGCAGCTTGCGCACCGCCTTGCGGCGATAGCCGGCGGGCAGCGGCTGGACGATCTCGCGCGCGGTGAGCAGCGGCGCGACGATCGCGCCCGAAGGTGCGGCTTCGGCCATGACCGGCGCGGGTGCAGCCTCAAGTTCGGAGGCCGGAACCGGCACCGATTCGACCCCGGCGAGTTCCATCGGCCTATCTTCAACCGGCGGCAGTTCGATCGGACCGGCTGCGGGCGCCATCGCCTGCTGGCCGATCTGCGTCGCGACCTCAGCCATCGAAGGGGTCGCCGACAGCGCCAGCATCACCGGCTGGCCCGGATCCATCGCGGCCGGCGTGACGCCAAGCACCGATGCGACGCGCTGGGCATGGGCATCGGGGTGCGCGATGCGCGCCCATTCGGCGATGCGCTGCTGCGCGACCTGCGGATCGAGATCCTGCCCGGCCATGATCTGTGCCTCGCGCCAGCGCCCGTCGAGCGCATAGGCAAAAGCGAGGTTCTGCCGTACCTTGGGGGCGTTATCTCCAGAGCGGATGAGCTGTCCGAGCACCTCCACGCCGGTCCTGGTGTCACCGGCCAGCGCCAGCGCCAGACCGTAATCGCTCGCAGGAATGGTGTCGCGATGCTGCTCCAGCAGCGCCTGCGCGGCGTTGGTGCGGCCCTCGGCGACATGCATCAGCGCCAGGCTGATCACCGTGCGCGCGCTCGCATCACCCAGTGCCAGCGCATCGTCGAGCGACTGGCGCGCGGAGGCGAAGCGGCCATTGGCGAGATAGGCCTGGGCCAGCGTCTTGCGCAGTTCAGCATTGCGCGGATCAAGCGCGACCGCGGCTTCGGCCTTTTCCAGCGCCTTGTCAGTCTTGCCCGAGGCAAGCGCCTTTTGCGACGCGGACGAAAGGCTTTGCGGACGGCCACCACCGCCATGCGCCGAACAGCTCACCAGCACGCTGCCGACCAGGATGGTCGATGCCGCCAGCTTGAGCGCCAGCGCCCGGTTGATCTTGGATCCGCTTGCCATAGCCTAAGTTCCCTCTTCGTCGGCCCCGACCTGCCTGCGTTCGCCTCAAAGCGTCGCCGATCGCGTCACGCGACCCGCCAGGTCCTCTATTTCGGTCATTTTGGTTAACAATTCGTCAAGCGCCGCCGTAACCAGCTGCTGCGCGGATTGTCCGCTGACCGCGCTGGCCAGCCTGAGCTTGAGATGACGGTCGGCATCGAGCCGCAGCGTGAAGGCCGCGCGGCGGGCCGAGGACTGGACCGCGGCGGCCACGACTTCCTGCATCACCGCCTGCTTACGCTTGCGCTGGCGGACCGCCGGAACCGGGTTTGTGACCGGTTCGGGCACCGCGATCGCGGCCACGGGCTCGGGCACCGCCGCCGGCACGATCTCGGGCTGGAGGTCCAGCTCGGGTGCGACGACCGGTTCGGGAGCCGCAACAGGCTCGGCCAGGCGCTCGGCAATCTCGGCCTGCTGGCGCACCACATCGGGCACGATGGGTTCGGGCGCGCGCGCGGACGCCGTTTCGCCCGGCACCGTATCGGGGATCGCGCCTGCCAGCAGATTGCCGTAATGCGGCGCGCGCTCCTCGTGCGCGGGATCGACATCATAGCCCATGTCGTTCCAGCCCAGATCGTCCTGCAGGCCGTGCACGCCGGGCGTCAGCCCTGCGGTGCCGAGCGTGCCGAGACCGTCCATGCCCTGGCGGCGCATCGCGGGGCGTGCGGCCCCCTTGCGCGCGAGCAGGCCGGACGAGAGCGATGCCATTGGTTTGGGTTCGGCCATAAAGCTCATCCTTGCCCCCGTAACTGCATCACGATCCGGCCACGCGGCGGCCGAAGCCGCCCATCGGGCGGATGGCGCCAGGCGCGACGGGCGCATTGGGCACGGCAAAGACGGTGCGGCGGAAATTCTTTTCCAGCCGGTCCGAGATATAGGTCCAAAGCGCGCGCACCTCTCCGGCCGACTTGCCATTGGGGTCGACCTCCATGACCGTGCGGCCATCGATCATCGAGGCGGCAAAGTCGGTGCGGTGGTGCAAAGTCGTCGGCGCGACCGTCCCATGCTGGGACAAGGCGACCGCGGCTTCAGAGGTGATCCGCGCCTTGGGCGTTGCGGCATTGACGACGAAGATCAGCGGCTTGCCCGCGCGCTCGCACAGGTCGACCGTCGCGCCGACCGCGCGCAGATCGTGCGGACTGGGACGGGTCGGCACCACGATCAGCTCGGCGACCGAGATCACCGACTGGATCGCCATGGTGATCGCGGGCGGCGTATCGATGACGGCGAGCTTGAAGCCCTGCTGGCGCAGGATCGCGAGATCGGCGGGCAGCCGGGCGACGGTGGTCTGCGCAAAAGCGGGATATTCGGGCTCGCGCTCGTTCCACCAGTCGGCGAGCGAGCCTTGCGGATCGATGTCGATCAGCACCACCGGGCCATCGCCAGCCAGCTGCGCCTGCACGGCCAGATGACCCGAAAGGGTCGTCTTGCCCGATCCTCCTTTTTGAGATGCCAAAGCGAGTACGCGCACTCCAAACCCCCTGTCCGGTCCATTCGGTTAAGGGGAAGATGCGCGGAGGCAGCTAATTTTGAGTTAACACCGGCCTTGCCATGGCGCTCGCAGGCCCGGATTTCGGGACTTTGGAACGGTCTTCAACCCGTCTTGATGCGGGCGTAAACGCTTTGCTAACGTGTCGGTAACTATAGCGGTTTACGCCAGCAAGGCCCGGTGCGCCCGGTTTGCAGCGGCATTTCCGCCTGATAAGGTCGGCACACGGTTTTACCATATGCGATGGAGCAAGACCCGCATGGCACGTTCGACAAAATTTTCCCGCAATTTCGCTGTCTTGGGTGCTGCGGTGGCAGCGCTGGCGCTGTCCAGCCCGGCACTGGCCGATGTCAAGGCCGGGGTCGATGCCTGGGAACGCGGCGAATTCGCCAAGGCCGTCGAGCAATGGCGTGACCCTGCGGCCAAGGGCGATGCCGATGCGCAGTTCAACCTGGGCCAGGCCTACAAGCTGGGCCGCGGCGTGCCGATGGACCTCAAGCAGGCCGAAGCCTGGTACAAGAAGGCCGCCGATCGCGGTCATGTCCAGGCGGCGGACAATTACGGTCTGGTGCTGTTCCAGGACAACCGCCGCGAAGAGGCGATGCCCTATATCCGCGCTTCGGCCGACCGGGGCGAGCCGCGCGCGCAATATGTGCTGGGCACCGCGATGTTCAACGGCGACATTGCCGAGAAGGACTGGGTGCGCGCCTATGCGCTGATGACCCGCGCCTCGGCCCAGGGCCTTCCCCAAGCCTCGCGCAGTCTGGCGACGATGGACAAGTACATCCCGCTCGCCGAGCGGACCAAGGGCACGCAGCTTGCCGCGCAGCTCGAGCGCGATGCCGTGTCCGAACGCCAGAAGCTCGCGGGCGCCGCTGCGGGCCTGAAGGTCGCCGATACCGCGACCGGCGCCACCGCGCCTGCCAAGCCGGTCGTCACCGCCGCCGCCGCCAAGCCGGCACCGGCGATCGCCCGCCCCGCGACCGGATCGGCGATCCAGACCACCGACCTTCCGCCTTCGCGCGCCACGGGCCCGGTGATCCCCACCCTGCCCTCCAGCCCCAACAGCGCGGCAGCGAGCGCGGGCGTCGATTTCGCGGCGATGGGCACGCCCTCGGCGTCAACCCCGGCCCCTGCACCCAAGCCTGCTCCTGCAACCGTCGCTGCGGCGCCAAAGCCTGCGCCTGCTCCCGTCGCCCCGGCCCCCAAGTCCGCTGCACCGGTCGTTACAGCCCCGGCTATCGCGGCCGCAACCACCGCGCCTGCCGTGGCCGCGTCGGGCGACTGGCGCATCCAGTTGGGTGCGTTCAGCGAAGAGAGCCGCGCGCGCACCCTGTGGAGCGGACTCGAACGCCAGAACCAGGCGCTTGCGGGGCTGCAGCCCTATCTGGTCAAGGCCGGTGCGATCACCAAGCTTCAGGCAGGCCCTTTCGCCAGCCAAGCCGCCGCCAAACAGGCATGCGACAGCGTCGCGCGCAGCGGCCAGGCCTGTTTCGCGATCAAGAAATAGGCAGGAACGGGCGGGCCGTCGGGCTCGCCCCGTCCAGCTTGCCAGTGCTCAATCCGCCTGCATCGTCACCGGTGGGCGCCCGTCACCCTGGGTGATGACGACGATCAGGTCGCCTGCGCGCAGGCTGGCGCTCTCGTCGTCGAAAAAGCCATAAGGCTTGCCGTCGCGATAGATGCGCACGCCGATACCGTCCTTGATCTCCTTCAGCGGTATGCCGATTTCCTCGGTGCGCACCGCGCGCTCGATCAGCACCACCCGACCGCTCGACGAGGCAAGGTCGGCGAGATAGCTGCTGATATGCGGCCCGCTGCACGATCCGGCGAGCAGCAGCCCGGCAAAGCTCACGGGATTGATCACCGTGTTCGCCCCCGCCTGACGGGCGAGCAGTTCGTTGTCGCCAGCGCGGATCACAACGCTGATCGGCACGTCGGGCGCCAGGTGCCGGATCGTCAGCACGATCAGGATCGAGGTGTCATCGCGGCCTGCCGAGACGATCGCCGAGCAGCAGCGGTCGATATGCACGTCCTTCAACGTCTCGTCGCGCGTCGCATCGGCGTTCAGCACGTTGCACCCCATCGCTTCGGCCTTGGCGAGCGATTCCTCCGACTGGTCGACCACGACGATGCACGACGGATCGGTGCCGCGCGCGATCAGTTCGCGCACCGCTTCCGACCCGCTGGTGCCGAAGCCCAGCACCACGATATGCCCCTTCAGGCGCTGCTGGATCCTGCTCATCTGCCATTTTTCCCATGTGCGCTTGATGACGAAACTATAGGCGGTGCCGACGAAGATGAAGATCACCGCGACGCGCACCGGCGTCACCAGCACCGATTCGATCAGCCGCGAACGGTCGGACACCGGGGCGATATCGCCGAAGCCGGTGGTGGTAACCGAGATCATCGTGAAATAGACGACATCCAGAAAGCTGACATGATCGTCATAATTGTCCTTGAGCCCGGCGCGATCGAGCCAGTGGATCAGGATCACGAACGCGATGAGGAAGAAGGCGACGCTCAGCCTCAGGGTGACGTCCGCCCAGACCGGCAGGCGCGCCGCGCGTTTCAGCAAGGCGCGCGGCTTGATCTCTGAATCGCCCATGCCTGAGGCTCAGCCGCGCGGCAAATATTGCAGCGGGTCGACCGGCTTGCGGTCCTTGCGCAGCTCGAAATGCAGCTTGGGCGTCTCGGCAAAACCGCTCTGGCCCGCCGCGCCCAGCACCTGCCCCGCCTTGACCGCCTGGCCCCGCGTCACGTCGATCCGCTCGGCATGGCCATAGGCGCTGACCCAGCCGCCGCCATGGCTGATCAGGATCAGCCCGCCATAGATCGCGACCTCGCTGCCGGCATAGCTGACCACCCCGTCGGCCGCCGCGCGGAACGGCTGACCGCGCGTCGCGCTGATATCGATGCCGTTGCTGATCTGCCCCTTGCCGACGGGCCCGTAACGGGTGAGCAGCGAGCCGCTGAGCGGCCAGACGAACTTGCCAGAAAAGCCCTTGGGCACATCGACGGGCACGCTCGCCGCCACCGGCGCGCGCGCGGGCTTGGCGGCAGGCACGGGCGTTCCTTCGGCGATAGCGGGCTGGCTGCCGGTGACGACATCGTCGATATTGACCACCAAAGCACCGATGCGGCTGGGCGGCTTGCCGGGTCTGGCCGGGGCCGTGCCGGCGGGTGCGGCAGCGGCAAGCTGCGCGCCTGCAGGCAGTTTCAGCCGCTGGCCAACGCGCAGGATATAGGGTTCTTCAAGCCCGTTCAGCGCGACGATGTCGCTCCAGGCGACCTTGTACGCCTGGGCGATGGCGATGCCCGTCTCGCCGCTCGCCACCATGTGATAGCGCCCGCCGGGAATGGTGAGCTGCTGGCCGGGCCGCAGGATATAGGGCGCAGCAAGGCCATTGGCCGCGGCGATCGCTTCTGATCCTGCCCCGGTGCGGTTGCCGATGCCGCGCAGCGTATCGCCCGCCTGGACGGTATAGGTCGTGCCGATCACGTCTGCCGCATTGGGCGCAACGCTGCGGCTTTCCCAGACCGGTGCATCGCTGCCCGCAACCGGCTGGGCCAGCGGCGGCGCAGCCGGCTGGCCGGCCTCGGTAATCTCGGGCTCGATCGCTGCCGGCGTCATACCGCCGGGAATGCAACCCGCAGCCCCCAAGGTCGCCAGCAGGGCCAGCCGCCCGTCGATCCGTTTCCTACCCCTCAGCATAGAAACCATGTCTAGCACGGATTGCCGCCATTGCCAGTGGCGCGGTGCAGGATTTGACAGCGTTCGGTCCGGCTCACTCCGCCGCGAAGGTCTGGGTCAGCGCCGCGATCGACTGATGATGCGTGAGATCGAGATGCAGCGGCGTCACCGCGATATAGCCGTCGGCCACGGCTTCCAGATCGGTGCTGTGCGCCGGGCTCTGCTCGGCTGCGCCCAGGCCGAACCAGTGATATTCGAATCCGCGCGGATCGGTGTTGGTGACGATCTTCAGCCGCCCGTAATCACGGAACCCCTGGTTCACGACCTTGACACCGCGCACCCGATCGGCAGGCAGGGCGGGGAAATTGACATTGATCAGCGTGCGCGGCGGCATCGGCTGACCGATCAGCTTGCGCACCACCTGCTCGCCCCAGCGGGTCGCCGCGTCGAACGACACGTCGAGCCCCGCGCCCTCTCTTGCATAGACCTGGCTCAATGCGATAGAGGGTATGCCCGCGAGCGCGCCTTCCATCGCGGCGGAGACGGTGCCCGAATAGGTGACGTCCTCGCCCAGATTCGCACCGCGATTGACTCCCGACAGGATCAGGTCGGGCGGCGAGTCCTGCATCAGCCGCGCCACCGCCATCATCACCGCGTCGGTGGGCGTGCCGGTGACCGCAAAATGCTTCTCGCCATGCTGGTGGACGCGCAAGGGACGGGTGATCGTCAGCGAATGGCCCGCGCCCGACTGCTCTTCTGAAGGCGCGACGATCCACACATCGTCCGAGATAGCCCGCGCGATCCCGGCCAGCACGGCAAGGCCCGGCGCGTGGACGCCATCGTCATTGGTCAGCAGGATGCGCATGAGGGGAGGTCTCCGGATTGCAGGGCCTCCCCCCTAGCCCGAAGCAATCCGCTGCACCACTGCCCGATTCACGCCGATGCAACATATGCGAAAAATCGCACATACGCTTTCCGTTGCGACTCGACGTGTTCGCAGCAACGCGATAATGTCGATGGTGCAGCGCAAAAAACAGGCAATCCCGGCCGGGCAACCAGCCGGGTTTCACGTCTAAAAAGCCGGGAAAAGCCGATAATCGGGCGCGCATTCGCAGAGGGAGAATATCCAAGATGGATTCGCTGGTTTCAACCGAATGGCTCGCCAATGAAATGGGCGCTTCGGATCTCCGCATCGTCGATGCGACCAAGTTCCTGCCCGATCACGGCCGCAACGCGCTTGCCGAATATGAAGCCGGCCACATTCCCGGCGCGGTGTTCATGGACCTGGAAGAGCTCGTCGACAGCAACGCCGCGGTCGAGAACACCCTTCCCCCGGCCGAAAAGTTCGCCAGCCGCATGCAGTCGCTGGGCCTCGGCGATGGCAGCCGCATCGTGCTCTACGACGACAGCCCGCTGAAATCCTCCGCACGCGCCTGGTTCATGCTGACCATGTTCGGTGCGCATGCCGTCGCCATCCTCGACGGCGGCATCGCCAAGTGGAAGGCGGAAGGCCGTCCGCTCAAGACCGGCAAGGAAACGCTGCGCCACCGCCATTTCACCGTGTGGGAAGACCGCAAGAACGTCCGCACCAAGGCGGACATGCTCGCCAACCTGCACAGCAAGGCCGAACAGGTCGTCGACGCGCGCCCGACCGCGCGCTTCACCGGCGCAGAAGCCGATCCGCGCCCCGGCATCGCCTCGGGCCATATCCCCGGATCGGTCAACCTGCCACACAGCGCGCTGTTCAATGCCGATGGCACCTGGAAGACCGGCGACGATCTCAAGGCCGCGTTCGAGGGCGCGGGCATCGATATTGCCAAGCCGATGGTCACCACCTGCGGATCGGGCATGACCGCCAGCGTCGTCGCCTTCGGGGCGCATCTGCTCGGCAAGACCGACGTGTCGCTCTATGACGGCAGCTGGGCCGAATGGGGCGCCGATGCCGACGCGCCCAAGGTGACGGGGTAATTTTTCCGCCTCTCCCCTTCAGGGGAGAGGGCAACGAGACTTGGTGAGCGGCACGCGAACCTAGTGGCAGTGGGAGAGGGGCCAGCGTCGGCATCCAGCCGCCGCCCCTCTCCAACTCCGCCTAGCATGCTGCGCATGCAAGGCTGCGTATCCTCTCCCCTGAAGGGGAGAGGACAGGACAACAATATGCCCAAGCCCCCCTCCTCCCCGCAATCGCCCGCCACCCGCCTCGTTACCGGTGGCCGTCGCGCAGAGTGGACCGGAACGGCGGAGCAGCCGGGCGCGGTGGTCAATCCGCCGGTCTGGCGCGCGAGCACGCATCTCTATCCCGATACAGCCGCTCTCAAGTCCGGCCCGCAAACCAATGAGGACGGACGGTTTTTCTACGGCCGCCGCGGCGCGCCGACGCAATGGGCGCTGGCCGAGGCACTGACGGCGCTCGAGCCGGGCGCGCACGGCACGATGCTCTACCCCTCGGGCGTCGCCGCGATCACCGGTGCGTTGCTCAGCGTGCTGTCGCCGGGCGACGTGCTGCTGATGACCGACAGCGCCTATGACCCCTCGCGCAGCTTTGCCGACGGGTTGCTCAAGCGCTTCGGCATCGAGACACGCTATTACGATCCACTCATAGGCTCCGGAATTTCCAGCCTTATCTGCGAACGCACCCGCGCCATCCTGATGGAAAGCCCCGGCAGCCTGACGTTCGAGGTGCAGGACGTGCCCGCGATCTGCGCCGCCGCACGCGCCGCGAGCCCCGACATCGCACTGCTGATCGACAATACCTGGGCGACGGGCCTGTTCCTCCCCGCGCTGGAGCTCGGCGCGGACATGAGCATCATGGCCTGCACCAAATATATCGTCGGCCATTCGGACGTGATGCTGGGCTCGGTCACCGCGACGGAAGCGTTTTATCCGCGCCTCCGCCAGACCGCACAAGGCCTGGGCCATGTCGTTTCGCCCGACGATGCCTGGCTCGCGCTGCGCGGCTTGCGGACGCTCGACGTGCGGCTGCGCCAGCACCAGGCCTCGGCGCTGCGCATCGCGCACTGGTTGGCCGAGCAACCCCAGGTCGCGCGCGTGCTGCACCCCGCGCTTCCTTCCTGCCCGGGCCACGCGCTTTGGCAGCGCGACTTCAAGGGATCGAGCGGGCTGTTCTCGTTCGTGCTCGACGGCGGGACGGACAAGGCGCGCGCGGCGCTGATCGATACACTCGAGCTGTTCGGCATCGGTTACAGCTGGGGCGGGTTCGAGAGCCTGGCGATCCCGGTCGACCCCGCGCGCTGCCGCAGCGCCACGCCCTGGCCGCCCATGGGCGACGCCAATCGCTATGCCGTGCGGCTGCATATCGGGCTGGAAGACCCGGATGATCTGATCGCCGACCTTGCCAAGGGATTGCAGGCCTTTACCATGGCGGCATGACTGCAGGGATCAACGCACTGTTCATGCGCTGGGGCTGGATCGAGCGCCCCGACGACCTGCAATATATCGAGGGCATTCTCGCCGCGATGGTGGCGACCGCCGCGCTGGTCATCGGTTGGGCGCTCAGCCGCCTGATCTATCTGCGCCTTGCCGCCATCTGGGAGCGACGCGCCGGCTATGAGAGCCAGCTTGCGCGCCGCCGCATCCGCGACATGGTGCGCCGCTTCACCACGGCGATGCTGATCGGCATGGCGCTCAACCTCTATGACTGGAGCCTGATCGCCTCGGTCGTGTTCGGCCTGACGCTTGCTATTTCGCTCGCCTTGTTCGTCAACGATATGGTGCGCGGCGTGCGCATGCCCGACTGGCTCGGCACGTTCCTCGGCCTCGCGACGCTGATCTCGATCCTCGCGAGCATGTTCGGCGGGCTCGACCCGATCACCACCGCGATGGACCGGGTCGGCTTCGATCTCGGCCAGAAGCGTTTCTCGCTGCTCTGGGTGGTGACGATCGCAATCACGGTGCTGGTGCTCTATACCGCCGCGCGCGTGGTCAACCGCATCGCCGGGCATATCATCGGCAGCAGCGACAGCCTCGACCCGACGCAGAAGCTGCTCGGCCAGAAGATCGCGGGCGTCGTCGTCATCGTGCTCGCCTTCTTCATCGGCATCGACACGCTGGGCATCGATCTCACTGCGCTCAGTTTCTTCTCGGGCGCATTCGGGCTCGCGATCGGCTTCGGGCTGCAGAAGACGATCGGCAACCTGTTTGCAGGCATCATCCTGCTGCTCGACCGCTCGATCAAGCCGGGCGATGTCATCGCGGTGGGCGACAGCTTCGGCTGGGTGAACAAGATCGGCGTGCGCGCGGTCTCGGTCATCACCCGCGACGGCAAGGAGCATCTGATCCCCAACGAGGACCTGATGACCACGCCGGTCGAAAACTGGTCCTATTCGGACCGCAACGTGCGCATGCGGATCCCGATCGGGGTGAGCTATAACAGCGACATGCAGCTGGTGCAGGAACTGCTCTACCGCGCGGTGGACGAAGCCCCGCGCGTGCTCAAGGACCCTGCCCCGCGCATCTGGATGACGGAATTTGCCGACAACAGCGTCAACTGGGAAATCCGCGCGTGGATCGCCGATCCCGAAGGCGGCATGGGCAATATCCGCGGCGACGTGCTGATGCGCGTGTGGAACCTGTTCAAGGAACACGGCATCGAAATCCCGTTCCCGCAGCGGGACTTGTACATCAAGGAGATGCCGGGGATGGGGAAGGAAGCGCCAGAAGACACAGCGGCGCCACACACCCCCCGCTCAGCCTGAGCCTGTCGAAGGCTGCGCGCGAGGGAAAGGAAGGGCGGCACTATCACATCCTCCCCGAGCTTGTCTCGGGGAGGGGGACCGCCGACCGCAGGTCGGTGGTGG
>NZ_LSHM01000021.1:0-10891 GCF_001557175.1 Blastomonas sp. CCH9-A1
GGGGTGACTACACGAAAGTGACGTATCTGCACGGAAAGGGCGAACGGATAGCGAACGTCACGCGGCAAGTAGGGAGTTGACGGCGCGCAGCGGTCGCAAGGCGTCCGGATCGGGTTGATCTTCAACATTCCAGCTATAGTCACCGGTCAGCGAGATATGCTCCCAGCCCAATGGCGCGATGTGGCGTGCGATTTCGTCGGCTGTGCCGATGTCCGCCAGCGCCATTTCGAGATAGCGAGTGTTCCACAAGATGATGGCGGCGACGAGCAGGTTGAGGCCGGAGGCGCGATAGGTCTGGTTCTCGAACCGACGATCGCGCAGTTCGCCGAGCTGGTTGAAGAAGAGCGCGCGGGCGAGCGCGTTGCGGGCTTCGCCTTTGTTGAGGCCCGCCTGGGTGCGCCGGCGCAGGTCGATGTCGCGCAGCCAGTCGAGCATGAAAATGGAGCGTTCGAGGCGGCCCAGCTCGCGTAGTGCGAGGGCCAGTCCGTTCTGTCGCGGATAGGCGGACAAGCGGCGCAGCATTGCCGAAGCAGTGACGGTGCCGGTGCGGATCGACGTGGCGAACCGCAGCAGTTCGTCCCAATGCGCCGCGACATGACCCAATGCGATCGGTTCGGCCGTCATGCCGGCAAGCAAGGGGCCGGATTCTTGGCCGGGAAGGAGGTGTAAACGACGCTCCTTGATGTCGCGCAGGCGCGGCGCGAAGCGGTAGCCGAAGAAGGGCATGAGGCCGAACACATGGTCCGATGCCCCGCCCGTATCGGTGTAGTGCTCCTCGATCGTCAGGCCGGTCTGGTGATACAGCAAGCCATCCAGCACATAGGGCGCTTCGCCAGCGGTCGCCGCGATCACCCGACTTGCGAAGGGGTCATATCGATCCGAGACATGGGTGTAGAAGGCAACGCCTGGTTCGTTGCCGCTGCGCGCGTTGATGTCGCCGATCGCGGCCCCACGGCCCCCGGCATGAAATTGCTGTCCGTCGCTCGACGAAGTGGTGCCGTCTCCCCACAGCGCGGCGAGCGGCATGGCGCGATGGGCGTCGATCAGCCTTCCCAACGCTTCGCCATAGGCGGCTTCGCTGATGTGCCAGTCGTGAAGATGGGCGAGCTGACGCAGACTTGCGCCCCGGCAGGTTTCCGCCATGCGTGTGAGGCCGAGATTGATGCCATCGGCGAGGATGACCGTGAGCAGCGCATTGCGATCGTCGGCTTCCCGGCCCGAACGACGATGGATGAAGCATTCGCTGAACCCGGTCCAGGCATCGACCTCCAGCAGAAGATCGGTGATCTTCACGCGCGGCAGTCGATCATAGGCGGCGCGACGGGCAATCTCGGTGGCGGGCGGTGTTGCCGCCTTCAGCGGCGAGATGATGAGACCGTTTTCGTCAAGCTTAACCTGGGGCAGCTCCCCTTGCCGTGCAAGGACCGTTACCTGCTCGATCGCCGTGTCGAGCCTGGTGCGCCGTTCCTCGATATGGCGCTCGAAATCCGTTTCGATGGCGAGCGGCAACGGCCCCTTCTCGCGCAGCGCCGCAAAGGTCGCCGGCGGTATGAGATAGCTGTCGAAATCGCGAAACTGCCGGCTTCCCGCGACCCATATATCCCCGGCTCGCAACCGCTCGCGTAGTTGCGACAAGGCGCATAGTTCATAAGCGGCACGATCAACGATGCCATCCCGCAGGACGAACGGGCGCCATGCGGGCGGCACAAAGCGTAGCGGCACGCGATCAGGCAAGCGCCGTTTGCCGGTCCGATATAGCTCCGCGATGATGGCCAGCGCTGACAGGAGCCCCTGAACCGCGCCGGCGCCGCGAAACTCGAAGGCGTTGAGAAAAGCGCCGACAAAGAGCTTCACCGTCCGATGCCGCTCGATCAATTCGGCGGTGCGATCGACGGTTTCCGGTCGCCCGAGCACTTCGGCCTGCTCGACGGCCACGGCGAAGTGCTGCCAGTCCAGCGCCTCGATCTGCGCCAGAGAATCCACGCCCTTGCTGCGCGCGTCGATGAGGAGGCGGCAAGACCCCGTGAGCGTCCGGAGGTGGCCTTGCAACTCGCGCACCGTCTTGAGGGCTTTGTCGCGGGTCCGGTTCTCGGCGCGGCGCGCCATGCTGCCCAACAGCTTGTCGAACATCGTCAGGGTGGCGTCGGTCAGGCTTTCCTCAAGCCGGATGCCGGTTGCCGCCAGCGTCGCATGGCGGCGCAGGGCATTGAGTTCGCCAAGGTGCTGGGGTGTGATGCGGCTGCCTTCGTCCGCCAGCCTGTCAAAAGTCAAAGCCGGGATCATGTCGGCACGGGCGCGATCGAGGCCCAGCGCGCGGATATAGGCGAGCCGTTCGATCAGGCGCAGGATGTTGCGCGCTGCCGGCGATTGTGGCGCATTGCGCATCCAGGATAGCCATGTCGCGACCTGCCCCGGTCGTCGGGCCAGCAAATCGTCCAGGCCCTGAAGGGTGTCAGGCAGCAGGCCATTCGTGAGCACTTCATAGGTAAGCTGTTCGGCTTGCTGGCGCGCCCGCCGCAGCACCGCTTCGAGAATCGACGGAGAAGGCAGGAGGATCTGCAGGCGCCGGAGTTCATCGACGATGACGTCTGCCATCTGGCCGGGGTGTATGATGGTCTGCGCGATTGGGACCGAGAAGGCGACAACTTCACGGAAAGCGTTGCGGTCAAAAATCCTGAACCCGTGCGATCGTCGGATTTCGACGAGATGCTCGCGACGGGTCTGGTCCCGATGGGCATAATCCGCGAAGGCTGCCGGCGCGACGCCGAGTTGCTGCGCCACATAGGCGAGCACAGGAGCGGGCGGGACTTCGCCCGCTTCCAGCGCACGGCCAGGCCATCTCATATATAGCATGAGCATCGCATAGCCGAGCCGGGTGGCATCGCCGCGACGGCGGCCGACAATTTCCAGGTCGTCGCTGGTCAGCGTATAATGACGCGCGATCTCGCGCTCATCGAGCGGCGCGCCATAATGCCTCGCCCAGATTTCCAGGCTCACCAGTCGCCGTCTCGCCAAGCATCATCTCCTTCGCTTTGCGTGTCCGTCAGACGGTCCTCTGGCGGCCAACAGGAATATGTCCGTTAACTCTGGACCTGTAACGGCGATTCGGACAAGATCGCATAATGACGGGAAAACGGACAGGATCGGGCATCATGTGGCGCTGATCGGCTATGCGCGCGTCTCGACCGCAGACCAGAAGCTGTCGCTCCAGCTTGACGCGCTGAACACTGCCGGGTGCGACCGTATATTCGACGATCACGCATCCGGGGCAAAAGCCGATCGGCCTGGCCTAACCGAAGCGCTCGCCTATTTGCGCCCCGGCGACACGCTGGTGGTCTGGAAACTCGACCGCCTCGGCCGCTCGATGAGCCACCTGATCGAGAAGGTCGGCGAGCTTGCGGCGCGCGGCATCGGGTTCCGCTCACTCACCGAGAATATCGACACCACCACTTCGGGCGGCATGCTGGTGTTCAACATCTTCGGCTCGCTGGCCCAATTCGAGCGTGACCTGATCCGTGAACGCACTCATGCCGGCCTCAAGGCCGCACGCGAGCGGGGCAACAAGGGTGGTCGCCGGCCTGTCGTTACCCCCGACAAACTACGTAAAGCGCGGGCGCATATCGCAGCGGGCCTCACTGTTCGTGAGGCGGCGGCCCGGCTCAAGATCGGCAAAACCGCCCTATACAAGGCTCTGGAAAACGCGTGAAACCGCTGGCGATCAAGAACTCGTGGGTGCTGGTCACAGGGGCTTCGACCGGTTTGGGCAGAGCGTCCGCCCTCCGCTTGGCGGCATCGTACCAGGCCAAGCCCCTGATTGTTGGACGAAGGCTCGACAACTTGCGGGAGCTACAGACCGAAATTGACGAGCGGTTCAATGTGCCGTGCGAGATTATAGTGGCTGATCAACGTGAAATCGAGGGCAGGGAGAAAATCGCGGCTAAGGTTGCAGAATTGCAAGTAACAGCCGCTTTGTTGGTTGCCGGAATGACGAGCGTTGGTTCATTTGATGCAGGCCGTGCCGACACTTATGCCGAGGTAATTGAAACAAACATACTCGGTTTCACGGATTTGCTGGCTCGCCTGATTGCGATTTTCAGGGAGCAGCCGTTTGAATCCTCAGTAATCGCCGTGTCGAGCCTGGCGGGCGAAACATCCGTGCCCTTCCAAGCGGTCTACGGCGCGTCGAAAGCCTATGTGAGCACCCTCATGCGAGCGCTTTCCGTGGAGCTTGCCGGGACGGGAGTGAGTGTTGGGTCTTTTGCACCCGGTGGAATCGACACAGACATGGCTGCCCTCAGCGATTTGAAGTGGGGGAGGTTGGGTTCGATGGACGTTGACCGGTGCGCGGCCCATGCAGTCCACGCTCTGGTTTATCGGCAATCCTTCGCCATACCGGGGATGGGCAACCAGCTCACATATTTGGCGAGCAGGGTTCTACCTCGATCGTTGGTCAATCGGATTGCCGCCCTCCCATATCGGCGCCCGTAGGGCGGCACCACATAAAAGGGGCAGGAAAGCCTGCGAATAGCATCTGCTGGCATCGTACCGGATTTGTTCGCCCTTAGCGTGCAGATACGTCACTTTCGTGTAGTCACCCCATCGGGGAGTCCTCCCCCGAGAAGGACAGGCTTTCCTTCTCAAACTCGATCCGGATACCTCGCTTGGTGAGGCCCTGGACCAGCTTGCGCAGGTCATCCAGATTGCGGGCCAACCGATCCATGCTGTGGACGACGACGGTATCGCCTTCGCGGGCGAAAGTGAGCAGAGCCTCAAGCTGGGGGCGGTTGACGTCCTTGCCCGATGCCTTGTCGGTGAAGGTCCGATCGAGCGACTGACCTTCCAATTGGCGATCCACATTCTGATCGAACGTGCTGACCCGGACATAGCCGATCCGTTGCCCCTTCACTGCGCACTCTCTCCATCAAAATGTCAGGTTGAAATCTATGATACGCAACGACATTCGTCAACAAATTCCGTTTAGTACCCTAATCTGACAGAAACCGCGGTAGCGCCCTGACGTCCGGTTAGGCTATACTCCAAGCTGACATCACAAAATCAAATCCCTCAAAGATGGCGTCAATTGCCTTGATGGGGTAAAAACTGGAGTGCTTCCAGGATGGGACATTCGGCAACGTCATCTCCAGTGCATCTGGCTAACGTGGTCGCCAGCGTCACCGCTATCTTCTGCAAATCTGCAATGCGGCGGCGGACATCTTCAAGGTGGAGTTCGGTTCTCGCCATAACCTCCGCGCAGGTTTGTGCACCGGTATCGGTGAGCGACAACAATGACCGTATCTCATCCATTGCATAGCCAAGGTCGCGCGCGCGCAGGATGAACTGCAACCTTTGCACCAGTTCCGGCGAATAGACGCGGTAGCCGTTGGAACTGCGAGGCGGCCCCGGCAGCAATCCCACCTTCTCGTAATAGCGGATGGTTTCGAGATTGCAGCCTGTTTTCCGGGCAAGCTGGGCACGCAAGATGCCGACCTGTTGCTCCATGAAAATACCTCTTGAGTCTGTAGTGGCTACAGAGCCTACACTGCGAATCACTCAGTTGGAACAAGGGATTCAAGCCATGGTCTCAACGCCGGAAGCGGGACAGCCAGCCCTCACCGAAAACCACGAGCCGAAGCAGGCAAACTGGGTTGCGGCGGGCGCATTGATCGGCGCGGGGCTCGCCTCGGCTTGCTGCGTCGTCCCGCTACTGTTGGTTATGCTCGGAATTTCCGGCGCGTGGATCGCCAACCTGACGGCGCTCGAACCTTACAAGCCCTATGTCGCAGGCGTAACGCTCGCGCTGCTCGGCTACGGCTTCTGGCATGTCTATTTCAAGCCGAAACCGCCCTGTGAAGACGGTTCCTACTGCGCTCGTCCACAATCGGCTTGGACCACCAAGGCGGTGCTGTGGCTGGGCCTTGCCGTCGCCATCCTGGCGCTCACCATCGACTGGTGGGCACCCTGGTTCTATTGAAAGGAAATACCCATGAAAAAGACAGTATGTATCGCTATGGCCGTGCTGGCTATGGCTGGCGGCGGGGTCGCCTATGCAGTTAGTGGCACGGCGCAAGATCGCCCCGCGGCTACCGCAACCGCTCAGAAGCAAACCACCTTTGCCATAGAGAACATGACCTGCGCCACCTGCCCGATCACCGTGAAGAAGGCGATGGAAGGCGTCGCCGGGGTAACGGCGGTCACGGTCGATTTCGCAGCCAAGACCGCGCGCGCAACCTATAACCCGCGCCGCACCAATGCTGCTGCGATTGCCGCTGCATCAACCAACGCGGGTTATCCGGCGCGCGCTATTCAAAACTGAGCGGGGCGCCGCCAGCGCCTCAAGAAAGCGATAAGCAATGAACGACTGTTGCAACCGCCCCGGGCAGGAAGGATTTGACGTTGCCGTCATCGGCGCGGGTTCTGCCGGGTTCTCCGCCGCGATCGCCGCTGCCGATCTGGGCGCGAAAGTGGCGCTCGTCGGTCACGGCACGATTGGCGGCACCTGTGTCAATGTTGGCTGCGTTCCTTCCAAGACGCTGATCCGCGCCGCCGAAGCGGTGCATGGTGGGCTTGCCGCCGCGCGCTTTCCCGGCCTTGGGGGCGCTGTCCAGATGGATGACTGGTCCGTATTGGCGGCGTCGAAGGACGATCTTGTCACGACGCTGCGCCAAAAAAAATATGTCGATCTGCTGCCCGCCTATGAAGGTGTGAGCTATATCGAGGGCAAGGCACGCCTTGCCGATGGTGCGCTGATTGTCGGCGATGCGCCCATGAAGGTCGGCAAGGTCATATTGGCGATGGGTGCGCACGCCGCCGTGCCGCCGATTCCGGGGATGGACAGCGTGCCCTACCTAACCAGCACATCGGCGCTGGCGCTGGATCGCTTGCCCAAATCGCTGCTGGTGATCGGTGGCGGGGTGATCGGGGTAGAACTGGGACAGATGTTTTCGCGTCTGGGCGTTGATGTCACCATCTGCTGCCGAAGCCGCCTGCTCCCCGAAATGGACCCGGAAGTGAGTGCCGCGCTGAAAAACTATTTGGAAGCCGAGGGCGTGCGGGTTTGCGCAGGTGTCGGCTATCAGCGTATCGCCCAAACACAGAGCGGGGTCGAATTGACCTGCGAGGGGCATTGTGACACCGTCGCGGCGGAACAGGTGCTCATCGCCACCGGACGCCGACCCAATAGCGACGGGCTTGGGCTGGAGGAGCGCGGCATAGTGCTTGCCCGTAATGGTGGAATCGTCGTCGATGACCACCTCGAAACGTCGGTTCCAGGCATTTACGCGGCGGGCGATGTAACGGGACGGGACCAGTTCGTCTACATGGCCGCCTATGGCGCAAAACTGGCCGCGCGCAACGCGGTGACGGGCAACCAATACCGCTACGACAATTCCTCCATGCCATCCGTCGTCTTCACCGACCCGCAAGTCGCCAGCGCCGGCCTCACTGAAACGACAGCACGGGCGCAAGGCCTGGACATCAAGGTTTCGCTGCTCCCGCTCGATGCTGTGCCAAGGGCACTGGCAGCACGCGATACGCGGGGTCTCATCAAACTGATTGCCGACAAGGCGAACGACCGTTTGCTGGGCGGCCAGATCATGGCACCCGAAGGCGCGGATTCGATCCAGACACTGGTGCTGGCGATCAAACACGGCATGACCACCCTGGAATTGGGTGCAACGATATTTCCTTACCTGACCACTGTGGAAGGCCTCAAACTGGCGGCCCAAACGTTTGATAAGGATGTCGCCAAACTGTCTTGCTGCGCCGGGTGATTGCTCGGGGATCAACCGGCAACGAATGGCCTCCCTCCAGTGCAAGCCGCTTTGGTGTCAATTTTGTTATTCGCCTCAGCGGGAGAGCAAAATGGCACGACGCCGACTTCTGACCGGAGACGAGCGCCGGCGCCTGTTCGATCCTCCTGTCCAAGAAACCGCGATCATTGGGCATTATACCCTTTCTGCGGAAGATGTTGAATTGGTTGGGCGCCGCTATGGTCCAGCAAATCGCCTCGGTCTGGCTGCACAAATCGCTTTGATGCGACATCCCGGCTTTGGTCTGCAACCCGAGATCGGGCTTCCCGACGTCATTCTTCAGTACCTCGCGGCACAGTTATTCGTCGATCCTTCCTCCTTCTCTGCATATGGTCAGCGCGCGCAAACCCGTACCGATCATGCCGATCTCGTGGCGCGTTATCTTGGCATACGCCCGTTTCGACGCGGCGACCTGGCACTTGCCCTGAATCTTGCCGCGCAAGCCGCCGAGTATACAGACAGAGGTGAACCGATTGTTCGCGCCCTCATGGTTGGCCTGAAGGGTGAGCGGTTCATTCTTCCGTCAGGCGACACACTGGAACGCGCCGGTCTTGCTGGCCGGGCACGCGCACGCAAAGCTGCCGCAGCCGCAATCGTCGAAGGCCTCAGCTCTGCTGGACTGACACGGCTAGACGAACTCGTAATCAACAACCCGGATTTCGGCATGACACCGCTGGCGTGGTTGCGTAATTTCGAAGAAGCCCCGACTGCGGCCAATATCAATGGCTTGCTTGAGCGCCTGCGCTATGTTCGCGGCATAGGTATCCACCCGGTAGTTGGGGGCGCCATTCCGGAATTCCGCTTTGCCCAATTTGTCCGCGAGGGCGGCGTGGCACCGGCATTCCTGCTTTCGGATTACAGCGTCAATCGCAGGCGGGCGACGTTGACGGCCGCAGTGATCGACCTTGAGGCCAGACTTGCCGATGGCGCGATCCAAATGTTTGACCGACTTATCGGCGGCATGTTCACGCGCGCGCGGCGTGGGCGCGAGCGTCGCTACCAAGATAGTATTCAGTCGGTGGGGCAACTCATGCGGCTGTTTGGCGCCACGATTACAGCACTTGATGAGGCTGTCCAGAATGGCGGCGATCCGCTCGAATTGATTGACGAAGCGGTGGGCTGGCACCGGCTTGTTGCGGCAAAGGCCCAAGTAGATGCCCTTGCTGATCTTGCCGGCGAGGACGCACTGGTAACGGCAACCGAGCGTTACGCCACGCTACGGCGTTTCCGCCCGGCATTTCTGGACGCCTTCACCTTCAAGGCGTCTGGAACAGGGACGGCACTGATCAAAGCCATCGATGTCATTCGCGATGCGAACACACGAAAGTCGCGCGACCTTCCCGATGGCGTTCCACTGCCATTCCCCAATCGGCAGTGGAAGCGTCTCATCACCGAAAGCGGCCGTATCGACCGCCGACGTTATGAAATTGCGATCATGGCAACCTTGCGTGATCGTTTGCGCGCCGGTGATGTATGGATCGAGGGAACCCGCAACTATCAGCGCTTCGATGCCTATTTGCTGGGTCGGCGCGACGCCGCCAAAGTGGCGGATGTGCTTCCGTTCGATTCAAATGCTGCATCCTACCTCGCTGACCGGGCACGAAATCTTGACTGGCGGCTGCGCCGATTTGCCAAGCAGTTGAAAACAAACAAGCTTGAGGGAGTGTCGCTCGAACGAGACCGGCTCAAGCTTCAGCAAATGCCGCCTGTCACCCCACCGGAAGCTGAAGCCCTCGATCGCAAGCTCGATACCCTGCTTCCCCGCGTGCGCATCACCGAGCTGCTGCTTGAAGTCGCCGAACGCACTGGTTTTTTGAACGCATTCCGTGACCTGCGCTCAGGCAAGGAGCACGACAACCCCAGCACGGTACTCGCCGCAATTCTGGCTGATGGCACCAACCTCGGGCTGGAGCGGATGGCCAATGCCAGCGAAGGCGTCAGCTATGCCCAACTCGCATGGACCCACAACTGGTATCTTTCACCCGAGAACTATCAGGCCGCGCTGGCCATGATCATCTCAGCCCATCACGAATTACCCTTCGCGCGGCATTGGGGCGCTGGCACCAGTTCGTCGTCCGATGGCCAGTTCTTCCGGTCGGGGCGGAGCCGTTCAGGGGCGGCGGACGTCAATGCCAAATATGGCGCCGAACCTGGCGTGAAAATCTATTCTCACCTTTCCGATCACTTCGCATCATTCGGATCACGGATCATGTCCGCGACGGCAGGTGAAGCGCCTTACGTGCTCGACGGGCTTGTCCTGGGCGCCGGCAACCTTCCGTTGCATGAGCACTATACCGATACCGGCGGCGCCACCGATCATGTTTTCGCACTCTGCCACCTACTCGGGTTCCGCTTCGCGCCCCGGCTGCGCGATATTGGCGACCGCAAGCTGGGTTCGATCGCTGCGCCATCGACATACAAGGGCATCGAAAATCTGATGGGCCGCACCATCAAAACGGCAGCGATCGAGGCCGATTGGGATGACATCGTCAGGATTGTCGCCTCAATCAAGGATGGCACGGTGGCGCCGTCAGTAATCTTGCGAAAACTTGCCGCCTACAAACGCCAGAACAGGCTGGATTTTGCATTGGCTGAACTGGGCCGTATCGAGCGCACTTTGTTCACGCTCGATTGGCTTGAACAACCGGAACTGCGACGTGCCTGTCAGGCCGGTCTCAACAAAGGCGAGGCGAGGCACACGCTTGCCGCCGCCATCTATACCAACCGGCAGGGTCGGTTCACCGATCGCTCGCTGGAAAATCAGGAATTTCGCGCATCTGGGCTGAACCTGCTGATTGCGGCGATTTCCTACTGGAACACGGTCTATCTCGACCGGGCCGCCCAGCACCTCAACGCTGTCGGCACGACGTTCGATGCGGCACTGCTTGCGCACCTTTCTCCGATGGGCTGGGCGCACATCAGTCTGACCGGCGATTACCTCTGGGAGCAGGCCAGGCGACTTCCAGCAGGTGAATTCCACCCACTCAACGAGCCAATGGCGCGGTTGAAGCGTGTAGCGTAGCCCATGTTCCGCTTATGTCCGAGAAATCGTTGTCTGGCGAACAAACCTTGAGGTGACGCCT
>NZ_LSHM01000022.1:0-22515 GCF_001557175.1 Blastomonas sp. CCH9-A1
TTCCGCTTATGTCCGAGAAATCGTTGTCTGGCGAACAAACCTTGAGGTGACGCCTGTCTCGACTCGCATTTTGCGCGTGAGGGCGCCGATGCGGCATTCATCGATCTGAACGGCGAGAACGTCGCTTCTTGGTTACAAGAAATGCGACGCATCTCCTCCAAAAGGAGCATCGGGGAAAGTCAGAGCCGCACGAAACGGGTTTCTGAACTCAGCGTCAATCCTTTCAATGGCCTTGTCTGTTGATCCTTGCTCTGACCGGGCTCAAATCGAATTTACGGGGACAACGGGCTTGCGATAGCCCTGATCGCTTTCAGCCCGCTTCCGAACCGCGCGATCTGTTCGCGATGCGCTTCCAATTCGCCATATGGCAGGTAGGAGATGTCGAGGTCCGTAACCCTGCTGAAGGCCGGTCGGGCGATCTGCGCGCGCACGTCCTTTTCGCGGTTGCCGGGAGCGACCAGGAACAGTCCCGCTGCAGCGTGGAACTCGCTGCCGCTCAGCGCCAGATCGAGCATCCGGACAATCCCCGAATAGATCGAGGTCGAGTGCTCGACCTCGAAGGCGACGGCAACCTGAGCGTTATCCCGTTCAAGCCAGAGCACGTCGATCAATCGGATTGCGTCCGCACCTGGCGCAGTGGCGATTTCATCGGGCAACAAGTCGAGGCAGCCCTTGCCGAGCGGCGCGCCCTCGAACAGGCGGCCCCGGTCATTGGCAGCGATCCAAACGCGATATCCGAGCGCCATGCCGATGTCGCGAAGCCACGCCTGCATTTCGCTGTGGGTCCGTTCGCTCTCGCCCTGGGCGAGTCGCGTCTTGTCGAGCCGGGCCGCTTCCTCGCGGACCACGTCGAGCCTTCGGCTCCAGTCGTCGGCTTCTTCCCCGCCCAAAGGCGGGGCGGGGTAACGGCCGGAGCCGATGTCGAACAGCAGTCCTCCGATTGCCCCGAGGTCGTTCGACAGGAGGTCGCGATATTGGTCGTTGAGATCGAGTATTCCGCTCCGCATCGCCAGGAACTGTTCCCAGCTGCCCAGCTTTACCTTTGCGCCCGTCAGCGCGTTGTAGCCGCTGACGATCGCGGTGTTGAACGGCGCGATCAGCGTTGGATGCAGGAAATAGAGCAGATTGGCGACCGCCGGACCGAGCCCCTTGATCTTGAGTGCGTCGATTTCACGAATTTGGGAAATGACATCCTCGGCCTCGTCGCAGCAGACGCAATTATGGAGCAAGCGGCCGAAGGCGCGCTGATTGGCCGGACTTTCGTAAATGTCGGGAATGCGCAGCTTGGGCTTCCAGAGGAACGCATGGTCGGCACCTTTGAAGATTTGGCGTTGCTCGGCGATGGAATGGACAACCGTTTCGAGCGACGAGCCGCGATAGGCAACGCCGAACGACCCATTGTCGATCTCGGCCACGACCTGCTGGATGCCGCGCCGGATGGAGCGGAAATTCTTGATCCGTTCGTCCCACAGGAACCAGCTTTGATAGGTCGCACCCGGGTCTTCGCGCCAGCTTTCGATAAGCTTGCGCACAAGCGCGGGTCGGTCAGAGGCGCTCATGCTATAGCCATCAGCTGGCGGGCTGCTTGGGTTTGCGCGAGGAGCTGTGCGTCGAGATGATCCGCCATGCTTGCCCATCCCATTTGAGCACGCTGGTGGCAACGCCAAGACGCTCGATTGCTTCGTCCGATTTGAGGACAATTCGATAGGTATAGGTCTCGGTTGCGACCGCAATGGGTCCTTCGAGCCTGATATCGACTTCGTAGTCGCCGAACGCAAAAGATTTGAACTCCTTGAGTTCGGGCCCGAGGTGATGGTCGCGATAGGCGCCGAAATTGCCTTCGACCTTGCCCGATTCAACCACCACAGCGTCAGGCGCAAACAGCTGGTCGGTGCCAGTAATATCGAGCCGCTCAACCGCAGACTTGTAAGCAGACAAAACCGCTGCGACGCCTTCCTGGCCGTTTTGCTGGGCAACGGCAGAGGTGCCGACAGAAATGCTGGCAATCAGCAAGAGCGCGTTGCCAGCTAGTGAAGTTCTACGCATTGTCTCTCTCCCCTGTTCAGTTTTGGATTGGCGGGTCTCAAGGCTTTCCGCCCGGATGATTGTGTCCGTGCGAGCCATGAAAGAAGTGCATGAGCGGGCAGAGCAACAGGATCGCGTATGGCAATAGCCCGAGCGCGTGTGCCCAATGTTCGCGCAGCAGGTAAAACAGCGCGATCGCGGCGAAAGATGCCGCTGCGAGAATGGCGGGACGGGTGAAACGCATCGGCTAGATCTCCACGTGCTTGAGGCGGAGGGCATTGCCGATGACGCTGACCGAGGACAGCGCCATGGCCGCAGCTGCGATGATCGGCGACAGCAGCAGTCCGAACAGCGGGTAAAGCGCCCCCGCCGCAACGGGAATCCCCGCGACATTGTAGGCGAAGGCGAAGAACAGGTTTTGACGGATATTCGCCATGGTCGCATGGCTCAGGTGCCGGGCGCGGACAATCCCGGTCAGGTCGCCCTTGAGCAGGGTGACGCCCGCGCTTTCGATTGCGACGTCGGTTCCCGAGCCCATCGCGATGCCGACATCGGCGGCGGCAAGCGCAGGGGCGTCGTTCACCCCGTCGCCGGCCATCGCGACGATCTTGCCCTGGTCGCGCAGCCGCTTGACGATGGCGCTCTTCTGGTCCGGCAGCACGTCGGCTTCGACTTCGGCGATACCGAGCCGCCGCGCAATCGCCTCGGCCGTAACGCGGTTGTCGCCGGTCAGCATGATGACATGGATGCCCGCTTCGCCGAGTGCCTTGAGCGCAGCGGGGGTCGTCTCCTTGACCGGATCGGCGATGCCGATCGCCCCTGCGGCCTTGCCGTCGATGGCGAGGAAGATCGCGGTTGCGCCCTCGCTGCGCATCCGGTCGGCGCGCTCCGCGAGCGCACCGGTCGCAATGCCGCTTTCGCCCATGAATCGGGCATTTCCGGCGACGAGAATGCGGCCATCGACAGTGCCGGTGATGCCCTTGCCGACTGGCTGATCGACACTGCTCGGCTCGCTGATTGCAAAACCTCTAGCTTCTGCTTCCCGCACGATCGCGAGCGCCAGGGGATGTTCGCTACTGCGCTCGAGGCTGGCGGCGAGACGCAGCACTTCGTCTGCGTCGAACCCCTCGGCGGTTTCGATGGCGACTACGGCGGGCTTGCCTTCGGTCAGCGTGCCGGTCTTGTCGACGACAAGAGTATCGACCTTTTCCATCCGTTCGAGGGCTTCCGCGTTCTTGATGAGAATGCCAGCCTGTGCGCCGCGACCGACGCCCACCATGATCGACATCGGTGTGGCAAGCCCGAGTGCGCAGGGGCAGGCGATGATCAGCACCGCGACCGCTGCGATTAGCCCGTAGCCCATCGCCGGGGACGGGCCGATCAGCGACCAGACGATGAACGCGATCGCGGCAATCGCGATCACGACAGGAACGAACCAGCCCGACACCGTATCGGCAAGCCGCTGGATCGGCGCACGGCTGCGCTGGGCGTCGGCTACCATCTGGACGATGCGGGCCAGCATGGTGTCGCGGCCGATCTTCTCGGCGCGCATGACCAGCCCGCCGGTCTGGTTGATCGTCCCGCCGATCAGTTTGGCGGCGGCCTCCTTGGTCACCGGCATGGACTCGCCGGTCACCATCGATTCATCGACCGTGCCGCGGCCTTCCAGCACCACCCCATCGACCGGCACTTTCTCTCCGGGACGCACACGCAGCGTGTCGCCGACCAGAACTTGGTCGAGCGACACTTCCTCGTCGCTGCCATCGGAGCGTACCCGCCGTGCCAGCTTGGGCGAAAGATCGAGGAGCGCACGGATCGCCCCGCTGGTCGTTTCGCGGGCGCGCAGTTCGAGTAGCTGCCCGAGCAAAACCAGAACGGTGATCACCGCCGCCGCCTCGAAATAGACCGCGACCGATCCATCCTCGGCACGGAACGCGGCAGGGAACACGCCGGGGGCAAGCGTGGCCGTCATGCTGTAGGCCCAGGCGACGCCGGTTCCCATCGCGATCAGCGTGAACATGTTGAGATGGCGACTCTTGAGCGACGCCCAGCCACGCTCGAAGAACGGCCAACCAGACCACAGGACCACCGGCGTCGCCAACACCATCTGGACCAAATTGGCGATCCCGCCATCGAGCATGTGGCGCAGTCCGGTCAGATGCCCGCCCATTTCAAGCGCGAAGACCGGCAGCGAGAGCACGAGGCCGATGACGAAGCGCCGCTTCATGTCGGCATATTCTGGGGAAGGGCCGTCGTTTTGCGTGGGGGTCATCGGCTCCAGCGCCATGCCGCAGATCGGGCAGCTTCCGGGACCCGGTTGTTGGACCTCCGGATGCATCGGGCAGGTCCAGATCGCGCCTTCGGGTGCTTCGTGCTGCAGCTGCGGTGCTGTTCCACCCGATTGGTGGATAAACCGCTGGGGGTCGGCGATGAATTTCGTCCGGCAACCCTGGCTGCAAAAATAGAAGGTTTCAGCCTCGTGCGTAGCTGTCGGTGTCGAATCCTCAGGTTCGACAGTCATGCCGCAGACCGGATCGTGAAGCCTCGACGATTCGGTAGTGTGGTGGCGGGAGGCCATGTGTTTGCTCCATGGTTATCCTCCCGCCTCCGGCCCGCAGGCTGGGCGACCCGACGGGCATGCCGAACGGGAAGGAACGGCTAGCTGCTAATCTTGGATACGCGGATCGAACCGTCATCCCTCAAGCTGGCATCGCTTTTCTGGCCACCCGCGGCCCCGAAGTCTTTTTCACCGCACAGGATCGAGATAGATCCAGTCACAGTCTTCACGTGTTGGAGTTCGCGCACCTTCGCGAAGCCCGCCTCGCGCAATAAAGGGATGAGCACGCCGTCGGCATTGGGCTGGGTGTCCGCAATCCCATCGAGCTGCTGGATCGTTGCCCTGAACAGTCTGCGCATGAGCCAAGAGCGCTGCTCGCCATAGTCCGCAATGAAGAGGCGGCCTCCTGGCTGGAGTATGGCATGCACTTCGCGCAGCAGTCGCAGTTTCTCGTCGAGCGGAACCTGATGAAGCACCAGGCACAGCGTCGCCAGACTGGGCACCGGCCAGTCCGCTACCGCCTCTGCCGAGAAGAACGATTGCCTGAATTGGGCATCGATACCGGCTCGTCGCGCTTTTTTGCGGGCGATGTCCAAGGCATGAGGGTCGGGATCGATGCCGAAATAGCGAGTGGCCGGATTCTTGCGTGACACCAGCAGGGCAAGGCTGCCGGTTCCGGCACCGATGTCGAGCAACAGGTCGTGGTCTTCAGGAGCCAAGAATTCGACCAAAGCCTCGCGCCAGACTGCCTCGCGGGTCGATAGCCGGACACCGGCATCGTAAAGCGGCGTCAAAAAGTGATAGCCAGCGGCGGGCGTGTAGGAGCCGCTCCCGGTCATCGGCGTACCCCGCTGCGCTGCGGTGCGGGATCAGTCGCTGCTAATTCCGCAGTGAATGGCTCGACAAGCTGTGCTAGATAGGTCTCGGGATAGTCGGAGCGACCGGCAATACCGAGCGAGCTAGCGCGAATCTGGGCGCTCGATCGGAATTGAGCCGTCCCAAGCATCACATCCCAGATCGTCAGGAACAGACCGAAATTGACATCGCCCTCGGTCTCGGACGCGAGGTGATGGTGGCGATGCACCGGCGCGATCGCCCAGAGCAATGCCAGGGGCCCGACCCGCATGTCGACATTCGAATGTTGCAGCTGTAACTGGATGGCGACCGCGAACGATCCGACAATCGCGACGTCCTGCGGAATTCCCAGTAGCAGCCACGGCAATGTCCCGACGGAAATCTCGATCAGCTGGTGGATCGGGTGTTTAAGCAAGCAGTTGAATCCGTACATTCGGCGCACCGAATGGTGGACCGCATGGAAGCGCCACAGCAGGGGGATCCTGTGACTGGCGTAATGGGTCAGGCTGATCCCGGCATCAAGCAAGATGATCGCCAGCGCTAGCTCGGCCCAGAACGGCAGCAAGGAAGGCCAGAGCGAGGACCAGGGGACGAGGCTGGCAAAGAAGGGAAGCAAGAGCACCAGCACGAGGATCGAGCCTTCGTTGACCAGCGCATGGGCGATGTCGCGGCGGGCGTCGCCATGGCTGCGATTCCAAACCGGCTCGAACGGCGCAACGCGCTCCGATACAAGCGAGGTGACAATCGCCAAAGCGAACAGCGCGATCAGCCAAATGGGCGATCCACCGGACGAAACCAGCACGGCCGCGGCCCCGACAAAGCCGAGAAAATAGACAGGTGCATAGAGAGTTCGGAAGAGAGACATTCGGGCGATCCCATACGGTTCGCTCGGTTCTCTGCGGCAAGCGCAGCGCCGGGTCTTGAACGAATCGCTGGTTCGAACCTTAGCGGACGATCGAAATGTCGAGCTGGGCGAGCCCGAGCGATGGCGTAACCCCGAACCATTCGACCAGCCGCCGGTTGAAATGCGCCTGGTCGGCAAAGCCCCCTGCGGCAGCCGCATCGGCGAGGCTGGCGGAGTGGCGGAGTGCGTCGATCGCATGTTGGAGCTGCAACCATTGCAACAATTTGACAGTCGGAAACCCGAAATCGCGGCTGACGACTTCACGAAGGCGTGCTCGCGACAGCCCCATTGCTTGGGCCAATTCGGCGGCGCTCATCCCTGGTTCGATCCCTGCCAATGCCGATCGCAACCGGCTATCGATCAAACTCACGGGACTGGTTCCCAGGAAACCGGCAATCCACTCTTTGGCTTCGGTCCCGGATCGCACGGCCCGCAGCGCCGCAGTCTGCGTGGGAGGGAGGCGGAATGGCTCGGGCCGTCCGAACAGGTCGCACCGCCCGCCAAACCGCGGATCGACATAGATGGTTCGCACCGCTGATCCGGCGGGGCCGAGGCTATGCAAGGTCCCGGCCGGGATGGCTGCGGCCTCGCCCGCGGCTAGGTGCAAGGAAAGCGTTCCGCCGATTGCGCAGGGAGCATCGAGCGCAAGGCTGACCTGGTGCGCCAAGTGGCGATGCGGCCGGTTGTCGCCCGCACGGACGTCGAGCAATGCCCAGCCGACGCCAAGCACCATTGTCCCCGACCAGGGCGAGCCCCTTCCGCTCAAGGCACCATCGTGCTGGCGGGCGGCTCAAGCATGCCGAACCACGCCACAAGCGCCAGGATCGCTATCGCCGCCCCCGCTTCCAGCATCAGGCTCTTGCGAAGTGCCGCGACAGCGCTGGACGCATCCCCGTCGTTCAGCCCAAGTGCCAGATCTGGCGTCAGGCGCCAGCGGTTTCGCGCAGCGAGGAGCAGCATCCCGGCAACCAGAACCAGTTTCAGAAAAAGTGCCTGCCCGTATGTGGTGTCAAAAACGCGCAAGATATTCGAAAAGCCGATCAGAACCTGACCGTTGATCAGTCCGGTAACAGCGATTATTCCAACACAGATCGTGCCGACCCGTGAAAAATCTTCGAGAGCGCGATGCCCGACCACCAATTTGCGGCCCGAATGCTGATCGAGCGGGGACCGCAGGAGCAGCAGGAAGGCGGCGATCCCGCCGAGCCAGATCGCAGCGGCGAGCATATGCAGCATATCGCTCAGCTTGTGGATGAGACCCAAGCCGCCCTCGCTTGCTCCTGCATGACCTGTCCAGACGAGCGATGAAAGCGCCACTGCGCCCGCAAGCGCTATGGTGCCAAGCTGCTGCTCATCGGTCCAGCGCCGCGGGAAGGCAGCCATCAAAACAACCGCAAGCGCCGCCATCCGCACCAACCACGCGGTGCCGATCGGCGTTTCAAACAGGATGGATTGGCTGGTTTCCCAGTCGATATCGGTTAACGGCCCGCCCATCATGGCCGCGATCAGTGCAGCCAATCCCAGACCCGACAAGGTAATTGCCGTAACTGACCAGAAAGTGAGCGCCCACCACAGTGGAAGCACCTGCCCTTCCGGCCTTTCATCGTGCCGCAAGGCGTAGAGCGGAAAGGCGGCGAGCCCGACAAGCAGCATCAGGCTCAGATACAATCCGAGCCTGATGGCAATCATCCCAAAATCAGTGTCCACGCTCTATTTGACCGTGAAGCTGAATTCACTGCCCATACGATGCGTGTCAGCACCAGCGGCCGACCATATGACTTTGTAGGTGCCCGGGCTGAGTGCCTTCTTGGGCATGAGCATCATCGATTTGCCGTCCTTGCCCATCATCGATGTGAAAGCGATTTTCATTGGCGCGTGATCGGACATCCCGGGCATGCCGATCATCAGTAGCTCAACCTTAATCGTCGAAGCGATTACCCGCTCATTGAACTGCAGGTTTACCGACGTGACATTTGTGACGGTCGCGTTTGCGGCCGGCGCCGAACTGACCAATTTGGTATGGGCGAGAGCGGTATCGGAAAGGGCGGTCAGCGAGAGCACGGCCAACGAGAAGGCAACAAGGGTCTTGCGCATATTCGGTCTCCAAAAAAGTGGTGCCGGTCATGAATACGCATGTCGAGGTCGCACCCCTCAGGACGGAAATTGTTGAGGGGTTTTTCGCGCGAGCGCGTATGGCGCTGCAGAACAATTGTTGGATGAGGGTGTGATGGACGATTTCCTGAAACAGTTGCGGCACCCCCCACCGGTGGGCCTGTTGGACGGCGTCGACGATAACGTATTGGCAATGCTCTCGGATCGTCGACGCGAGACTGGTGCGTCATACCGCCTCATGGCGTTGGCTGCAGTGGTTTCCCTTGGCTGGGGCGCTTTCGCGGGGGTCACCACGCGTGCCCCGATTGTCGCGGCGCGCCCGCTCTCGCCATTCGCGCCGAGCACCGCTTTGGCCCCTTCAACCTTGCTGGATGCACGCTAACGATGGGCTACCGAAAAATTCTGCTGATCGCCCTGGTCGCCTTCGTTTCGGCGCTGACAGGCGTCTTTATCGGGCGCTTTGTCGCGGATCAGCCGCGAGCAAAAGAGAGCGAGTTGCACGCGCTGCTTCACGACAAGCTCGAGTTGACCCCGCAGCAGCGCTCGAAGGTTGAGGCGATTGAAGCGAAGTTCGCCGTCCGGCGAAAGGCGCTCGAACTTGAAATGCGAGCGTCGAATGTACGGCTCGCTGAAGCCATCGCGGAAGAGCACGGGTACGGACCAAAGGTGACCGCCGCGATCGACCATAACCATGTGGTCATGGGAGAACTGCAGAAGGAGACGCTGGAGCATCTCTTCGCCATGCGCGGGGTGTTGAACCCCGAACAGGCCAAAATGTTCGACAACACTGTGGTCAAAGCCCTGACCGCCGATGCGCAGTGACACTCGATCTTTCGCAATGTGACGACCACGAGCTGTCAAGCCTTGCGGTAGCCGGTCAAGCGCAGGCGTTTCGGGAATTGATGCGTCGCCACAAGGATCCGGTTTATCGTTTAATCCGCAACAATGTCGGCGATCCGAACGAGGCGCTCGATTTGCTACAGGAGAGCTTTGTTTCGGCGTTTGGCGCCATCCGCCGCTATGACCCGGATCGGCCGTTTCGGCATTGGATTGCCAGGATCGCGCTCAACAAGTGCCGCGACTGGGCGCGGCGGCGGGCCGTGCGCTCATTCTTCTCGCTGGCCCGCCCGATCGAACGCGATGAGGATTTCGGGAGCGATGCGCCTGGGCCTGCGCGCGAAGCCGAGAGCCGTGCGGAGCTGCTGCGGGTTGAAAGGGAGATTGCCAAATTGCCGCAGCCGCTTCGCGAAGTGCTCATCCTGCGAACTATCGAGGAAGCGAGCCAAGCCGAGACCGCCGCGATCCTGGGGATCAGCGAAAAGGCAGTTGAAACGAGGCTCTATCGAGCGCGAGGTCAACTGAAGGCGCAGTTGGCGGCCGAGCCTGTATCCGGTCGGCCCTAATCACGCACGTCATTAGCAAAGCGTACCACCGCTTGCAGCATTTATGGACAGCCGGTGGGGTTTGGTCGCTCGCGAGCCGTACTTGCATGGCGATGCGGCGGGGCAATTGGCGGAATATTTTCTGATTATGCGTGAGGGATGCATGTGCCCGCCGCGTAAAGCCATGTGTAATCCCCATCGTCGAACCTGGACAAGATATGACCCTCGACAGAAGATCCTTTATCGGCGTCGCTGCCGCCGGTGGCGTAACAGCCGCCCTTGCACCCTGGTTTCCGGCATGGGCGCAGCCCGTCTCGCCGGGGATCACGGAGCCGATTCCAACGGTTTCGGGTAACGACATCAGCTTGCGGATTGCCCGTCAGACCATGCGTGTCGATGGCAAGGTCAGCCGCGCGATCGCGATCAACGGGACTGTCCCGGCACCGTTGATCCGTCTACGCGAAGGCCAGAATGTTCGCCTCTCTGTTACGAACGACCTCGACGAAGACAGCTCGATCCACTGGCACGGTTTGCTGCTCCCGTTCCAGATGGACGGGGTTCCAGGCGTCAGCTTCCCTGGCATCAAGCCGCGCTCAACCTTCGTCTATGAATTCCCTGTCATGCAGTCGGGGACCTACTGGTATCACAGCCACTCGGGGCTGCAGGAGCAGCTCGGTCACTATGGACCGATCGTCATCGATCCCAAGGGTGCCGATCCGGTGGCCTATGATCGGGAGCATGTCGTCGTGCTTTCGGATCACAGCCGACTCTCGCCCGAGGCGATTTTTCACAAGCTCAAGGTCAATCCCGGGCACTTCAATATGCAGCGCCAGACGCTCGGAGGTCTGCTGTCGGGCAAGGATCAGCCGCTTAAGGACCGGCTTGATTGGGGCGCGATGCGCATGGATCCCACCGATATCGCCGATGTCAACGGTTCGACTTACACTTTTCTGGTCAACGGCTATGGCCCGAAGGACAATTGGACGGCGCTGTTCCAGCCGGGCGAGCGGGTGCGACTGCGCATCATCAATGCCTCGGCAATGTCGATTTTCAACGTCCGCATCCCGGGGCTTCGCCTGACGATCGTGCAAGCCGATGGGCTCAACGTTCGACCGGTCGAGGTCGACGAGTTTCAGATCGCGGTTGCCGAAACCTATGATGTTATCGTGACGCCGGCCGAAGACCGCGCCTACACGCTGGTCGCCGAAGCCAACGACCGCTCGGGCATGGGCCGCGCAACGTTAGCGCCGCGCCCGGGGATGGTCGCCGCAGTCCCGCCGCTGCGTGAGCGTCCGCTAGCCAATATGAAGGACATGGGCATGGGCGAGATGGACATGTCCGGTGGCTCGATGTCCGGCATGGATCATGCAGCGATGGGCCATGGCTCCGGCGGCTCGATGGACATGCCCGGAGCACCCGCTCCGTCGACAGACTCGATGCCCGGCATGGAGATGTCCAATTCCGATACCATGTCCGGGATGGACCACGGTTCGATGAACATGCGTGATTTCAGTGTGGCACCGCAAGTCGAGAAAAATCCGGGCGTACAGACGATCTCGCCGATGCCTGTGGACCGAATGGGCGAACCGGGCCAGGGATTGGAGAATGTCGAGCACAAAGTGCTCACCTATCACGATCTCGTAGCGCTTGAGCGCAATCCCTATGTCAATGCTCCTGATCGTTCGTTGGACATTCACCTGACCGGCAACATGGAGCGATTCATGTGGTCGTTTGACGGCGTTAAAATGTCGGACTTTCACGAGCCCATCCCGTTCATCGAAGGTGAGCGGGTGCGGATTAACCTCATCAACGATTCTATGATGAGCCACCCGATCCATCTCCATGGGCATTTCTTCGAGCTGGTGACCGGCAAGGGCGCATACTCTCCAAGGAAGCACACCGTGCTGGTGCAGCCAGGCGGTAAGGCAAGTTTCGACTTTACCGCCGATGCCGTCGGTGACTGGGCGTTCCATTGCCATCTGCTCTATCACATGCACGCAGGGATGATGCGCGTTGTCAGCGTGCGTCCGCGGGGGGTAGGCGCATGAGCCGAGCCGAACTGTTGCTCGCCAGCGTGATGTTTTGCGCGGCAGCCGTCCCCGCTTCGGCACAATCGATGCAAAGCATGGATCATGGCTCGATGCCGCCCGCTAGCGAGCCCGCCAAACCCAAGGCGCCTTCTGCAAAGCCAGTCGCTCAGAAGCCGGCGGCGCCTCCTTCGGCAAGCACATGCTCGCCTGAACACGCGGAAATGGGGCACTGCGTTCCCGAACCAACGGGTTCGACGCCATCCACGCCCGACACAATGCCAGCGATGAAGATGGCACCGCCGCCCGCGCCATCCGATGACGGTTGCCTGCCCGAGCACGCAAGGATGGGGCATTGCACTCCGGCTGCCGAAACTCCCAAGCCGTCGGAGACGGCTCCGGGATCCGCAGCCGATGAAATGCCAGGCATTTCTATGGGCACGGCCTCGTCGGTAGCAAGCGGTGTCGATCCGGACTGCCCACCTGAGCATGCAAAGATGGGCCATTGCACGCCAAAGGTCGCTCCCTCATTGCCCCAAGGCGGGTCCGGGACGGCGACCGGCACCGACTTCGCGCCTGGCAACGCGCCCGCCCCCGCGCCGCCTTCGGACTGGTATGCCGACCGGTTTTTCCCGAGTGAAACCATGCGGCGCTCGCGCGAAGAGATGATGAAGGAAGCCGGGGGCACGACTTTTCGCTATGTATCCTTCGATCTTGCCGAATACGTCGTCCACAAGGGCAAGGACAGCTATCGTTTCGATGGCGAGGCGTGGTTCGGCGGCGACATCAACCGCTTCGTGTTCAAGTATGAAGGCGAGGGCGAGTTCAGGGGGGCACTGGACGATCTTGAGCTGACCGCGGTCTATTCGCGCGCGATCTCACCCTATTGGAACCTGCAGGCGGGTGCCCGCTACGACGTGACGCCTGATCCGTCGCGGACCTATGCTGTCGTCGCCATTGAAGGTCTGGCACCCAATTGGTTTGAGGTGACGGCGTCGGCATTCTTGTCGGACAAGGGAGAACTGCGCGGCCGATTCGAGGGATTTTACGATCAGCGCATTACCCAGAAGCTGATCTTGCAGCCCCGGATCGAGGCCAATTTTTCCGCGCAAGCCATTCCCGAACTTGGGGTCGGAGATGGCCTTTCCAATATTGAACTGGGGGTTCGCTTCCGCTACGAAATCAAGAAGGAATTTGCGCCTTATGCGGGCTTTGAGTGGACTAGGCAGTTTGGCGAATCCGCTCGCTTCGTCAGAGCGAACGGAGGAGAAGTCTCTGACCCGCACTTTGTGATGGGCGTGCGGGTCTGGTTCTAGAGGAGTTAGTCTGGAGGAACGGTTCGTAGCGGACCAGCAGATCCATCTTTCCAAGGGTATTTTCTTGAATAAGCTCGCTCCTCTCGCATTAATAGCGGCGACGTCTGCGCTTGCCGGCTGCGGCGCGACTGAACAGCCCTTTGCGCCCGACCAATCGGCAAATTCGGGACCGGCTTTAGCGGAAGCCCAGGCAGACGTGACGGCAACGGATAGTGGCGCAAGCGGATCACCGGCGGGGCCGGAGGGCGCGCCGCAACGATCCGAAGCAAAACCGGTACCAGAGCCCAGCACCCCGAAACCAAAACCAGCTTCAAGGGCCGGCGCACCAAAACCTCAACAGAGAGCGGAATCCAAGGCTGCAACGCCCGTGCCCACCAAGACCGCACCGCCGCCCGGCGAAGCCGATCCTCATGCGGGCCATGACATGAGCGACATAAGATAAGGCAACAATCGGAACGCCGATGGTGATCGGAGGCGGTCGCAATGGGTGCAAATCGGGGGACCAATGGGAGCGAAGGTAAGGGTTCATGTCGCCGCGAGCCGCATTCACAAATGGTTGGCGCTGGTTATCGGGGCGCAGCTCCTGATCTGGTTTTCGAGCGGTGTGCTGATGAGTTATCTGCCCATCGAGCAAGTGCGCGGCGAACATCTTGTGGACCGCGAGCGCGTTGTCGCGATGCCGAAAGGCGTCGATTTCGTCGCGCCGACCCGCCTGGTCGCGGCGGCCAAGACCCCGGTCGAGTCGGTATCCTTCGCCATGCTCGCCAATCGCCCAGTCGCCCTGGTCGCGACGGCGGAGGGAACCACTCTTTTCGATGCGGTGAGCGGCGCGCCACTACTGCCGGTTGACGCAGCGCTTGCCCTCGCAATTGCACGCGATGCGTGGAAGGCTCCGGTCAAGCCCGATGCCAAAGTTTCTCGCGTCCTTGCCGAAAGCCCCGAATATCGCGGCGCGCTTCCCGCATGGCGCGTGGCCTTTGCCGATCCTGACAGCACCAGCGTTTTCGTCGCGGCGGACTCGGGCAAGTTGACGGCGGTTCGTACCGGCACATGGCGGCTCTACGATTTCTTCTGGAGCCTCCACATCATGGACTGGAAGAACCACGAGGATTTCAACACTTGGTGGTTGCTGGCCTTTGCGTGCGGCGGCTTGGTGCTCGCTATTGCGGGCGCGATCCTGCTCTTCATGCGCTGGCCGTTTCGCCGGAAAAGGCGGGCGGCATGAAGTTTTTGGCTGTTCTGTTTCTCGCTCTCGGCCTCGCATTACAGACCGGGCCGTTGTGTGCTGATGCGGCACCGCTAGCCGCGGCGACATCGATGGCGATGGATTGCTCGAACGCGCAAGACGGTCATCTTCCGGTGCCCGATGGTCACGCGAAAGATTCTGCCATGGCTTGTCATGCCTGCGCCTCACGCGCGGCCGAGCCGCCGACCGTGCAGCCGGGCGCAGTCTGGAATGATCCGGTGCCCAAAGAGGAGGCAGCAACCTCGATTAAGGGAATTGCCCTCAAACCACCGCATCCGCCGCCGCGAGATTGGGCCATGCCAAATCATTCAACCTGATCACGGAGTAATAAATCATGAAGCTCAACTATCTGCTTGGCGCTTTCGCGCTCACCCTATCGACGGCGGCTTTTGCCGCTGAACCGCCTTCCGCTCCGAAGAAGGAGTGCTGCTGCAAGACGGACGAACATGGCAAGATGGCCTGTTGTCAGGACAAAGCCGAGGCAGCGTCCGACGATCATGCGGGCCACGCCATGGGCGGCATGGATCACAAGTAGGCAACTCGGTGCTCAGGCGGCTAGCTGCCGCCTGAGCACTTTAAGAAGGAGAGATCTCCGATGCGAAAACTCATTCTGGCACTGGCGTTGGCTGGTTCGCCCGCCATGGCATCGACTGCGGCAATCATGCACCGGGATCCCGGATGCGGCTGTTGCGAGAAGTGGGCGGCACAAGTCCGCAAGGGGCTGGGCAAGACCATCAGAGCGGTCGACGCCTCCAACCGCGCAGCCCTTCAGGCAAGGTATGGAATTCCACCCACCCTCCGTTCGTGCCACACCGCCGTGATCGACGGGATGGCCTTCGAAGGTCACGTTCCGATCGAGGATATGCGGCGTGTCCTTTCGGCAAGGCCGAGAGGCGTGAGCGGCCTTGCGGTCGGCGGCATGCCACTGGGGTCCCCGGGGATGGAAGTGCCGGGGCAGGAACCCCAACGCTTTGCGGTTTACGCCATCGGCGCCGGGGCGCCGACTGTCTATGCGCGGCATTGACCGTTTGCGGCGCTGACTCGACCGGTCCGCCGTTGCAAACGAGGCCGAAATGTCGCGGTAAACTGCCAATCACCCCCGAGAGGGCTGTCCCGAGCGCTGCAGCCCTCACGGGGGTGATTCCCGGGAAAAATATGAGCGCGCCTCACCGGTGCGGCCAGCGGACGGGACACGTGTCCGAAATTCGTGAGGGGTGGCCGGTCGCTGTGCGTATTCTAGAACGAAGGCCCAGCGCGTGTACCGGAAGATTCCATTCGCATGTTTCCAATGACTGCCCGAAGCGACTTTCGCGAGGACCGGCTTTTCCGCCCGCGGGTCGCAAGCGTGGCGTGCTAGACATGGCGGGCGATCGGCACAGGCCGGCCCCGGATGGCAACCAGCCAGACCTGCCTCGGCTCGCCTATCTCGCCTTCCTGAGCGCCCCTGGGCATTTTTTTGTTTTGCTCGATAGTCGTGGCCAGATCCTGGCGCTGAGCGACGACGAAGGGCGCGCCGACCATTGGTGTCCGGCCGATGCTATCGGTCAGTCTCACGAAATTTTCTACGCGCCCGATGAAGCCGCTTCCGGTCTTCCGGTTGCCGATCTTGAAGCGGCCCGGCGTGGCAAGTCGTTTGAGCGCAATGGCTGGCGGGTTCGCCAATCGGGCTTGGAATATCTCGCACATGTGTCGTTTGCTGCCTTGCGCGAAGGCGACCGATTGCTGGGCTATTTCTGCATCGCGCGCGATGTCACCGAAGAGGCCGCGATCCGCGAGGCGATGGAGGCGCGCGAACAGCATTTGAACTCGATCCTGGCGACGGTTCCGGACGCCATGATCGTGATCGATGAGCGTGGCCGGATTTCCTCGTTCAGCGCCGCGGCCGAACGATTGTTCGGCTATGAGGAAAGCGAGCTGCTCGGAGCCAACGTATCGTGCCTGATGCCCACTCCGGATCGCGAACGCCACGACGCCTATCTGGAGCACTACTGCACGACCGGCGAGAAGCGGATCATCGGGATCGGCCGGGTCGTGACCGGACAACGGCGCGATGGAACGACCTTTCCGCTTGAACTCTCGGTTGGCGAGGCGGGGAAGGATGGCGAACGGATTTTCACGGGCTTCATCCGCGACCTGACGGAGAAGGAGCGCGACGAGCTCAAGCTCAAGGAATTGCAAGCCGAACTGGTCCATGTCTCGCGGCTGAGCGCCATGGGCACCATGGCCTCAACGCTGGCGCACGAACTCAACCAGCCGTTGACCGCCGTGGCGAACTATCTGGAGGAATCGCGCGACATGCTCGAGGAGGCGGCCGACGAGAACGCGATAATCATGCGCGACGCGCTCGCGGAAGCGGCGAACGAGACATTCCGGGCCGGCGACATTGTTCGCCGGCTGCGCGAATTCGTTGCGAAGGGCGAGGTCGACAAGCGCGTCGAGCAATTGCCTGGCCTGATCGAGGATGCCGGTCGGCTCGCGCTAACCGGTGCCCGCGAGAATGGCGTGCGCGCCTTGTTCAACCTCGACCCGCTGGCGACGCCAGTGCTGGTCGATCGGGTGCAGATCCAGCAAGTTCTGCTCAACCTGATGCGCAACGCGGTTGAGGCCACGGCGCAAAGCCAAGTCCGGGATTTGACCGTTGGAACCAGGCTTCGGCCGGACGGATACGTCGAAGTCACGGTGCACGACACCGGCCCCGGCATCGCGCCCGACATCCGCCCTCGACTGTTCGAGGCCTTCGTCAGCGGCAAGCAGGAAGGGATGGGGTTGGGCCTGTCGATCTGCCGCACGATCGTCGAAGCCCATGGGGGACGCATTTGGGCCGAGCATCCCGACACCGGCGGAAGCCGTTTTCATTTCACGCTGATGCATGCGGCTGAGGAGGCTGCCGATGAGCGATAGTCGTGTCGTTCACCTCGTCGATGACGAAGAAGCTATCCGCAAATCTGCGGGCTTCGTCTTGTCGCGCGCGGGCTACAAGGTTCTGTCCTATGGTTCGGGCGTCGAATTCTTGAAGTCGGCGAAATCCGCGCCGAAAGGGTGCGTGGTGCTAGACGTTCGGATGCCAGAGATGGATGGGCTTGAGGTCCAGGCCGCGTTGGCCGATCGCGGTATCGACATGCCGGTGATCGTCCTTACCGGTCATGGCGATGTGACCGTTGCCGTCCAGGCGATGAAGGCCGGAGCGGTCGAGTTCCTCGAAAAACCGTTCGAAAAGGCCGCGCTTCTCGGCGCCCTCGAGCGGGCGTTTGCGAGACTTGAACGCAACGATAGCCGCGATCTCGAAGAGCGGGAGGCGCGGACGCGGATAGCGTCACTCACGCCGCGTGAACGCGAGATCCTCGAGGGTCTGGCCAAGGGCTATCCCAACAAGACGATCGCCTATGATCTCGGGTGTTCGTCGCGCACCGTCGAGGTTCACCGGGCAAGCCTGATGCAAAAACTCGATGTGCACAGCCTGTCCGATCTGCTGCGGATTGCCTTCGCCGCTGGTCTTTAGCACAAGAATCTAGGATTCTGTGACATCTACGTAAGGACATTGTCCGCAAGACCGGCGATTCCTGATAGGAGTTGCCTTCTCAGTTTCAGTTACAGGGTCCATGTCCACAAGTCAGAGCGAGCCTGGCAAGAAGCGCTACAAGGTTCTCATCACCGACGATGAGGCCAGTATCCGCCGTTCGTTGCAATTCTTGCTGCATGCGCGGGGTTATGAACCGCTCAGCTACCGATCGGCATCGGCCTTGCTGGCCGATCCGGCTTCGCTCTCCGCCGACTGCATGATTGCCGATTACAACATGCCGGATCTCGATGGCGTCAGCTTGCTCGGCGCGTTCAGGGCCAAGGGATGGAGCGGCCCCGCGATCCTCATATGCGCATCTTGCGATCGCGAGCTGAGGTTGCGGGCCAAAGCTTGCGGCTATGCAGAAGTGATCCAGAAACCCTTCATCCGAACACCGGTTCTCGAGGCGCTGCACCGCTTGTGCGACTGCGCCGAGCCTGGGGATTGTGACGAGGACCGCGAAGGCGGCACAGGGTGCGGCTGCTAGTCTGGTCTCCGGCTCTCTCAGTGCGCGGTCCTTGTATTGGGCAGCCCAAAGGGTGGCCAAGACCAAGCGCGGCCCCGTTGGTGAAACCCGGGTGGAGTATGTGGCCGTTGCCCGACGTCCACTATCATTGGACTGATGTCGCCCCTCTCCAGACAAGGGGCAGAACAAGCAGGAGAAGCAGCGCAAGGCTGCCGATGCTCCAGAGGATGACGGGTTGATATTGCGGCGATGCCAGTGCGAAGGCCAATGGTGCAAGCGCCTGGCCGATGCTGGCCGCCGCATGCTGCAAACCCAGTCTCGAGCCCGAAGGAGCTGTGTTTCCGCCGATCCAGAAACTGGTGATCAGGCGAAGGCTTGCGGAACTCCAGCCGGCCACAAAGATGGGGTCGGTACACAGAACGGACCCAGATATACGCTAAGGTTTTGCCGTGCCTTCGACGGCGCGCATCTGGCGAAGCGGTCTGAGCGCGGTGGATGGCGCATCGGGATCGGTCCAGAGGTAATCGCCGGTGAGATTGATATGCTGCCAACCGAGCGGTGATAGGTGTTGCAGCAGGTCCGGCGGGACCGGCCGGCCGAGGTTGGCGAGATGCATCCGGGCGGCTTGCAGGTAGGTCGTGTTCCACAGGACGATGGCACCGGCGACGAGGTTCAGCGCGCTCGCCCGATGGCTTTGGGCTTGCAGCGCATGATCGCGGATACGGCCGATGCGATGGAAGAAGATGGCGCGTTTCAGGGCATTTTCCGCTTCTCCCTTGTTGAGTTCGCGGGTGGCGCGGCGACGCTGTTCGGGCTGCTCGATCCAGTCGAGCGTGAACAGGGTACGCTCGACGCGACCGATCTCGCGCAACGCCAGTGCCAGGCCGTTGGCGCGTGGATAGGAGCCGAGCCGTTCCAGCATGATCGAGGCGCTGACGACGCCTGTGCGGATCGAGGTTCCCAGTCGCAGCACGTCGTCCCAGTGTGCCTCGATCAGACCTTCGTCGATGCGGCCCGCGACCAGCGGCGCAATATCGGGGCCGGGTTCGATGCCGTTAAACAGGTGCAAACGGCGTGCGGCGATATTCGGGATACGCGGCGCGAACCGGAACCCAAGCAGATGACATAGCGCGAACACATGGTCGGAGACGCCCCCGCCATCGACGTGATGCTCTTCGATGTGCAGATCGGCGCCGTGGTGGAGCAGCCCGTCGAGCACCTGTGCCGCCTCGCTCGCCGAAGCGGAGATAACTGTGGAATGGAACGGCGCGTAGCGATCCGAGACGTGGCTGTAAAAGGAGACAGCCGGCTCTGTCCCCTTGTGCGGATTGACTGCGCCGGTTGCCTGGGCGCGGCGGTCGAGCGGAAAGTTCTGACCGTCTGAGCTGGACGAGGTGCCGGACCCGAACAGCGCGGCCAGCGGCGCGGTGTGTTGGGCGTCGACAAGCCGGGCGAGCGCGCGACCGTAGGTTTCCTCGCGCAGATGCCACGAGGCGAGCCAACCGAGTTGGCGCTGGGTCACGAGATTGCAGGCTTCCGCCATGCGCGTATGGCCCAGATTGGTGGCATCGGCGAGCACCGCCGTGAGGATCGCACGTGGTTCATCCGCGGCACGGCCACTTTGCAGATGCGTGAAGCACTGGCTGAACCCGGTCCATCGATCGACTTCGGCAAGAAGGTCGGTGATGCGGATCGCGGGCAGATGCGCATAGAGCGGCGCAAGGGCGGTATCGGATTCCTCGGGAGTAATCGCCTTCAAGGGCGAAATCCGCAGCCTGCCCAAGCTGAGCTGCACGTCTTCCAGCGCGTCCGTCTCCGCCTTTCGCTCGACCTCGGCCAATCGACGGGCGAGGCGGGCGCGTCGTTCGGCCAGCCAGATATCGGCCGTATCCGGTGCCGGTATCGGCAAGGGGCCGGCCGCGCGCATGTTGGCGAATACGGGGGCAGGAATGAGTTGCTGCTCGACAGCACGATAGCGTCGGCTTCCCTCGACCCACATGTCGCCGGCGCGAAGCCGGTCGCGAAGCTCGACCAGCACGCACAATTCATAGATCCTGCGATCGGGAATGCCGGTGCCGATCGCCCGACGCCAAGCTTGCCGGATGAAGCCGACTGGCGTGCCTGCAGGCAATTTGCGCAGATGACCAAAATGAAGGTCGCGCATGATCGCGACCGCTCGCGCGAGCGCATGGCAGGCTGGCACCGCCCCGAATGTGAACGAGGCGATGAACGAGGGACCGACCTGTCGGAGGACGGGGTAATTGGTCGCGGCGACCGCGACGGGATCGACCGAATCGGGGCGGATCAGCTTGCGGGCTTCATCGACCTCGCGGCCGAGATCATTCCATCCGATCGCTGCCTCGACCGCAGCGCCGATATCGCCACCTGATATCTTGGCGGCGAGCAAGGCAGCGCCGAGTTGGGCAAGCAGCCGGATTTTGCCGTTGATGGTGCGCCGGTTGCGCTTGAGTGTCGTGTCCGCGCTGTTCTGTTCGCGCCGGAACATCTGCCCAAGCAGGCGATCGAACATCAGCACCGCATCGTCGGTGAGGGTAACGATGGTTTCGAGGATGGTCGCCACCAATGTGGCGCGACGCCGCGTCGCTTGCAGCGTCCGAACATGTTGCGCGGTCAGCCGCACGCCTTCCTGGCACAGGCGTCGGAGGCGCTCGGGATGGACGCCTACGGCGATATCCGGATCGATCCCGATGGCCCGAAGCAGTGTCAGTCGCTCGATGATGGCGGCGAATGTCTTTCGGCCGGGCTTGCCGGGTGACTGCCGCACCCAGGCCAGATCGCTCAAGTTCGTGCCTGTGTGGGGCAGGAGAAGCGCATCGAGCAGCCGGCGCTGTCGAGCATCGAGTCCTCGGGTCAGATGCTCGGCGACATGGCGTTCGGCATCGAGCAACGCCTGTGCGACCATCCGCTCGACCGAACTGATGCCCGGCACAATGATGCGCCGTCGCCGGCACTCATCCAGCATCACGCGCGCCAGCCTAGCCCCGCTGGTCGTCGTCAGCGCGATCGGCAGGAGCCATTCCTGCAACGTCGTTCGCAGCGGCCGACTGAGCGGCATGAAGCCGAATGCATCGCGCAGTGCATCGAGCTGTTCGTACCGGGTCGGGCCGCGCGTCGCGTAGTCGGCCAGCACCTCGGGTCCGACCTGCAATTGCTCTGCGACGAACGCGAGCGGCGTATCAGGGATCAGTTCACCGGGTCGCAGGAAACGGCCAGGATAGCGCAGCGCGCAAAGCTGGATCGCGAAACCCAGCCGGTTATGCGGTCGCCTCCGGCGGACGATGATGGCCAAGTCGTCCCGGCTCAATGTCCAGTGCTGGACGAGCAGGGTTTCGTCGTCGGGAAGCGCGAGCAACGCCGCGCGTTGCTCGTCCGACAGGACGGCGCGACGCGGCATCGGCTTAGACCTTGGCCGGTGCGGTCCAGCCGATCCGGGCAAGCGTGCCGAGAAGGGTCGAACGCGGCACCTTGAAGGTCCGGCAGACGGACGCCTTGCTGGCCCCGCCATCCAGCGCGGCGGTGATCCGCTCGAGCGTTTCGGCGTCGATCATCGGCGGGCGGCCACCTTGGCGTCCCCGGCGTTTGGCAGCAGCCAGTCCCGCCATCACCCGTTCGCGCGTGAGCGCACGCTCATATTGTGCCAATGCACCGAACAGCGAGAACAGCAATTCGCCGTGCGGCGTGGTCGTATCCATCTGCTCGGTCAGCGACCGGAACGCGATGCCGCGCGCCTTCAGATCGGTGACGATCGTCAGCAGGTGCGGCAGCGAGCGTCCGAGCCGGTCGAGCTTCCACACGATCAGTGTGTCGCCCGCGTTCAGATAGTCGAGGCAGGCTTTCAGGCCTGGTCGGTCGTCGCGCGCGCCGGATGCCTTGTCGGTATGGAGATGCCGATGATCGACCCCGGTTGCGACGAGCGCGTCCCGCTGGAGATCGACCGTTTGGCGGTCATCGGTCGTTGACACCCGCATATATCCGACCAGCATGTACGACAAACCCTCGAAAGCATGTTTTCGAACACCCTATCAAAGCGACAGGGTTTGTCGAT
>NZ_LSHM01000023.1:0-129002 GCF_001557175.1 Blastomonas sp. CCH9-A1
GGGGGGAGGGTTGGGAGGGGGAATGCGCCTTGCAATGCCCCTCTCAGCTGCGGCTAATCAGCTACGCTGATAAGCCTTCGCATCTCTCCCCTGAAGGGGAGAGAGCAGTGGTCAGTCACTCCGGCGCTTGCGTTTCTGCCAGCGTGTGCCCGCTCTTTGTCGGGATCGACCAGATCACGACATTGGCGATCATCACCACCGCCAGCACCAGCATCAAGGCGGGCTGCTTGCGCTGGCCGCGGCGGAAGAGTGCGATCGCGCCGAAGACGAGCGCGATGGCGGTCAGCATGGCGATGGAGAGGACGAAGCTGGTCATGCTTCCCTGTGTCAGTCGAGCCCCGGCACCGTCAAGGCGGCATCGCGCAGGCCGCGCCAGACGCGGGCGGCCTGGACCGTTTCGGGGACGTCATGGACGCGCACGATCTGTGCGCCGCTGCCGATGGCGCTCATCGCCAACGCAATCGAGCCGCCGAGCCGCGCATCGACCGGGGCCTCGTTGGACAGCGCGCCGATCATCCGCTTGCGGCTCGCGCCGAACAGGATCGGCTGGCCGAGCGCATGGAACAGCGGCAGCGCGTTGATCAGCGCCAGATTGTCGGCGAGCGACTTGCCGAAGCCGATGCCCGGATCGACGATCACCTTTCCGCGCGCCACGCCCGCCGCGATGACGGCAGAGACGCGCGCCTCGAGCCAGTCGAACACGTCCGTCACGACATGGCCATAGCCGCCGCCTGCATGCGGGTTCGCGCCCTGCGACGGCGCGTGCATCAGCACCACCGGGCAGCCCGAACGCAGTACGACATCGAGCGCGCGACTATCGTACAGCAGCCCCGAGACATCGTTGACGATATGCGCGCCAGCCTCCAGCGCGGCCTCCATGACGGCCGCCTTGCGCGTATCGACCGAGAGGATCGCGCCGCTATGCGCCAGCGCCTGGATTGCGGGGACGACGCGCGCGATCTCGTCGCCCTCCCACACCACCGGCGCGTCAGGCCGGGTGGATTCGCCGCCGATATCGATCAGCGATGCGCCTGCGGTCAGCATCGCAAACCCTGCGTCCGCCGCCTGCGCGGGATCATCGGTAAAGCGCCCGCCGTCGGAAAAGCTGTCGGGCGTCACATTCAATATGCCCATCACCTGCGGCTGATCGAAGCGCAGCACGCGCTCGCCCAATTGCATCGGGGCGTGCATCCGCGACAGGTTGGCGAACTGCGTCTGCGCCCGCTCGGCCTGATCGGCGGGTAGAGCGTTCAGTGCCTCGGCAAAGCGATCGACCGGGACGATCTGCCGCCCGACCAGGCGGGCGCCCTCATAGCTTTCCAGCGCGACGAGATGGCACCAGACCAGGCTGTGCCCGAGCCGGATCGTCGCCCCGTCAAAGGTCTGCGGGCTTTCCGCCAGACCCACGGGGCGGACATAGACGCGCGCGCTCTTGCTCACGGTTCGGTGGCGAGCAGATAGGTCTGGCGCAGGCTGTCGAGCGGCTTCAGACCGTCATCGGTCTCGATATGCCACCAGGTCCAGCCATTGCACGACGGCGCGTTCTGCAGCAGCGCGCCGACCTTGTGGATCGATCCGCTATGCTCGCCCGAAAGCAGCGAGCCATCGGCGCGGATCGTCGCGAAATGCTTGCGCGCCTTGTCACACACCCTGGTGCCGACGGGAACATAGCCGGTCTCGACCAGCGTGCCGAAGGCAACGCGCGGCTGACTCTTGGGCGACTGCATGGTCTTCAGGCCCGATTCATCGAGCGGCAGCGCGGCGGCGATGCGCTCTTCGGCAACCTCGCAATAGATCGGATCGCGCTCGCAGCCGATCCAGTCGCGCCCCAGGCGCTTGGCGACCGCGCCGGTGGTGCCGGTGCCGAAGAACGGATCGAGCACGACATCGCCGGGATTGGTGCAGGCGAGCAGGATGCGATAGAGCAAAGCCTCGGGCTTCTGCGTCGGGTGCGCCTTGGTGCCGCCGCGCTTCAGACGCTCCTGGCCGCCGCAGATCGGCAGCACCCAGTCGGAGCGCATCTGCAGCTCGTCGTTGAGCGTCTTCATCGCGCGATAGTTGAACGTGTATTTCGACTTCTCGTCGCGCGACGCCCAGATCAGCGTCTCGTGCGCGTTGGTGAAGCGCGTGCCGCGGAAATTGGGCATCGGGTTGGCCTTGCGCCAGACGATGTCGTTGAGGATCCAGAAGCCCAGATCCTGCAGCGTCGCGCCGCAGCGGAAGATGTTGTGATAGCTGCCGATCACCCACATGGAGCCGTCGGGCTTGAGGATGCGGCGCGCCTCGGTCATCCATTCGCGGGTGAAGCGGTCATAGGCGGCGAAGGTGTCGAACTTGTCCCAGTCATTGTCGACCGCATCGACGCGGCTGCCTTCGGGGCGATAGAGATCGCCGCCGAGTTGCAGGTTGTACGGCGGATCGGCGAAGATCATGTCGACCGACGCGGTGGGCAGGCGGCGCATCTCCTCGATGCAATCGCCCTTCAAAATCTGGTTGAGCGGCAGCGGCGGACGCGCCGCGACCCGGGCACGCGGCGGCGCCTTGATTGTGCGCTTTGCAGGCGCAAGCATTTCGCCGATCTGAACCATATTAAACCCCCGCTAACCCCGTGGAACGAGGCCCTGAATGAGTCCTTGGCGACCATCGGTCAAGGCCAAAACCCTAGCGAATCCGGGTGTTCAAATGGTTAACGGGGGGTTTGCCATGCGGAACAAGATGAGTCCAAATCCACATGTTGAGTCCCGTTAACCAGCCGGGACTCAACCACTGGTGGTGTTGCCGCGAAGACTCGGCGCGCAAATTTTTTCAAATCACAGCAGACAGGCCTGGGCCACCGGAGCGAAGCTGCGGCGGTGGAGCGGGCTGGGCCCATGCTGACGCAATGCCGCCAGATGTTCGGCCGTCCCGTAACCCATGTTGCGGTCCCAGCCATAATGCGGGTGTTCGGCGGCGGCCGCGCGCATCAGCCGGTCGCGCTCCTGCTTGGCGAGGATCGACGCGGCCGAGATGCACGGGTGCAACGCATCGCCCTTGACGACGGCCTGTGCCCGGTAGCGCCATCTGGGCAGCCGGTTGCCGTCGACCAGCACCTCGTGCGGTTCCTTCTCCATCGCTTCGACGGCACGCGTCATGGCCAGCATCGTCGCTTGCAGGATGTTGATCGCGTCGATCTCCTCGACGCTCGCCATGCCGATGCCGAACAGGCAATGTTCGCGGATCAGCGCTTCGAGCTTTTCGCGCCGGGCGAAGCTCAGCGTTTTGCTGTCGGCCAGGCCCGCAATGCCATCGGGGCACAGAATCACTGCTGCTGCGACCACAGGTCCGGCGAGCGGCCCCCTGCCCGCCTCGTCGACGCCCGCGACAATCGTCAGATTATCAAATGTTGGGGAACCGGCTGTCGTCATGACGCGTCTGTGCCGCATGCCCCTTGCGACCGCAAGACCCCGCCACCATTCAGAAACTCTACCCGAATCGTTTGCAATCTCCCCCCGGATGGCGATGATCCAATTCATGATGAACGGAGTGACCCAGATGCACCGACTGACCCTTTGTGCGGCGCTGCCGCTTGCCTTGATTGCCTGCAACAGCAGCGACAAGGCGGTGGCCAGCGGCGACGAGACCGAGGCCGTTGCCGCAATCTCGCCGGTCGATACCATTCCGTTCGAGACGTCCGTGGTCGGCCAGTTTGACGAGCCCTGGGCGATGACCTTCCTGCCCGATGGTCGCGCGCTGGTCACCGAGAAGAAGGGTAAGCTGAAGCTTGTGACCTTCGCCGCCGATGGCAAGATCAGCAGCGTCGATGTCAGCGGCACCCCGACTGTCGCCTATGGCGGCCAAGGCGGCTTGGGCGACGTCGTGCTCTCGCCCGATTTCGTCAATGACGGCTATGTCTATCTCAGCTTCGCCGAGGCGGGCGATGGCGATACCAGCGGCGCCGCGGTCGCGCGCGCCAAGCTGGTCATGGCCAATGACGGCGCGGCCTCGCTCAAGGACATGCAGGTCCTCTGGCGGCAGGAACCCAAGGTTTCGGGCAAGGGCCATTACGGGCACCGTATCGCCTTCGGTCCCGACGGCATGATGTACATCTCTTCCGGAGAGCGGCAGAAATTCGATCCGGCGCAGGATCTCGACCAGAATCTCGGCAAGGTCATCCGGCTGACACCCACTGGCGGCATCCCCTCGGACAATCCGATGTACGATCAGGGTCGCATCAAGGCGCAGGCCTGGTCCTGGGGCCATCGCAATCCCCTCGGCCTCGCGTTCGACAATGCGGGCAATCTGTGGGAGCTCGAAATGGGTCCCAAGGGCGGCGACGAGCTCAACCTCGTCAAGCGCGGCGCGAATTACGGCTATCCCAAGGTGTCGAATGGCGATCATTATGACGGCAAGGACATCCCCGATCATGCCCCCGGCGACGGTTTCGAGCCTCCCAAGGTTTTCTGGAACCCCGCGATTTCGCCGGGCAGCCTGATGATTTACTCGGGCGATCTGTTCCCCGCCTGGAAGGGCAGCGCGTTCATCGGCGCGCTTGGGGCGCAGGCACTGGTTCGGGTGAAGCTCGGCGGTGACACGGCCGAGAAGGCGGATAACTGGACGATGGAGGGCCGTATTCGCGAAGTCGAACAGGGTCCTGATGGCGCCATCTGGCTGCTGGAAGATGGTGCACGCGGGTCGAAGGGCCGGCTGCTCAAGCTCACCCCGCCGAAATAACGTTCCGCCTGCATGGCCGGCTGAAAAGCGATTTCAATTCGCAACCTATCACGATACACCTTGGGGCAAACAGCCAACCGGGAGAAGATGAATGGCGACTTTGGCAGACGCACCGCTCAGCGCGGATCAACTCGAAGATATTCTGGAGCGGCAGAAAAAGGCCTTTCTCGCCGAGCTGCCGGTGCCGATGGCAGCACGCAAGGATCGCATCCGGCGGTTGATGAAACTGGTCCATGACAATGCCGATGCCTTGGTCGCTGCCATGAGCGAGGATTTCGGCCATCGCAGCCCCGACCAGTCGAAGATGACCGACATTGTCGGCGTTCTCAATGTCGCACGCCACACGCTCAAGCATATGGACGATTGGGCCAAGCCCGAAAAGCGTTCGGTCCAGTTCCCGCTCGGCCTGCTCGGCGCGCGCGCCCGCGTTGAATATCAACCGCTGGGCGTGGTCGGAGTGATCGCACCGTGGAACTTCCCCGTGCAGCTGTGCCTTACGCCCGCCATCGGCGCATTGGCGGCAGGCAACCGGGTGATGATCAAGAACAGCGAATATACCGAGGCGACGTCGAACCTGCTGGCCGAACTCGGCCCGCGCTATTTCGATGCCAGCGAGGTCGCGTTCTTCACCGGTGGCCCCGAGGTCGGTCAGGCCTTTTCGGAACTGCCGTTCAACCATCTGCTGTTCACCGGCGCGACCAGTGTCGGCCATCATATCATGCGTGCAGCTGCCAAGAATCTGGTTCCGATCACGCTCGAGCTCGGCGGCAAGTCGCCTGCAATCATCGGACGCGGTGCCGACAAGGCCAAGGCCGCACAGCGCATCACCATGGGCAAGATGATGAATGCCGGGCAGATCTGCATCGCGCCCGATTATCTCTATGTGCCCCGCGAGGACGAGCGCGAGATCATCGAGAACATCCAGCAGTCCGCCGCGACGCTGTATCCGACGCTGCTGACCAATGACGACTATACCGCCATCGTCAACGAACGACATCACCAGCGCCTGACCGGCTATCTCGACGACGCGCGCGAAAAGGGTGCGGAGGTGATCGAGGTCAATCCGGCAAACGAGGATTTCAAGTCGGCCAACAGCCGCAAGATGCCGCTGCACATCCTGCGCAACGTGACCGACGATATGAAGGTGATGCAGGACGAGATTTTCGGCCCGATCCTGCCGGTGAAGACCTATTCGACGGTCGACGAGGCGATCGATTTCGTCAACGGTCGCGATCGTCCGCTCGCGCTATATTATTTCGGCGAGAACCAGGACGAGGCGAAGAAGGTCACCGATCGGACCGTTTCGGGCGGCGTGACGCTCAACGACACGATCTTCCATGTCGCGATGGAAGACCTGCCCTTCGGCGGCGTCGGCCCCTCGGGTATGGGCAATTATCACGGGATCGACGGGTTCTGCACCTTCAGCCATGCCAAGGCGATCTACAGCCAGCCGCGCATCGATGTCGCCAAGCTGGGTGGTTTCCTGCCGCCTTATGGCGATGCGACGAAAAAGGCGATCGCGCGCGATTTGAAGCTCTGACGCGTATCGAGCGGCGGCTTTTGCGCCTTGCCTGTCGCGGGCAAGGCGCTATAGGCTGCCGCTCCACACGCGGGCGTGGTGAAATGGTAGACGCGCCGGACTCAAAATCCGGTTCCGCAAGGAGTGTCGGTTCGAGTCCGACCGCCCGCACCAGCTTCCTGACTTCGATCCAGTCATAACGCTTTTGCCGCACGCATCGGCAAAGCCCTTGCACTTGGCCGGAGAGCGATTAGGGCCGCAGCCAGTCTTTCATGGTCTGGACGGCAACATGACTCACCCGGTTTCCCCGCTCGCGCTCCCCTTTCCCGATCTGCCTGCAATCGCAGGCGTCACGCCGCGTGTCGCCCGCGCGCGCTACAAGGAATGGGATCGCTGTGATCTCAGCTATGTCGAGCTGGTACCGGGAACCAGTGTGGCCGGTGTCACCACCACCAGCAAATGCCCCTCGCCCGAGGTCGAATGGTGCCGCGCAGCCCTGCCCCACGGCCAGGCCCGCGCGCTGATCGTCAGCGCGGGCAATTCCAACGCGTTCACCGGCGGCAAGGGCCGTGCGGCGGTGCAGCTGCTGGTCGAGACCGCGTCGGCGCGGCTGGGCTGCGCGGCGGAGGAAATTTTCGTCTCGGCCACCGGTGTGATCGGCGTGCCGCTGCCGCAGGACAAGGCGCGCGCGGGGCTCGAGGCGGCCTTTACCGCAGAGCCTTGCGACTGGCGGGCGCTGACCGACGCGATCGGCACCACCGACACCTTCCCCAAGGCCGCGACCACGAGCGCGATGATCGGTGACACAAAAGTGCAGTTGGTCGGCGTCATCAAGGGATCGGGCATGATCGCGCCCGACATGGCGACGATGCTGGGCTATGTATTCACCGATGCCAATATCGCGCCGGCGCTGCTGCAGCAGATGCTGAGCGCCGCGAACGCCCGGACCTTCAGCTGCATCACCGTCGACAGCGACACCTCGACCAGCGACACCGTGCTCGCCTTCGCCACCGGCCAGGCGGATCACGCCCGGATCGAAAGCATGGAAAGCACCGGGGCCCATGCGTTCGCCGCCGCGCTGACCAATCTGTGCCGCCAGCTGGCGCATCTGGTGGTGCGCGATGGCGAAGGGGCGAGCAAGTTCATTGAGATACGCGTCACCGGGGCGGTCTCGGACGAAAGCGCGCACCGCATCGCGCTGTCGATCGCCAATTCGCCTTTGGTCAAGACCGCGATCGCGGGTGAGGACGCCAATTGGGGCCGCGTCGTGATGGCGGTCGGCAAGGCGGGCGAACCTGCCGAGCGCGACCTGCTGTCGATCCGCTTCGGCGGGGTCGAGGTAGCAGCCCACGGCATGGTCGTGCAGGGCTATGACGAAGCGCCGGTGGCCGCGCATCTCAAGGGGACCGACATCCTGGTCGAGGCCGATATCGGACTGGGCAACGGCCGCGCCACCGTGTGGACCTGCGACCTGACGCACGGATATATCTCTATCAATGCCGATTACCGGAGCTGAGCCATGCTCACCATCTGGGGTCGCCTCAACTCGCACAACGTCAAGAAGGTCGTCTGGGCGGCGGAGGAAATCGGCCTCGACTATGTGCGCCACGATGTTGGCGGCAAGTTCGGCATGGATGCCGCCTATCTGGCGCGCAACCCCAATGCGCTCATTCCGACGGTCGAGGATGACGGTCTGGTGCTTTGGGAATCGAACGCCATCCTGCGCTACCTGGCCGAGGCGCATGCGCCGCACCTCTGGCCTGCCGATCCTCGTACCCGCGCGGCGGCGGACAAATGGATGGACTGGCAGTTCGCCTATGCTGATGCCCAGCGCGAGGTCTTCCTTATGTTGGTGCGCAAACCGCCCGAAGCGCATGATCCTGCCGTGATCGCACGCGGGATCGAGGAGACGGGCAGGATGATGGCTATATTGGATACCTGCCTGGCACGCCAGCCATGGCTGACCGGCGAGAATTTTGGCATCGCCGACATCCCTATGGGCACCTATGCGCACACCTGGTTCGCGCTCGACTTGGCGCGCGGCGATTATCCGCATCTGCGCGGCTGGTACGAACGGCTGGTCGAGCGCCCCGGCTATGCCAAGAATGTGATGATCCCGCTGACATGACCCATCCGCTCCACGCCCCCGTCTCCGCATTGATCCGCAACGTCGCGCGCGAGGTCGTGCTGCACCACTACCAGGATCTGGCGCAGCACCAGATCGCGGAGAAGACACCCGGCGATCTGGTGACCATCGCCGACAAGGAGAGCGAGAAGCGGTTGAGCGCCGGTCTGGCGAATATCCTGCCGCAAGCCAGCATCGTCGGCGAGGAAGCGGTGGCGGCCAATCCGGCGCTGATCGAGCGCGTCAACGACAGCACCGCTTGGATCATCGATCCCATCGACGGCACGCACAATTTCGCGCACGGCCATCCGCCGTTCGGGATCATCATCGCGCTGGTCGAAGGCGGTGAGACGGTGGCGGGCTGGCTCTACGATCCCCTGGCCGACCGCATGTGCCACGCAGTGCGCGGCGGCGGTGCGTTCATCAACGATGAGGTTGTGCAAGCCCGCGAAAGTGGGGAGGCGCTGCCCATCGCCGCGATCTCGACCATGTACATTCCCGAGCCGCGCCGCGCCGAACTGGCAGCCGCGATCGAGGGCAAGTTCACGATGGTCGACATTCCGCGCTGTGCGGCGGAGCAATACCCCCGACTGGTGCTGGGGCAGAACGACGTGACGCTGTTCGAGCGTACGCTGCCCTGGGACCATGCAGCAGGCGTTCTGTTCACCCTCGAAGCCGGCGGCCATGCTGCACGGCTCGATGGCTCCCCCTATCGCCCCGGCGACCAGCGAAAGGGCATGCTCGCCGCCGCCAGCCCCGCAATGTGGGACAAGGCAGCGGCGATCATCACCTAGCTATTCGATCGCTGGCCCTAGGTCGTTATTCTCCTCGATCCGTAACATGCGAATGTCGCGGACCGAGGGCTTGAACCAATCATATTCGCGGCGAAGCTCCTGAACCGCCAGAACGCAGTCCACCGGCGTCACTTTATCATTGCCAAAATAGGTTGAACCCTGCTGCCACTCGAATCCGCGCGATTCCAGCACCTTACGGATATCGGAATAGGCGTTGTTCCATGAGGCATTGTCGTAGGCAGACTGCAACACCGTGGTGTCCAGGTCAAAAACGATAGCATACATGCTCGCACCCTTTGTGGGCTGGAAACCCAGAATGCGGTTATGACCTAATTCTGCCGACATGCGTGCAGGGACTACACCATTTTCGAGCCAGTTTCCATCAGGCGGGCAGAGCGCCTTCGAGCCAGCTCTTGAGCGCGCTCTTGGGGGCCGCGCCGACCTTGGTCTCGACGATTTGTCCCTTGTCGAACAGGATCATCGTCGGAATGCCGCGCACGCCGTACTTGGCCGGAGCGTCGGGATTGTCGTCGATATTGATCTTGGCGATGGTGACCTTGTCGGCGAGTTCGTCGCTGATTTCTTCGAGAGCCGGGCCGATCATCTTGCACGGACCGCACCATTCGGCCCAGAAATCGACCAGAACGGGCTTGTCGGACTTCAGCACATCGGCTTCGAAGCTTGCATCGCTGACTGCAGTGGTTGCCATGGGGGATACTCCTTGTTCGTGACTTGAGAATGGATGTAGGCCGTCGCGCCCGGCGGCTCAAGCGCACCGGCTCAAACTATTCATATTGGTCGATTCAATCCAGCTTCGTGGCTGCCAGCAGCTCGTCCGGCAGCAGGAAAAGGCGCGGGCTGGACGTGTAGAGCAGGCCCGCCTGCACGGTCCGGCCCGGAAAGATCAGCCGCAACGCCGCGACATAGGCCGCCATCTGCCGGACATGCGCGACCGGTAATTGCTCGAGCGAGGCGGGCGGACGGCGGCCAGTCTTGAAATCGACCACCAGCACGCGGCTTTCCTCGACCAGCAGCCGGTCGACCGTGCCCGAAACAACATTGGGCCCCACCACCGCCGCAATCGGAGCTTCGGCGAGCGCGTCCTCACGGAACACATCGGCAAAACCGGGGTGATCGATCACCGCGCATACCGGATCAATGATCGCGTCGGCCTCGGCCAAATCGGTGATGCCATGCTGCCGCGCCAGCCAGCGCCGCGCGGCGGGCTTGCGCTGCTCTGGCGCAAGCGCGGGCAAGCGCTCGAACAGGCTGTGCATGATGAGCCCGCGCTGCGCCGCGCGCTCGCGATCGGGACCGGTGAGCGGCGGGCTTGCGACATCGTCCTTGCCCAGCGACGAGGGCGCGAGCGGGATGGGCGGTCGTTGTTCGGGCCGGGCGGGCCTGAGCGCCCAATCGGGCAGGCTCTCGGCTGATGCTGCCTCCACTGCCTGAGGCTCGTCTGCGCGCGGAATCGGCACGGCATCGCTGCCGAAGCGGCGACAGGGCCCCTCGCCCATGTCGAGCCAGTCGCATCCGAGCGCCATGAAGCTGCGCTCGATCGCGGCATACCAGCTTTCCTTGGGCGGCTCTTTCGCCTTCTTGCCCAAGGTCCCGCCAACATAGAGCCGTTCTGCCGCACGCGTCATCGCGACATAGAGCAGCCGCCAATGCTCCTGCATATCGGCTTCGCGCGCGACATCATGCGCCTCGGCCAGAGGCCCGATCCGTTGCGCCTTTGGCAGCGAATAGACCGGCAGGGTGATCTGCGCATCGCGCCCCAATATCTCGACCGGCCAGTCGAAGCTCGAATCCACCTTGCGCGTCGGATCGACACAGGCATCGGCCAGGATCACGACCGGCGCCTGCAGGCCCTTGGAGCCATGCACGGTCATTACCCGCACCATGTCGGACTGACCGGCCAGCTCGCGCTTGATCTCCTCGTCGCCCGCGTCGAACCAGTGGAGAAAGGCCTGCAGGCCGCCATCATGGCTCGCCGCGAACTTCTGCGCGAGCGCCAGCAGCTCGGCGATCGGATCGAGCGATTCTTCGCCCAGTCGCGCGACCAGCTTCGCGCGCCCCTGGATCGGGCCGGTGAGCACCTGTTCGAGGAAATCATAGGGCGTGCCGAAATCCGCCATGCCGAGGATCGCGTAGAGCGGCTCGAGCTTCTCCCGCAAAGCCGGATCATGATCGGCCAGATCGCGCAGATGCGGCCAGAGCGCGCGCTTTTCCGGGCGATAGCCGTGCGCCAGCAACTCGTCCTGCGTCCAGCCGCCGAGCGGCGAAACGAGCAACGCGGCACAGGTCAGGTCATCGAGCGGCTGCAGCGCAAAGCGGATTGCGGCGATCAGGTCCTGCACCGCCAGCGGCTGGCCGAGCCGCAACCGGTCGATCCCCGCCACCGGCACACCTTCGGCATAGAGCCGCGCGACGATCAGCGAGGCGAGATCGCCGCGGCGGCGCAGCAGCACCATGATGTCGCCCGCGCCCGCCCAGCCCGGCTTGCCGTCGGAGCGCCGCTCGAGCCAGAGCCGCGTCGGCGACCCCGGGTTCAGCCAGCCCGCGATGCGCTCGGCGAGGCCCTGCGCGAACTTGCGATCGGCACCCGAAAGCCATTCCTCGGCATCCTCGCCCTCGCCGCTTTCGTCCTGATCCTCCAGCCCCTCGCCGATCGGACGCCAGAGCTCGACTACGCCCGGGCCCTTGCGTCCTTCGTGCAGCGGCAGCCCGTCTTCCATAATGCCGAGCGCAGCAGGCCCAAGATCGCCGAGCACCGCATCGACCATGTCGAGCACCGGCTGGGTCGAACGGAAGCTGCGATCGAGGCTGAGGTCGAGAAAGGGTTGGCCGGCAGTTTCGGCCTGCGCGCCGATGCGCAGCCGCGCGGCAGCATAATATTGAGGGCTGGTGCCCTGGAAGCCGAAGATCGCCTGCTTGAAATCGCCCACGGTGAACAGGGTACGGAACCGATCGGCTTTGCTGCCCTGCCCGCTGAAATAATCGTCGATCAACCCCTTCACGATCGCCCATTGACTGGGATTGGTGTCCTGCGCCTCGTCGACCAGCACATGATCGAAACGCTGGTCGAGCTTGAACGCGATCCATTGCGCCATGGTGCGGCCCGAGAGCAGATCGGCAGCGGCGCGGATCAGGTCGTCGAAATCGAGCAATCCCGCCTGGCGCTTGGCCTCGGCAAAGCGCCAGGCGAAATCCCGGCCCACTTCGAGCGCACGAGCAAAATCGCCGGAAAAGCCGATCAGCGCGATATGCTCCTTGAGCGCCGACAGGTCGCTATACAGGCTCTCGGCCTTTTCCGCGTAATCGGGATCGACCTTGGCGGAGAAACTCTCCCATTTGCGCGGGTCGCCATCGGCCTTGGCGACGGCGAGCCAGACCAGATCAAGATTTTCGAGCCGCGCAAGATCGTCCATGTCGAGCCAGGATTGGATTTTCGCCGCGACCTCGAGCCCGGTCTTGGTGCCCCAGCGGACATTGCTGTCCTGCAAGGCCTCGAGATTCGCGATATCGAACAGCGCATCGCTGCACATGGCCGCCAGCCCGCTGCCATCCTCGTCGCGCTTCAGGCCGAGCGCGGCATTGATATAGGGGCGGATATCGCCGACCAGCGCGTCCATCGCATCGGGTTTGGCCGCACAGCGCATCAGGAAGCTCTCGGTCGCTTCCGCCCCGAGCTTGAGGCTCAGTGCTTCGAGATTGTCCGACAGCCGCGTGTCACCGCGCCGGCCCGCATCGACCAGCATCTCGCCCAGCGTATCGCGTGCAAGCTGGATGCGGTCGCGATCCTCGATCGGGCGGAAACCGGGAGCCAGCCCCGCCTCTTCGGGGAAGCTCGCGAGCAGCGACTGGCAGAAGCTGTGGATCGTCTGGATACGAAGCCCGCCCTGCGGCGCATCGAGCACGCGCGCGAACAGGCGGCGCGCGCGGATGAGTGTGTCACCATCGACCGAGGCACCGATGCTCAGCAGATCCGCGCCGAGCGCGGTATCGCTCATCCGCACCCAGGCAGCGAGCTGCGCGTTGATGCGGTTCGCCATCTCGCTCGCGCCGGCCTTGGTGAAGGTGAGGCACAGGATAGCATCGGGGTTCACCCCGGGTTCGAGCAGCAGGCGGAAGACACGCGCAGTGAGCACCTGGGTCTTGCCGGTACCCGCCGACGCGCTGAGCCAGACCTGATCGGCGGGCGACACTGCCAGCGCCTGATCGCCCTGGAGCGGCGGAAGCCCTGCCTTGCCGCCGCTCATTGTCCGCTCCCCTGACGGCCATACCATTCGGCGAGCCGCATCAGCTGGTCATATTCGGTATAGCTCGCCTGATCGGGCACCAGCTTGGCGGTGAACGGCGCATCGCCCAATATCCAGGCATCGAGCGCTTCCCGCAGGAAATGTTCGGCAGTCGGGAGCATCGTGTCAGCAGTCAGCTCGCTGTTGCGTCTGCCCACCGGGCTTTCGCGATAGCCGAAATCGCCGGTCTTGCTCCGGGTCAGCGACCAATATTCGAAGCCACTTGCCTTGCCGTCAATCCTTGGCTGGTTGTCCTTGGCGACAAAGCCGCCGCGCTCGGCCATCATGCCCAGCAGCCCGAGTTGCAACGCATAGCCCGCCTCGACCTGCCGGGCGCTGGGCGGCTTGCCGGTCTTGTAGTCGACGATTCCCAGAGTGCCATCGGGCATCCGGTCGATGCGGTCGGCCTTGCCGCGAATCTCGACGCCCTCGATCATGAACGTGCCGCTGCGCTCGGCGTCGATCATGCGGCGCCCTTCGCCAGCAAGTGCCTGCGTCTCCTCGGCGATCCAGTCGAGTGCGGCGACCAGCCGGGGCCGCCACAAGGCCTTGATCAGCGGATGGACATTGGCCTCATCGAGATAACGGCAGGCACGCGGCACCAGACATGCGGGATCGAGCCCATCCTCGCGGTGCCAGTATTCGAGGATTTCGTGCACCAGCGTGCCGCGCCAGGCCGCGCTCGGCTCGGCATCGACCGGGTCGAGCGAGGGTAGCGCGAGAATCCGCTTGGCATAGAAGGCAAAGGGATCGGCGCGCAGCCGATCGAGTTCGGTGACTGACAGCCTTTTGACGCGCTGATCAGGCTTGGGGCGCGGCGCGGGTTTCTCGATCCGCACCGCAGGCAGGCGGCGGTCGAGCCTTCGCGCCAGCGCAAGCGTCTCGGTATCTTCCATATGCCGGTCGGGCGCGACCGCCTGCAGGCGCAGCAGGAAGCGCGAGGCGACCGTCGGCGCACTGCCGTCGCGCCGTGCGCGGGTCAGCACCACCTCGGATGAGGCAAAGGTTCCGGCAAGATCCTGCGCGGAGAGACCCACCCGCATTTCGAGCGGCGACAGGCCCAGCGCGTTGCGTACCATCGGCGCGAGCCAGGGATCGGGCGACGGGATTTGCGGCCACACGCCTTCGTTGAGACCGGCGCAGATGACGAGATCGGCGCTTTGCAGCCGTGCCTCGAGCAGGCCGTAGATGGCGACGCGCGGGTGCTTGCCATAAGGCGGGCGCACCGCCTTTTCGCGCATCAAACGCGCAAGGATATTCACCACCTGCGACGGCGTGACCAGCGGATCGTGGCTGCCCGTGCGCGCGAGCAATTGCTGCACGAGGTCAGAGGCGCAGCGCCCCGCCAGCCCGGCCCAGACCATCTGGCCGCTTAGCGCATCGGCGGTAGCGGCGATCGCCTGGATCGTCGCGGACAAGGGCTGAGGCTTGGCCGGCCAGTCGGCGATCGGCGCGAGCAGCGCCTTGGACTGCTGCCACCAGTCCTTGAGCGGACGGCCACCAATCGTCGTGTCGATGCCCGCGAGACCCGGCTTGGGTCGCGGCCCGCGCAGCAACCGATCGAGCGCGCGCACCTCGTCGAGCCATTCGCGGCGCTTCTCGCCCGCTTGCGCGATAGGATGCTTGAACAGGTCGAGCAGCGGCACCGGCGCGAAATCATCGGCCAGGCATTGCGCCACCGCGAGCAGGAACCGTCCCGGCGGCGTGACCGGCAGCGCCTCGCCCGCGCTGTCGTCCGCCTCGATATCCCAGCGCCGCAGATGCGCGATCACACGCGCGGCCAGGCTGCGATCGGGTGTCACGATGGCGACGCGGCGCGCGGGAATATCGAGCGCCTGGCGCACCAGTAGCGCGATCGCCTGCGCCTCCTCGTCGGGATTTTCCGCCTCGATGATGCGGAGCCCCTTCGTCCTACGGTCAGCGGCATCGAGCGTGACCCAGCGGTCGCTGAGCCTTGCGGGCAGGAAAATGCTGCGCAGCAATCGCGCGCGATCGGCGGCGATGCCGGTCCGGGGTTCGGCCTGCCAGGGCTCCACCTCGGCACGGTTGACGCTCATCGCGTGGAGCAGCTGCTTCAGGTGATATTGCGGATGGGTGATCGCAGGCCGCTCGACCAGTTCGGCGCCCGGCTCAGGAGGTGTGGTGACCGGATGGCCCAGCGCTTCCCACAATGGCTCGTCCATGTCGAGATCGAGCCCCGGCAGCACCACCATGCCCTGCGGCAGATCGGCAATGCTGCGCAGCAGGCGCGCGATGGCTGGGGCGGACGTGGTGATTCCCGCGGCGATCACCGGCGTCAGCGGCGGCCGCTCGCGCCAGCGTCGCGCAGCCTTGTCGAGCAGCCGATTGCGGCGATCCGCCGGGTCGATGCGGCCCATTGCCTCGAGCTCCGCCCCCCAGGCTCTGCCGACGCGGATGAAAAGGTCGCGCGATGCCGCCCAATGTTCCGCGAGGTCCGCCTCGACGTCGATCGCATCCAGGTGGTCGAGTGTCTTTTCCTCGACCTGCAGTTGGTCGAGCACGCGCGCATATTCGCAGGCGAGGCGCAGGGTTTCGGCGGGATCATCGGCCCCTGCCCGGCCCGACCCTTCGCGCGCAATCAGCGCCGCCAGACGGAAGCGCCGTTCGAGCGGATCGACCGCAGGCGGCACCTCCGCGCCTTCGCCCAGCGGATCGAGCAGCGCGCCCAGGCTCTCATCGAGATCGATATCGCCGATCAACACCATGCGCGGCAGCAGCAACCCGTCGGCGGCATGGCGCACCAGCGCCTCGGTGATCGCGCGCCCGGCGCGATGGTTGGGGATCAGCAGTGTCGCCCGCGCCAGCCCCATCGGATCGCCGCCGAAGCGCCGGAGCAGCCCATCCGCCAGAACATCCGCAAACCCGCGCTGCGCCCCGATGGCATAGACTGCGGGGTTGCGCGGCTCAGGCATCCAGCAGCGCCTCTGCGGTGGGCTGGATCGCAGCGGGCGTGCCGACATCGAACCAGAGGCCGAGGTGTGATATGCCGTAGACACGGCCCTCGGCCATCGCCCGGTTCCACAGCACATTGGTCGAGAACGCGCCCTGCGGCGGATCGGCAAGCAGGCGGCGCGAGAGCAGCTGGATGCCGGTATAGATATAGGGCGCGACATGGCCCTGCTTGCGGCGACGGATGCGGCCCATCTGGTCGAGATGGAAATCGCCGACGCCCTTGTAATTGTTGGCGCGGCTATGCGGCACCAGCAGCAGCAGCGCATCCATCCGCTCGTCATCCCACGCGGCGCGCAGCTCGTCGAAACACGAACGCGCGCTTTCGAGCCAGACATTGTCGCTGTTGAGGCAGAAGAACGGGTCTTCCTCGATCATCGGCAGGGCCTTGACCAGCCCGCCCCCGGTTTCCAGCAGCAGGTCGCGCTCGTCCGAGACCAGCAGCTCGAACGGCCATTCACGCGCCTTCAGATGCGCCTCGAGCGCATCGGCGAGATAATGGACGTTGACGATCACCCGCTGCATGCCGGCCCGGCCCAGATGGTCGAGCACATGGTCGATCAGCGGCTTGCCCGCGACGCGCACCAGCGGCTTGGGGGTGGTGATGGTCAGCGGGCGCATGCGCTTGCCCAGCCCTGCGGCCATGACCATCGCGGTGCGGGCGAAGGCGGGGGTATCGCTCACAGATCGAACTTCCCACCGAGCGTTCCTGCCGGATCGCGCAATTCTGCCGGGATATTGGCATCGAACCACGCGGCCACGGGGCCCAGCGCGGGGTGCTTCAGGTCGCGCTCCATCGCGCGCCAGACGCGCGGGATCATCGTGGGATAGCGCGGCTTGCCATCGCGCTTCCACAGCCGCACAAAGATGCCGACGATCTTCGCATTTCGCTGCGCGCCGAGCACATGATAGGCGGTGTCGAAATCGTACGCAGGCTTGGCCAGATCGCGATAATGCGCCAGCATCTCGGCCTCGACCTCCTCGGACACATCGCGCCGCGCATCCTGCAGCAGCGAGACCAAGTCATAGGCCGGATCGCCGACCAGCGCGTCCTGAAAATCGATCAGCCCCTGCGATCCATCGGGCGGCAGCATGATGTTTTCCGAATGATAATCGCGCAGCACCGTGACCCTGGGCGCTGCCGGGTCCAAGCCATCGAGCACCGCTTCCCAGGCGCGGACATAGCCGTCTGCGTCGACATCGAGGCCGCGTGCCGGGCAATACCATTCGGTGAATAAGGCCGCCTCGCGATGATAGACCGCACGATCATAAGGCGGGACGTCGGCGGGCGCGCGCTGGTGAAGCTCGACCTGCGTTTCGATCGCCTTGCGGTAGATTGCGCGCTCGGTCTCGGCATCGCCCGCATCGACGGTCTCGCGCATCCGGGCATCGCCGAAATCCTCGAGCAGCACCAGTCCGGCTTTGGCATCGGCGGCGAAGATTTCTGGCGCGCGCAGGCCCTGGCCGGTAAGATAGCGAGCCACATTGATGAATGGCACCGGGTCTTCTTCCGGTGGCGGCGCATCCATCAGAATCGCGCGACGCTCGCGCTCGACCACGCGAAAATAACGCCGGAACGAGGCATCGCCGGGGATCGGTTCGATCGACGCAGAAACCCAGCCACTCGCATCGACAAAGCCACGGATAAGCTGCTCACGCTCGTTCAAGACCAATCACCTGCCATCTGCTGCCAGCGCGCTTGCCAGTTCGCGCCCGGCTGCGCCTCGATCCGGCGCTCGCTAGCATCGCTTCCGGTGATCCGCAATTGCAGCGTATCGGGTCCTGCGAGCCCGCCGACGCGCTCGGGCCATTCGGCGATCAGCAGCGCCGGATCACCCGCATCGAGCCCCAGTTCGTCGAGCTCCATCGCTCCGTCGAGCCGGTAGAAATCGGCGTGAATGACCGGAATTCGCACCTCGGGCGGGTCATAAGGAAGGATGAGCGCAAAGGTCGGGCTCGGCACCTCTCCGGCAAAGCCCAGTGCGTTCAGGATCGCGCGGGCGAGCGTCGATTTGCCCGCGCCGAGATCGCCCGAAAGCGCGATCGTATCGCCGGGGCGCGCCATATCGGCGAGCTGCTGCCCCAGGCGCTGCATCGCCTCGATCGAACCGATGGTCGGCATCACGGCATCAGAATCGTGACGATGGTGCCCGCGCCCGGTTCGCTGACCAGCTCCATCCGCCCGCCATGCGCCTCGATCAGGTTCTTCGCCAGCGGCAGGCCCAGGCCCGAGCGCTTGGTCACCGGCTTGCCTCCCGCCTCGTCCGCCTGGAGCACGCCATCGAGCGCGCGCGCCTGCGCACGCGCATCGAGGCCAGGTCCGTTGTCCGACACCACAATGCGCAGCTTGTTCCGGAAGCGATCGCCGAGCAGCAGCACGCGCCCGCCTTCCTGGGTGTAGCGCAGCGCATTATCGACCACGGCGGTGATCGCCTGGGCAAAGCGCTGGCGATCGACCTCGGCCATGCCCGGGCCACCGTTCACATCGACCTCGAGCGCGATGTTGCGCCCCCCCGCCAACCCGGCCATGCCCTTGGCAACATCGACCAGCAGCGCCGCCATATCGGTCGGCTCGCGCTTGAGCGGCAATGTGCCCGCCTGGCTCTGGCTCAGATCGAGCACCATGTTGATCTGCGCCGACAGCCGCTCGACCGAATCGATGATCGCCTTGGCATAGTCCTGGCCCTGTTCGGACAGCGGCCCTGCCACCCCGCTCGCCAGCAGCTCGGCAAAGCCGCCGATCGAGGTGAGCGGCGTGCGGAATTCGTAGCTCATATTGGCGAGGAACTTCGTCTTGATGGCATCGGCCTCGACCAGCGCCTCGTTGCGTTCACGAAGGGCATCTTCCATCCGCTTGGCGTCGGACACGTCGATCATCGTGAACAGCGCGCTCGAATCGGGCAGCGGAATGCCGACGAAATCGAACACCCGGCCATCCTTCATCACCAGCTGGCCGGCGCGCTGGGTCCGGTCGAGCGTGGCCGACCGGATGACTTCCCGCAGCGCCGAGATCTGCGCCGGACGCTTGAGCTGTGGCGCGATGGCTTTCAGCAGCTCGTCGGCGCGCGGATGCTTGGCGAGCTCGGCCTCGTCGACCTCCCACACCGCGCCGAAGCGCGTGTTCCACAGGTGCAGCCGCCCGTCGGAGGTGAAGACGGCGAGCGCCTCGTAGAGGTTGTTGAACGTCGCGGTGCGCACCCGCAGCAGCGTGTCGCGCGCGCTCGCCAGTTGCACCTGCTCGGTCCGGTCCTCGAAGATCAGCAGCAGGCCATTATCGGGCGTCGGCTGGGCGATGGCGCGCAGATGCGTGCCGTCGGCGATCAGCCAGCTGTCCTCGACCGGGGCTGCCGACTGGAACCATTCGCGCTTCTCGTCGCGCCAGGCGGGAAAATCGCGCACCTGCGGCACACGGCCTGCCTCGCGCATCCGGTCGATCAGCCGCTCGAACTCCAGCCCGTCCTGCAGCCATTGCGGCTTGAGCTGGAACATGCGCACGAACGGCTGGTTGACGAAGATCAGGCGGCGCTGCGCATCGAATTGCGCCACGCCCGCCGACAGATTGTCGAGCATGTCGCGCTGGGCATCGCGGAAGCGCTCGGTCGCCTGGCGCGCCTGGATCAGGTCGTGCACGTCGATGGCATAGCCCGCGATGCCGCGCCCCTTGATCGGCAGATCGACCACCTCCATCGCGCGCCGCGTGCCCGCGATCGTCGTGGTGACCGTGCGGCGCGAGGGCGTATTGCTCTCGAACGCACGCGCGGCGACCGCGAGCGGCGTGAGCCCATCGACGGTCTCGACCAACTCCTGCCCGGCCTCGACGACATCGGCGGCGCTGCTGGCGCCGACCGCCTCGACATAGGCGCTGTTGACCAGCAGCAGCGACAGGTCCTCGCGGCGGAACCACATCGGGATCGGCGCGGCCTCGATCAGCCCCGACAATGCGTCGAACGCCCGCTTCGCCTCGGCCTCGGCCTCGACCAGCGCCGCCATGCGCGTCTCGCTCTCGGTCGCGTCATAGAACCACAGCAGAACTGCACCCGGCGCGATGGTCTGCGGATCGGCGAGCCGGCCCTCGATCCGCAATCTGCGGTTCGATCCGGCCGCGGTAACCGCCATCGCGAACGGCGCGCCGCTCTTCTGCGCAGTCGTGATCTTTTGACCGAGCAGGTCGAGCGCCTCGCGGTCGAGGCCTCTGGCGGCCTGGCTGAGCTCGGCGAGGTAAGGTGGAAGCTTTTCCAGCCCCAGCCAGCGCGCCACGCGCTCGGGCCCCTCGATCCGCGAATCCGACCGCACGATCAGGGGGATGGCCGGACCGGAATCGATCAGCCGGGTGAGCCGCCGCAACTGCCTGCGCGCCGTCCCTGCGGCGCGGCGCATCTGCAGCCCCGTCACCAGCGCCCAAATAGCTGCGCCCGTCCAGAGCGCCAGCACGAGCGCGATCAGGAACAGCCCGCCATTGCTCACCAGCATAAGCGACTCATCGATTCAGGGGGTGAAACAGGCGTCCGCGTCATTGCATTGGGCCGTAGCGCAGATTGGGGTGGGAGCAAAACGGGCAATCTGGGCGTGTTGTGGATATGTCCGTTGCGGCAACCCAATTCGTCATCCTGAACTTGTTTCAGGATCCATCAGACTTCAGCAGCCGAAGCTTGTTGGGGAGAAATGGGTCCTTAAACAAGTTCAGCGTGACGGTTTTGCGTCAGGGTCGGGCGATCACTTCTCCCAATACCATTTGCGCAGCTTCGACGTGCCGGTCAGCGTCTCGTTCATCGTCGGCACCTCGTACAGCCGCCCGTTGAGCATGACATGCGTGATCCTGTCGGACTGGCGGATATCGGCCACCGGATCGCCATCGATGATGACCATGTCCGCGAGCTTGCCCGGCTCGATCGACCCGATATCCTTGTCGAACCCGAGCGAGCGCGCGCCGCTGATCGTCGCGGTGCGCAGCGCCTCGATCGGCGTCATGCCACCCTTAACGAAGCTCCACAGCTCCCAGTGCGAGGCTAGCCCCTCTTCCTGGCCGTGCGCGCCGATGCCGACAGGCACGCCGCGCCGTGCCAGCTCCGCCGCCTCGCGCGCGGAAGCCGTGTCGGCATAATCCTCTTCAGGCCCGATCTCGCGGCGCACGCTCGAGGCTTCCAGCTTGCGGCGCGGGACATGCCTGCTCAGGATCGGATGCTGCCAGATATCGGTGTGCGAGCGCCCATAGGGATCTGCGCCCATGCCACCAAAGGTTACCACCAGCGTCGGCGTGTAGCCGACCTTGCTCTGCGCGAAGAAGCTGCGCACGTCCTCGTACAGCCGTTCCTGCGGGATATTGTGCTCGAGCGTGGTGTTGCCATCAGCGATGATCGTGATGTCCTGGCTGAACAGCGATCCGCCCTCGGCGACGCTCGCCAGACCATCGGCTTGGGCTGCAGCGACAACCTGCTGGCGCTGTTCGCGGCGCGGCTGGTTGTAGTTCTTGACGCTCTGCGCGCCCTGGAGCTTCAGCCGCGTGGTGTGCGCGCGGGCATCGGCCAGGCTGTCGATCTCGGCGAAGATTCCTGCCGCCTTGGCGCCATAGACGACTTCGCCGGTCGAGAAGATGCGCGGCGCGAGATACTTGCCGACGCGCTGATAGCTTGCCGCCGGGAAAATCTCCGCCGCCGAATTGCTGGGATCGTGGATCGTGGTAACGCCCATCGCCAGATGCGCGACCGCGCTCCAGTTCTGCTGCGGCACCAGATCGTCCGACCCTTGCGGCCCGTGCGCGTGCGCATCGACAAGGCCGGGGATGATCGTCTTGCCCGCGACATCGACCGTCTGCGCGCCCGCAGGCACCGCGACATTCGCGCCGACCGCGACGATGCGGTTATCCCGCACCACCACCGTGCCGCGCTCGATGATGCCGCCCTGATCGTTGGCCATCGTGACGATGCGCGCATTGGTGAAGGCGACGGTGCCGCTCGGCTTGTCGGCCGGTGCGGTGACGTTGATCACGACACCGGTCCTGGGCGGGGCGAATTTTGGATCGGTCTTCGCGACAGGGCCGCTGGCGATCGCCTTGCCCGCATCGGCGGAATAGACCACCGGCCCCAGCGACCAGTTGAGCTGGCGGCCATTATGCGACCATTGCAGGAAGGTCGCGCCGCCCTCGCTCACTTGCACCGCAGGCAGCGCGCCGCCGCCCTTGCCCGCGCCCAGATCGACCGCGCCTGCCATGAAGGGCATCACGAACGCGGCGTAATTCTGGCGGAAGGCGAGCATCCTGCCATCTGGTGCGACGGCGTAGCCGCTGACCAGCTCCCCGCTGGCATGGGTGCGCTCGGCCTCGCCGTTGAGGTCGGTGCTGACCAGCGCCAGCTTGCCGCCCTTGAAGGCGCTGAAATAGACCCGGTCGCCTGTCGCGCCGAAATGCGGTTCGCTGCCTTCATCGGTGATGCGCCGCGTCTGGCCGCTGGCGATATCGAGCAGATAGATGCCTGGCTGCACGCCCCAGGCGTCGGATGTCAGCCCGCCGCCGCTGCCGGCTTCGTAGACCACGAACCGGCCATCGGGCGAGAATTGAGGTCGGCGATAATGGCCGGGCATCCTGCTGATCGTCCGCGCTTCGCCGCCTCCTGCGCCGACGACGCGCAGTTCGCCCAGGCGTTCGTCATCCCAGCTCACATAGACGATCTGGCTGCCATCGCGCGAAAAACTCGGGAACAGCTCGAAATCGGTCCCGCCATTGGTGACCAGCGGCTGCACTGCACCGCCGCCAGCAGGCTGCTGGTGCAGCTTGCCCAGGGCCTCGAACACCATGCGATTGCCGTCGGGCGAGACGCTGGCAAAGCGCGGCATCGTCACCGCCACGGTATCGGGCGCGACCGGCTTTTGCGGACGGATCGGGTCGACAATGGTGCGCGTGTCGTTGACGCTGAACGGGATGACGCTCGCCTGACCACTCGTCACATCGATCGAGCGGATCTTGCCGCCCGCCCAGAAGACAAGCCGCTTGCTGTCGGGCAGCCAGCCCATGTTCGGATAGACGCCGTGCACCGCCCAGGTTTCCTGCACGTCGCGGTCCATATCGTCATAGATCTTGCGCTCCTCGCCGCTTCGCATGTCGCGGACATAGAGCTTGGTCTTCGCCCGTTCGCGGCGGACGAAAGCGAGATAGCGGCCGTCGGGCGAAGGCTGGGGCCGCGCTGCGCCGCCCGGGCCTCCGGTCACGCGTTCGACCTTGCCGGTGCCCATGTCATAACGGTCGATCACGAAGACTTGGGCATTGCTGTTCTGCGCATATTCGAAGATCGGCCCGGGGGTCGCGTCCTTGCTGTAGAAGATGCCCTTCCCGTCGGGCGCGAAAATGGGTTCGCCAAGCTCCTTCTGGTGCGCTTCGCTAGGACGCTTGACCAGCGGCACGCCATTGCCGCCGCTGACATGATACAGCCACAGCTCGCCCGTACCGAGCGAGCGCCCGGTGGTGAAATGCTTGCGCGCCACGATATACTGGCCGTCCGGGCTCCAGCTCGGGTTGTTGAGCAGGCGGAAGCTCTCTTTCGTCAGCTGGCGCTTGTCCGAGCCATCGGCGTTCATGATCCAGATATTGTCGCCGCCGCCCCGGTCCGAGGTGAAGGCGATGCGGCTGCCATCGGGCGAAAAACGCGGGTGCTGTTCGTAAGCCAGGCCCTCGGCAATCCGCGTCGCCGCGCCGCCGCTGATCGGCATGGTGTAGATGTCGCCGAGCAGATCGAAGACGATTCGGCTGCCATCGGGGCTGACATCGAGGTTCATCCAGGTGCCCTCGTCGACCTTGATGGGGATGGCGCGGGTCTTCATCGGCGGCGCATTGACGTCCCAGGCGGCGGGCTTGTCCGACGGGGCCTTCTGCGCCAGCGCAGGCATGGCGATGGCGAGCGCCGCCAGGGCGACGGAAAAACGCAGTGCTTTCATGATGATGTTCCCCGGATTCTTATGCGTATAAGGGGACGCTAGCCGCGCTGCGCCCGAGCGCAACCGGAAAACGACGAGCAGCAGGGGACGAGCAGGATGCTCGCCCGCCGCTACTCGATCACTGCGTCAGCCCTCTGCCTTGGCGGGCTTCTTCGCGGCAGGCTTTTTCGTTGCGGTCTTTTTCGCGGGCGCCTTCTTGGCGGCAGGCTTCTTCTCCGCCGCCGCCTTTTTGGGAGCCGGTTTTTTCGCCGGCGCCTTCTTGCCCTTCTTGGCCGGAGCCTTGGCGGCACGCTCGGCGATCAGCAGCAGCGCCTCGTCAAGCGTCAGTTCGTCCTTGTTCTTGTCCTTGGGGATGGTCGCGTTGACGCTGCCATCGGTGACATAGGCGCCATAGCGGCCGTCCATGATCTTGACGTCTGTATCGGTCGCCGGGTTCTCGCCCAGCACCTTGAGCGGTTCGGGCGTGCCGCGCCGCGCGCGACCGCCGCCTGCCGCCGCTTCAGCGAGCTTGACCACCGCCGCGTTCATGCCGGTTTCGAACACCTCCATGGTGCCCGAAAGCCGAGCATATTTGCCGTCATGCGCGAGATACGGGCCATAGCGGCCGATGCTCGCGGTGATCGGCTTGCCCGTTTCGGGATGCTCGCCGATCTCGCGCGGGAGCGACAGCAGCTTTAGCGCCCATTCGAGCCCGAAATCCTCGCCAGGCACGTCCTTGGGGATCGAGGCGCGCTTGGCGTCCTTGCCGTCGCCCAGCTGGACATAGGGACCGAAGCGACCCGAACGCTTGCTCACCGCTTCGCCGCTCACCGGATCGGTGCCGAGTTCCTCGGGACCACTATCGCCCTGATCGCCCTCGCCGCCGCCTTGCGCGAAGCGGCGGGTGAACTTGCACTCGGGATAGTTCGAGCAGGCCACGAACGCACCAAAACGTCCGCCGCGCAGCGCCAGCCTGCCTTCGCCGCATTTGGGGCACAGACGCGGATCGCCGCCATCGGCCTTTTTCGGGAACAGATAGGGCTCGAGGAACTTGTCGAGCTCGGCGGTGATCTCTGACGGCTTCTGCTCCATGACTTCCGCCGTCTTCGGCTTGAAATCGCGCCAGAAGGCTTCGAGCACCGCGCGCCACTCGGCGCGACCGCCCGAAACGTCGTCGAGCTCTTCCTCGAGCCCAGCGGTAAAGTCGTAGGCGACATAGCGTTCAAAGAAGCGTTCGAGAAAGCCTGTCAGCAACCGGCCCGATTCTTCTGCAAAGAAACGGTTTTTCTCGACGCGCACATAGGCGCGATCCTTGAGCACCTGGATGATCGAGGCATAGGTCGATGGCCGTCCAATGCCGAGCTCCTCGAGCCGCTTGACCAGCGACGCTTCGGAAAAGCGCGGCGGCGGCTGGGTGAAGTGCTGCACGGCGTCGACCGACTTCTTCGCCGGACTGTCTCCCTTGGACATGACCGGCAACAGACCGCCATCCTCGCTGTCGGCATCGTCGAGGCCTTCCTCGTAGAGCGCGAGAAAGCCGGGGAATTTCACCACCTGGCCATTGGCGCGCAGCGCGGTGCGCCCTGTGCCATCGACCAGCTCCACCACCGTGCGCTCGAGCAGCGCGGTCGCCATCTGGCTGGCGAGCGCGCGCTTGAAGATCAGGTCGTAGAGCCGGGCATGATCGCCCGACCCGGCCTTGTCACGGCTGAAATCGGTGGGGCGGATCGCCTCATGCGCTTCCTGCGCGTTCTTGGCCTTGGTCTGGTACTGGCGCGGGGTCTCGGGAAGGTAATGGCCCGAATAGCGCTCCGAAATCGCCTTGCGCGCCTCCATGATCGCGCCGCCGTCCATCTGCACGCCATCGGTACGCATATAGGTGATCGCGCCGTCCTCGTAGAGCGACTGGGCAATCCGCATGGTGTGGCTGGCGGAGAAGCCCAGCTTGCGAGCGGCCTCCTGCTGCAGCGTCGAGGTGGTGAAGGGCGGCGGCGGATTGCGCTTCAAGGGCCGCGTCTCGACCGTCTCGACGGTGAAATGCCCGGCCTCGACCTTGGCCTTGGCGGCTTCGGCGGCTCCGGCATTGCCCAGCGACAACTTGTCGAGCTTCTCGCCCTCCAGCCGCACCAGCCGCGCGGTGAAGGCCTGGCCGTCCTGCTCCATCTGTGCGCTGACCGACCAATATTCCTGCGCGGTGAACGCCTCGATCTCGCGTTCGCGCTCGACGATCAGACGCAGCGCCACCGACTGCACGCGGCCTGCGGACTTCGCGCCGGGCAGCTTGCGCCACAGCACCGGCGACAGCGTGAACCCGACCAGATAATCGAGCGCGCGGCGGGCGCGATAGGCATCGATCAGATCGCTGTCGAGCTCGCGCGGCGCGGCCATCGCCTCGGTCACCGCCTTCTTGGTGATCGCGTTGAAGGTCACCCGCTCGACCGCCTTGGGCAGGGCCTTGCGCTTGCCCAGCACCTCGAGCACGTGCCAGCTGATCGCCTCGCCCTCGCGATCAGGGTCGGTCGCCAGGATCAGGCGGTCGGCCTTCTTCGCCTCGTCGGTGATGGCCTTGAGCTGGCGCGTCTTGTCGCCATAGGCCTCCCAGACCATGTCGAAATCATTGTCGGGATCGACCGAGCCGTCCTTGGGCGCGAGATCACGGATATGGCCATAGCTGGCCAGCACCCGGTAATCGGACCCGAGATATTTTTCGATGGTCTTTGCCTTGGCGGGCGATTCGACGATAACCAGTTGCATGTAATGAATTTCCCGGAAGCTCTCACGTGTACGCGTAAGCTGGGCGGCGTTATCGGCATTCGTCAAGACCGTCCAGTGCGGGCGTGAAACCGATCACACCAGCGAGACGCGCCCCGCCGCATGCCGTTCGATCAACCCGCCGAGTTCGAGGTCGAGCAGGATCATCTGCACCGCGCCGCTGTCCAGCCTCGACTGGCGCACCAGTTCGTCGATGGCGATCGGCGAGCGGCCGAGCAGATCCACCAGCGTCCGGCGCGCAGCATCATCGGGCTCGGGCTGCGGTTGCACGGCATAGTTCTGAATGGGCGCTGCGACATGGCGCGGCCTGGCACCGGTCATCGGCGAAACCAGCTCCATTATGTCATCGACCCCCTGGACCAGGGTCGCCCCACCCCGGATCAGCTCGTTGCAGCCGCGCGAGCGCGAATCGAGTGGCGACCCGGGAATGGCCATCACGTCGCGCCCGGCCTCAGCCGCCAGCCGCGCGGTGATCAGCGAGCCCGACTTGGGCGCAGCCTCGACCACCAGGGTCCCGGTCGCCATTCCGGCAATGATGCGGTTGCGATAGGGGAAATGCCGCGCCAGCGGCTCGGTGCCGGGCGGCTGTTCGGCTATCACCAGCGCGCGCTCGCCCATTTCGGCCTGAAGGTTGCGATTCTCGGGCGGGTAGCTGATGTCGATCCCCGAGGCGATCACCCCGGCGGTGCTGGCCAGGCCAGTTCCTGCGATCCGCAAGGCGCCCTCATGCGCGCTTGTGTCGATGCCGCGCGCCAGCCCGGAAACCACAAGGAACCCGACCTCTGCCAGCTCGCCCGCGATCTGCCGGGCAAAGCGGCATGCCGATGCCGAGGCATTGCGCGCGCCGACCATCGCGATCGCCGGGCGCTGCATCAGCCGTGCGTCGCCGCGCACCGTGAGGATCGGCGGGGCGTTGTCGATATGCACCAGCAACTCGGGATAATCGGCATCGTCAGCAAAGAGATAACGCGCGCCGGCGGCCTCGACCCGGTGCGCTTCCTGCTCGGCCTGCGTCAATGTCGAGATCCGCAGTGCCCGCCCGCCAGTGCGCTGGACCAGATCGGGCAGCGCCTCGATGGCGGCGAGCGCAGAGCCGAAGCGGCGCATCAGCTGCGCAAAGCTGATCGGCCCTATGCGTTCGCTGCGCAGCAGCCGGATGCGCGCCAGATGCTCGGCGCTCAGCATGCGATGAGACCCAGGCGGCGGGGGCTCAGGCGGCGGAGGATTTGCCGATCTTCGGCTCGGTGCCCGCCATCAGCCGCTCGATATTGCCGCGATGCTTCCACAGCACGAACACCAAGGTCACGACAAATACCCACAGAGCCTGCTCCATGCCAAACCACCAGGCCGCCACCGGCATCGCCGCCGCCGCGAGCATCCCGCCCAGCGACGAGTAGCGAAAGGCGAAGGCGGTGCTCAGCCACACAGCCGCGAAGACGACGCCCAGCGGCCAGTAAAGCGCTATCGCGATGCCAAGCAAGGTCGCAACCCCCTTGCCACCGGCAAACTTGAGCCAGATCGGATATAAATGACCCAGGAACGCACCCAATCCGGCAATCGGCCCGCTGCCCGGCGCGACCGCCTCGGCAATCGCGATTGCCAGCGCGCCTTTGCCCAGATCGAACAACAGGGTTGCCGCCGCGAGCCCCTTGCGCCCGGTGCGCAGCACGTTGGTCGCGCCGATATTGCCCGATCCGATGCTGCGCAGATCGCCGGCGCCCGCCAGCCTTGTCAGGATGATGCCGAACGGGATCGAGCCCAGCAGATAGCCCATCAGCATCAGCCCGCCCAGGGTCGCCACGGCCATGCCCGCTAGATCGCTCATCACATTCTCGTCCCGTCCCGATGCGCATCATCCGCGCACGATGCGTGATAGGCTGGCGCACGTTTTTGGCAAGCGTGGTTGATCGTTCTCGCGCCCCTGCTAAGCGTGGCGCATGACGCAAACCCCTTCGCCCGCGAGCGAGACCGATCCCAAGGCACCGCTGCTATTCTTCGATTCCGGCGTTGGCGGACTGACCGTGCTCTACGCCGCGCGCAAGCTGCTGCCCCATGCACCGATCGTTTATGCCGCCGATTTTGCCGGGCTGCCTTATGGCGAGAAGACCGAGGCCGAGATCGGCGCGCGCGTGCCCGCGCTGCTGGGACGGCTGGTCGAACGCTATCGCCCGCGCCTGATCACCATCGCCTGCAACACCGCCTCGACCATTGCGCTGCCCCAGGTGCGCGCCGCGCTCGACCTGCCCGTGGTGGGGACGGTACCCGCGATCAAGCCCGCGTCCGAGATCTCAGCAGGCCGGGTGATCGGCGTGCTGGGCACCGAGGCGACGGTACGCCAGCCCTATGTCACCAATCTGGCGCGCGAATTTGCCAGCGACGCCACGATCCTGCGCTATGGCGCGCCCGAGCTGGTGCGCGCGGCGGAGATGAAGCTACGCGGCGACGTGCCAGATCCCGCAATATTTGCTCGGGCGGTGGCGGGCCTCACCTCGCAGGAGCGCGCCGTGCCGATCGATACTGTCGTTCTCGCCTGCACCCATTTCCCGCTCGTCCAGGACGAATTGGCGCGTGCTTTCGGTCGTCCTGTCCAATTCGTGCACGGCGCCGATGGAATCGCGCGGCGCATCGCCTGGCTTACGCGTGAACAGCGGTTCGAGGGCAATGGCCTGCGCTTTGTCGCGACCGGCCCCGCCGCCGCGATCACCGCCTATGAGCCTGCGCTGAAGGCGCGCGGCTTTGCATCGTTCGAAAGTCTTTGATCGACCGGCACGATCAAGCTGACGCCGATTTTCCATTGGCGTACCGTCCCAGCGAATGCTTAACCGGTGATCGATATAGGACGTTTTGTCCCATCAGTTGCGAGCCGTTATCGCTGGAATTGCGGGATTTAGTTGCTATGAAGACGGCAGCAGATGCGCACGCAGATGGTCGCGTAAACGGTTGGGCGCAACGGCTTGCAACATCATATGTCAGGACCAGGGTGGCTGCGTGAACTACGACCAGATTTTCGAAGCGGCGATTGACCGGCTGCACGCCGAAGGCCGTTACCGGGTCTTTATCGACATCCTGCGCAACAAGGGCGCCTATCCCAACGCGCGGTGCTTCCACGGGCATAATGGCCCGAAGCCGATCACCGTGTGGTGCTCGAACGATTATCTCGCGATGGGCCAGCACCCCAAGGTGATCTCCGCGATGGAAGAGGCGCTGCACAATGTCGGCGCCGGCTCGGGCGGCACGCGCAACATTGGCGGCAACACGCATTATCATATCGAGCTGGAGCAGGAGCTGGCCAGCCTGCACGGCAAGGACAGCGCGCTGCTGTTCACCTCAGGCTATGTCTCGAACGACGCTACGCTCTCCACGCTCGCGCGCATCCTGCCGGGCTGCATCATCTTTTCCGACGAGCTGAACCACGCCTCGATGATCGCGGGCATCCGCAATTCGGGCTGCGAAAAGCGCGTCTTCCGCCACAATGATGTCGAGCATCTCGAAGAGCTGCTCGCCGCCGAAGACCCGAACGTGCCCAAGCTGATCGCGTTCGAAAGCGTCTATTCGATGGACGGCGATGTCGCGCCGATCCATGCGATCTGCGACCTGGCGGACAAGTACAACGCGCTGACCTATCTCGACGAGGTGCACGCGGTCGGCATGTACGGCGCGCATGGCGGCGGCATTTCGGAGCGCGACGAGGCGGCCGCACGGCTGACGATCATCGAGGGCACGCTCGGCAAGGCCTTTGGCGTGATGGGCGGCTATATCGCGGCCGACCAGAAGATCATCGACGTCATCCGCAGCTACGCGCCGGGCTTCATCTTCACCACCTCGCTTTCGCCAGTGCTGGTCGCCGGCGCCTTGGCGAGCGTCCGGCACCTCAAGCAGTCGAGCGAGGAGCGCGAGGGCCAGCAGGCCGCCGCCGCGACGCTCAAGCAGCTGTTCCGCGATGCGGGACTGCCGGTGATGGACACCACCACGCATATCGTGCCGCTGATGGTCGGCGATCCGGTCAAGGCCAAGCGGATCAGCGATATGCTGCTCGCCGAATATGGCGTATACGTGCAGCCGATCAACTTCCCCACCGTGCCGCGCGGCACCGAAAGGCTGCGCTTCACACCTGGTCCGTCTCACGATGAAGCCATGATGCGCGATCTGACGGCGGCGCTGGTGGAAATCTGGGACAGGCTGGAGCTTCGCAAAGCAGCCTGACATCATGACACCGCAACGCTACAGCCTGGGCTCCATCGTTCTCCACTGGCTGATCGCAGCGGCGCTCGTTTTCCAGGTCGTCTTTGCCGAATCGCTCGAAGGGCCGCGCGGGCCGGATCTCTTCGCCCGCTATCAGCTGCACAAGTCGGTTGGCATCACGATTCTGCTGCTGAGCGTCCTGCGGCTCGGCTGGCGATATATCGCGCCGCGCCCTGCCCCGGTACCCGGTCCCAAATGGGCGATGACGCTGTCGGGTTTGGTCCATTTCGGCTTCTATGGCTTCATGATCGCCGCGCCGGTGACCGGCTGGATCATCGTTTCGACCTCGAAGATCAAGGTCGAGACGCTGCTGTTCGGCTCGGTGCCGTGGCCGCACCTGCCGGTGCCGGCAAGCTGGGGCGAACCGGCGGAATTCCTCCACCATTTCATGCCCAATGTCGCCATCGCTCTGCTGGTACTGCATGTCGCAGGGGCGCTGAGGCACCAGTATCTGCTGGGCACGCCGATCCTGGCGCGGATGCTGCCCGGCGGACAGGGCAAGGCGGTCGGCGCGGTGCTCACCGCCGCGGCTATCATGCTGGGCGGCGTGGTGCTGGGCAAGGTCGTCGACCCCCGAGGCGCTGCGCAAGCCGCCAGGCCCGCTGCCGTTACTGGCGCGCCTGTCCCAGCACCGGCCCCGGAAGCCACACCTGCCGCAGCCCCTGGAGGCGAAAAGGCCAAGGCCGAAGACGCGACCACCGAAGAAGATGCGAATGCCGAGCCGCGCAAGTGGGCGGTCGGCAGGGGCGGCACGCTCGGCTTTTCCGCGCGCTGGAACGGCGAGGCGGTCGATGGCCGCTTCGCGCGCTGGACCGCAAACATCCTGTTTTCGCCCGAGGCGCTGGACGCCTCGAAGATCGATGTCAGCATCGATCTGGCCTCGGTCGATACCGGCGATGGCCAGCGCGACGGCACGCTGACGGGGAGCGACTTCTTCGATACTGGCAAGTTCGCCAGGGCCACCTATCGCGCGAGCAAATTCAAGGCGCTGGGCGGCAACCGCTATCGCGCCGATGGCACGCTGACGCTGCGCGGCGTCAGCAAGTCGGTGCCGCTGAATTTCACGCTCGATATCACCGGCGACAAGGCGCGCGCCAGGGGCAGCGCGACGATCGACCGCACCAGTTTCGGCGTCGGCCAGGGCGATTATGCCAGCACCGCCGAAATCGCGGGGCCGGTTGCGGTGAGTTTCGACTTCCAGGCGACGGCGCGCGATTGAACCGGCGCATGGGCGGCTCCATATCGCCCGGATGACCGCTTCCCCGCACTGGATCGAACCCTTTCCCCATGGAATCTATGTGCGGCCCGCCGATGCGTGGATCGATCCCTCGCGACCCGTCCCCCGCGCGCTTATCACCCACGGCCATGCCGACCATGCGCGCGGCGGGCATGACGCGGTCTGGGCGACACCCGAGACGCTCGACATCATCAACCTGCGCTACGGCCGCTACACCGGCGAGAACGCGGTCGGCTATGGCGATGCGGTCGACCTGAACGGCGTCAGCGTGTCCTTCCATCCTGCGGGCCATGTGCTGGGGTCGGCGCAGATCCGGCTCGAATATCAGGGCGAGACCGTGGTGGTGACCGGGGATTTCAAGCGGCGGCCCGATCCCAGCTGCGCACCGTTCGAGCTCGTGCCCTGCGATATCTTCATCACTGAGGCGACCTTCGGGCTGCCCGTCTTCCGTCACCCGCCGACACCCGACGAGATCGCCAAGCTGCTGAGTATGCTGGAGGCCAATCCGCAGGGCTGCGTGCTGGTGGGGGCCTATGCGCTGGGCAAGGCGCAGCGGGTAATCGCCGAACTGCGCGACGGGGGCTTCCACGATCCCATCTATCTTCACGGCGCGCTCGAAAAGATGTGCGCGCTCTATGGCGAGCATGGCGTCGATCTGGGCGAGTTGCGGCCCGTCGCGGGAACCGACAAGAGCGAGCTGATGGGCCGGGTCATCCTCGCCCCGCCCTCGGCACTGGCCGACAGGTGGAGCCGCCGGCTGCCCGATCCCGTCACCGCCATGGCCTCGGGCTGGATGCGGGTGCGAGCGCGGGCCCGGCAACGCGGGGTCGAACTGCCGCTGATCATCTCCGACCATGCCGATTGGGACGAGCTCACGCAAACCATCCGCGATGTCGCCCCGCGCGAGGTGTGGGTCACGCATGGTCGCGAGGAGGCGCTGCTGCGCTGGTGCCAGTTGCACCAGATCAGGGCGCGCGCGCTGGCGCTGGTCGAGCGCGAAGACGAGGACGACGCCTGATGCGCGCCTTTGCCGCGCTCGTGACGCAGCTGGGCTATACCCGCTCGCGCAACGCCAAGGTCGCGCTGATCGCGGACTATCTGCGCGCCACGCCCGATCCCGATCGCGGCTGGGCGCTCGCGGCGCTGACCGGCGAAGCAGATTTCTCGGCGGTCAAGGCCTCGGCGGTGCGTGCGATGGCGATGGAGCGCGTCGATCCCGAGCTGTTTCGCCTCAGCCGCGATTTCGTCGGTGATACCGCAGAAACGGTGGCCCTGATCTGGCCCGAGACAGTCACCCCGACCAACGACCTGCGGCTTGCCGATGCCGTGGACGCGTTCGCCAATGTCAGCCGAGCCCGCGCCCCCGCCCTGCTTGCCGAGTATATGGACCGGCTTGACAGCGACGGTCGCTATGCGCTGATCAAGCTCGCCACCGGCGCGATGCGCGTGGGCATCTCCGCGCGGCTCGCCAAGACGGCGTTTGCACAGGCCTTCGGGCTCGATGTCGATGCGGTCGAGGAAGTGTGGCATGCGCTCGCCCCGCCTTATGCCAGCCTGTTTGCCTGGGGCGAAGGCGGCCCGCGCCCCGATCCCGAGGGCACGCCCTATTTCCGCCCGTTCATGCTCGCGCATCCGCTTGAGGACGGCACGGTCGATCTCGCCGATTATGCCGCCGAATGGAAATGGGACGGTATCCGCATCCAGATCGTGCGCATCGGCGAGGCGGTGAAGCTGTTCAGCCGCGGCGGCGACGACATCACCCTCGCCTTCCCGGACATTGCCCAGCACATGCCGGTCGAGGGCGTGTTCGATGGCGAATTGCTGGTGCGCGGCGAGGCGCAGATGGGCGAGGCGGCGAGCTTCAATGCGCTGCAGCAGCGCCTGGGTCGCAAGACCGTCTCGGCGAAGATGCTCTCCGAAGCGCCGGCGTTCGTGCGGCTCTACGATCTGCTGATCGACGGGCGCGAGGACCTGCGCACCCAGCCCTGGTCTGTCCGTCGCGCGCGGCTGGAAGCAAAAATGCCTGCCCTGCCTGCCGACCGGTTCGACCTGTCACAGGTCATCGAAGCAGCCGATTTTGCCGAACTCGGTCGCATCCGCGACGGCGCGCGCGATGCCGCGATCGAGGGCGTGATGCTCAAGCGGCGCGACAGCCTCTATGTGCCGGGCCGCCGCGTCGGGCTGTGGTACAAGTGGAAGCGCGATCCGCTCACCGCCGATTGCGTGATGATGTATGCCCAGCGTGGCAGCGGCAAGCGATCGAGCTTCTACAGCGACTATACATTTGGCTGCTGGAACGACGAGGGCGAGTTGGTGCCGGTCGGCAAGGCCTATTCGGGCTTCTCGGACAGCGAATTGAAGTGGCTCGACAAGTTCGTCCGGCAGAACACGGTCAATCGCTTCGGCCCGGTGCGCGAGGTCGAAAAGTCGCTGGTGCTCGAGGTCGCCTTCGATTCTATCCACGAATCGAAGCGGCACAAGTCAGGGATAGCGATGCGCTTTCCCCGGATCGCGCGGCTGCGGCGCGACAAGCCGGCGGCCGAGGCGGATACGGTGGAAGCACTGAGGGCATTCATTACCTGAATGTTCTCCGGCGAAAGCCGGAGCCCAGTAGCGAGATCACGCCAAGCCGCTCCTGAATTCCGGCTTTTGCCGGAAAACGACCTAGCCCCCGATCACCGCATATTGCGCATAGCCGCGATAGAGCAGGTGGTGGTCGATTCCCAGCCCCGCGTCCTCGGCAATACTGCGGGCGACCGACCCGAGATTACGCCTCGGCGTGACATGAAAGCGCGCCAGCCACGCGTGCAGACCTTTGGCGAACCAGCGCGGCAACTCGTCCTGCGTGCCGAAATCGACAATGTGCATCCGACCACCCGGAGCGAGCGATCCCGCTGCGGCAGCAATGGCCCGCTCCCAGCCCGGGATCATCGACAGGGTGTAGGAACAGAACACACGGTCGAAGCCCGAAAGCCCGAACAGGTGCTGCGCGCTGAACGCGGTGGCGTCGCCGCGCGTCAGGAAAATCCGCCCTTCGAGCCCCGCCTTGCGCACCGACTCGCGCGCGGCCTCCAGCATCGCTTCGGAAATGTCGAAGCCGAAGAAACGTGCATTGGGATAGCGCCTGGCCGCCACGATCAGGTTGCGCGCGGTACCGCAACCCAGTTCCAGTACCGTGCCGCCGGACGGCGGCGCCAGATCGGAAATCAGCCGGTCTCGCCCCAGCAGATAATATTTGCGCGTCAGATCATAGATATGCCGCTGCGTCCGGTAGATCGCGTCCATCGCCTCGGCATGGCTGCGCGCAGCCGCTCTCGCCTCATTTGAGGACATAGAGGTGCACCCCGCCATAGATCGAGGACCGGTCGCGCGCGGTGAAGCCGAGCGATTCCTCGGCGCGATAGTCCCAGCGGGCCAGCAGTTCGTCGGGGATGCGACCCGGCAGCAGGCTCGGCTCGGCAGCGGTGCGGAACAGCACGCGCGCGCCAGGCAGGGCAGTCCGCGTGATTTCGGTCCACAGCGCGGTAAGCTGCTGATCGCTCATCCAGTCCTGCGCATCGAGCAGGATGTAGCGGTCGAGGCTGGCATCCTCGCTCGCCTGCAACCGCTCGACGAAATTGGCATGCTCGAAGCTGACGCGACCAACCCGCATGCGCACCGCTTCGTAATGCTGCGCCTGCAGATAGGGCGGCAGCGGCTGATCCGGACCCTTGCCATAGCCACGTCCAAACGCCTGCCAGGCGAAATAATTGTCGCGGATTGCGAAATCGCAAGCGAGCTTCTCGAGCCGCTTGCGGAGCACATCGGCCATCTTTTCATCACCTGCGAGCGCATCGAACTGCGCCGGCGGAATGCCGAGCCCGAACAAGGCAGGCGGCTGATCGGTCAACCAGCGGATGAATTTCTTGTCGAAGACCGGCGCCAGATGCTGCTCGAAGATCGCGCGCTGCTCTTCGAGCGACTGCGCGCCGAGCATGCGCTTCAGGTCGATCTTGTACAGCCTGGCAAGCAGATGCGCGGTGCCGATGAAACCGCCGAGCAGACCGCGCTTGTACAGGCCGCTGCCGAACCCGCCGATGCGCCTGCGTCCGGCAAGATCGCGGCCCTCCCAGTAGCGGCGGCTGGTCTCGTCGAGATGCGGGCGGATATACTGATTGTAGACGCGGATATTCTGCTTGCTGTCCGCTTCGGCGAAGAAGCGGTGGAAATGCGCATGATCCGGCAGATGCTTCGCCGCAGCGATCTTGAGCTTGCCCAATGCTACATGCGCGGTGTTCAGGTCCACCGCGATGATCTGGGCGGGATCGGCTACCAGGTAGGACAGGACGTTGCACCCGCCCGAGGCGATCGTGATGATGCGGCTGTCGGGCTGGATCTGCAGCGCCTCCATGTCGACCACCGGATCTTCCCAGATCTGGGCATAGACCAGGCCCTTGAAGGCAAAGGCAAAGGCGCGGTCGAGAAGCCCCTGCTTCGTCGTCGTACCCGACTGCGTGACGGCTTCGACGATCTTGGTGTTGCGCACTGGTCCGGCCATGCTGCCCATTTCCCTCGCTGCATGTTGCGTGGAACGGTCGTTCCAATCGCGCCGCTAGGACGGTTGCGTGACCCGTGCATGACGGAACCGCGTCAGCGGCTGTCACATTCGCCGGGGCCGCAGAATCAAAGGGCCCGCTGGCCTGGGGGGACCAGCGGGCCTGTGATGTGCCAGGTAAATGGAGGGGATCAGCCCGGCATCACCACGGTGTCGATCACGTGCACCACACCGTTGCTCTGCATGACATCGGTCTGGGTTACGATCGACTTGCCGCCCTTGGCATCGGTAAGGACGACATTCTGACCCTGCAGCGAGGCTGTGAGGGTTCCACCCTGCACGGTCTTGATCTGGGCCTTGCCACCGCCCTTCTTGATGAGCGCGACGACATCGGCGGCGGTCACCTTGCCGGCGACGACATGATAGGTGAGGATGCTGGTCAGCGTCGCCTTGTTCTCGGGCTTCACCAGCGTTTCTACCGTACCGGCGGGCAGCTTGGCGAACGCGGCGTCCGTAGGCGCGAACACGGTGAACGGTCCGGGCGAAGCGAGCGTGTCGACCAGGCCAGCAGCCTTGACCGCCGCGACCAGTGTCTTGAGGTTCGGCGCAGCGCTGGCGTTCTCGACGATGTTCTTGGCGGGATACATCGCGGCGCCGCCGACCATCGAATGGCCTTCACCGCTCTTGTGGTGGTTTGCGATGGCAGGGCCGGCGAGTGCGAGAGTCGCAGCGGCTGTGGCGGCAAGCAGGCTGGGGGCAAGAGTCTTGAGCATCTGTTTCTCCGTCATTTTTCCGTATCCTCATGGGGAAGCCTGGATACGGAGGCAGCTACGGAGAGGTTTCGTGGACGGATGCGGCAGAGATTAACAAAAGTGGAATTGGCGGAATCGCGCACCGCCCATCACCACCGTCACCCCCGCGAAGGCGGCGGTCCCGCTTCTGCTCGAACTTTAGCTGGAAAGCGGGATTCCCGCGTTCGCGGGCATGACGAATGGAGATGATTGTCGGTAAGCGCGATCAGATCCGCTGCAGGCGCCCCTGCGCCACCGTTGGTGCGCTGGGCTTGTCCGGATCGGGCAACACCTTGGGCTCCATCGTCAGGATAAGGTTGCTCAACGGATCGATGAACTTGCGGTGCCCTTCGGGGATCTCGATGCGCGTGACGCCGCCGCGCATCAGGCGGCCCAGACGGCGCGGCTGACCGTCCGCAGGCACGATCCACAGCTCGGGCTCGGTATCGGTGACCGGCATGCCCTCGACGCGCACCAGCATTTCCGACGTGCGGCTGTCATAGCGCGCGGTGAGCAGCAGCCCCTCGATCGGGCCGGTGAGCTGCGCCACCGCCATGTCGGGATTGGCAGGCGGGCTCTGCTTGACCGCAGGGCCAGGCAGCACCAGGGCCAGCGCCAGCACCGCTGCAACAGCGGAGGCGGCGAAGGTCGCGATCTTCCAGCCGTTGCCGCCCGTCCTGACCGGCAACGCAGCCACGACCGGCGCGGGTCGTTCCGCCGCCTGCTCGGCATCGATCAGGCTGTCGATCCGCTCCATCAGCCCATCAGGCGGAGGCACCTCGGCAAAACCATCGTAAAGCGGCGCGAGCCGCGCGCGCCAGGCCTCGACCTCGGCAGCAAAATCGGGATCGGCGAGCATCAGGCGCAGGGCTTCGGCCCGCTCGGCGCCTTCGAGCAGGCCCAGAGCGAGTTCGGCGGCCATGGCAGACCGGTCGGGCATGGCATCACTGCTCACGCGACAGGCACTCCTTCAACTGCATCAATCCCCGGCGAATCCAGCTTTTCACGGTGCCCACCGGCTTGTCCATCGCCTCGGCAATCTCTGGATAGCTGAGGCCCTGATAAAATCCCGCCTTGATCGCGCTGGCCCGCGCCGGTTCCAGCTCGCCCAGACAGCGGAAGATCTGCGCGCGCTCGCTGTCCTGCGACAGCGCTGCCGAGGGATCGGCATCGTCGTCGACCAATGTCTCGGCGAGATCGGCAGGCAGCGGGTCCTCATAACGCTGGCTTCTACGCCAGTCGATCGCGGCGTTCCGTGCGATGGCGCACAGCCAGGCGATCGCGCTCGCCTTGGCCGGATCGAACGACCCGGCACGCTGCCACACCTTCAGATACACGTTCTGCAATACGTCCTCCGCCGCGCCCCTGTCGATGCAGATACGGAGGCAAACGCCGTGCAGTTTCGCCGACGTCATCGCATAGACCGTGCGCAGTGCGTCACGGTCCTGCTGCGCCACCCGCAGCAGCGCAGCCTGCAGGTCGGCGCGGCGTTCGAGGCTGGCGGGGGTCAATGCGCGCTCACGAGGCCAAGGCCCGCGAAAAGAGCGCCGGATCGACATTGCCGCCCGACAGGATGATCAGCGTGCGATCGTCGACCTCGACCTTGCCGGCGAGTACCGCTGCGAGTGCCACCGCGCCGCCCGGCTCGAGCACCAGCCGCAGCCGCTCATGCGCATGGCGCATCGCGCGGAACACCTCTTCGTCCGAAACGCTCACCGCCTCGGCCTTGCGTTCCTTCAATATCTCGAAGGTCAGCGGCGAGACCACCGGAGTCTGCAGCGCATCGCACACCGTGTTCGGGGCATCGGCGGGCACAGGCACGATCTTTCCCTTGCGCAAAGACTGGCCCATATCGTCCCAGCCATCGGGCTCCACGATCGTCATCTTCGCGCCGGGCATGGCGAGCGCAATCCCGGCGGAAAGGCCGCCGCCGCCGCAGCACGAGACGACGCGGTGCGGATTGATCCCTGCCTGCGCAATGATCTGCACCAGCGCTTCCAGCCCGGTACTGCCCTGCCCTTCGATAATCCACGGATCGTCAAAGCTGGGCACCACGACCGCGCCGGTTTCGCTGGCGATGCGATTGGCAATGGCGACGCGATCCTCGGCGCGCCGGTCATAGGTAATGACCTCGGCGCCATAACCGCGGGTCGATTCGATCTTCCGCTTCGGCGCATCGGCGGGCATCACGATCGTCGCACGGATGCCGAGCCGCTTGGCCGCCCAGGCGACGCCCTGCGCATGGTTGCCGCTCGAAAATGCGACCACGCCGCGCGCGCGCTCGTCTTCGCTGAGATCGGACAGACGGTGCCATGCCCCGCGAATCTTGAAAGCGCCGATCGGCTGCAGGCACTCGGCCTTGCACCACAAAGTCATCCCCTCATGCTTCAGCGGCATCAGCGGCGTCGGCGGCAGGATCGCGGAAATCTTCTTCGCGGCGCGCTCGATGCCTTCGCGGCTCGGTTTGCGGTCCGGGGATAGGGGATCACTTGGTTCTGTCATGCAGAGCCTCTATATGCACCCGCTGACAGCAATTCCAGCAATAAGGGAAAACGGACTTTGGGCAAGATTCTGGTGATCGGTGCGGGCGGCGTGGGTTCGGTCGCGGTGCACAAGATGGCGATGAACACCGGCATTTTCAGCGAGATCACGCTGGCGAGCCGCCGCATCGCCAAATGCGACGCGATCGCCGAATCGGTGCTGAAGCGCACCGGCGTGAAGATCGCGACGGCCGAGGTGGATGCCGACGATGTCGAGGCGACCGCAGCGCTGATCGAGAAGGTGAAGCCCGATCTGGTCTGCAATCTCGCCTTGCCCTATCAGGACCTTGCCATCATGGATGCGTGCCTGAAGACCGGCGTGCATTATATGGACACCGCCAATTACGAACCGCGCGACGAGGCCAAGTTCGAATATGGCTGGCAATGGGCCTATCACGACCGGTTCAAGGACGCAGGCCTGATGGCGCTGCTGGGATCGGGATTCGACCCCGGCGTCACCAGCGTGTTCGCGAGCTATATCAAGAAGCACCTGCTCGACCGCATCGACACGCTCGATATTCTCGACTGCAATGGCGGCGACCATGGCCAGCATTTCGCCACCAATTTCAATCCCGAGATCAACATCCGCGAAGTGACCGCGCCCTCGCGCCACTGGGCGGATGGCGAGTGGGTCGAAGGCCCCGCGCTCAGCCACAAGCAGGTGTTCGATTTCGAGGGCGTGGGCGAGAAGAACATGTACCTCATGTATCATGAGGAGCTGGAATCGCTCGCCAAGCACTATCCCGAGATCAAGCGCATTCGCTTCTGGATGACCTTTGGAGATGCGTATCTCAAGCATCTGGAAGTGCTGCAGAATGTCGGCATGACCCGGATCGACCCGGTGATGTACGAAGGCCGCGAGATCATCCCGCTGCAGTTCCTGAAAGCCGTGCTGCCCGAACCCGCCTCGCTCGGCGAGACGACCAAGGGCAAGACCAATATCGGCGACATCGCCACCGGCGTGAAGGACGGCGAGCAGAAGACGGTCTATGTCTACAATATCTGCGACCACGAGGACGCCTATGCCGAAACCGGCAACCAGGCGGTGAGCTATACCACCGGCGTCCCCGCGATGATCGGCGCAGCGATGATCCTCACCGGCGCGTGGAAGGGCGAAGGCGTGTTCAACATGGAACAGTTCGATCCCGATCCGTTCATGGACATGCTCAACCAGCACGGCCTGCCCTGGCAGGTCAAGGAACTGGGCGCGCCGCTGGCGTTCTGATGCACCTTAATGCCCTCTCCCCTTCAGGGGGGAGGGTTGGGAGGGGGGCATGCGGCCTCCCGATCGTCTGACCACCTGGAGAGCGTGTTCCCCTCTCCCCGGCCCTCTCCCCTCAAGGGGAGAGGGGGAGATATTCAATGGAAACCAAGGCCGGTGATCCCGGAGCCTTTCGGCATTTCGACCTGAACCGCGTGCCCTCGCCCGCCTTTGTCGTGGACGAGGCGGCGGTGCGGCGCAATCTGGCGGTGCTCGCGGATGTCCGCGACCGGGCAGGGATAAAGATGCTCGCCGCGCTCAAGGCGTTCTCGTTCTGGCAATTGGGCGACGTGGTCAGCGACTATCTCGACGGCACCTGCTCGTCAGGTCTGTGGGAGGCGAAGCTCGCCTCGCACCATTATCATGGCGAGATCGCGACCTATTGCGCGGGTTACAAAGCCGAGGACCTGCGCGAGATCCTCAAGCTCTCCGATCATGTCATCTTCAACAGCCCCGGCCAGATCGCGCGATTCGCCCCGCTGATCGAGGAGGCGCGCGCGGCGGGCCAGAGCTTCGACATCGGCCTGCGCATCAACCCCGCGCTGCCGCTCGGCGAGACCGAGAAATACGACCCCAGCCAGCCGCACAGCCGCCTGGGCCATCCGGTCGACCAGCTCCGCTCCGAGCATCTCGAAGGCGTGTCAGGAATCCATTTCCACTCGCTGTGCGAGCAAGACCTGGTTCCGCTGCAGCAGATCTGGGCCAAGCTAGAACCGCTGCTCGAACCTTATTTCAATCAGCTGAAATGGCTGAACTTTGGTGGCGGGCACCATATTACGCGCGCCGACTACCAGCGCGACGAGCTGGTCGAGTTCCTGATCGCGGTCAAGGCGCGCACCGGTTGCGACATCTATCTCGAACCCGGCGAGGCGGTCGCGCTCGATGCGGGCATCCTCGTCGGCGAATTGCTCGATGTCTTCGACAACGGGATGAAGGTGGGAATCACCGACATCTCGGCGACCTGCCACATGCCCGACGTGATCGAGGCACCCTATCGCCCTGCCATGCTCGGCGAACGGTCCGACGCGGAGCCGATACGGCTGGGCGGCCCCTCATGCCTCGCCGGAGACATTATCGGCGACTATGGCCTGCCCGTCCCCCTCGAGCCGGGCCAGCGCTTCGCGTTCCTCGACCAGGCGCATTATTCGATGGTAAAAACCAATACTTTCAATGGCGTACCACTGCCATCTATCTGGCTGTGGAACAGCGATGACGATAGCCTGCGCGAGATCGCCTCGTTCGGTTACGAGACGTTCCGCGACCGGCTGGGTTAGGATTTCGGTAGCAATTTTTTTCTTTACACTGGGGGCTGCGGACCCTATTTCGGCGTTCCGCTGCCCCAGGGGGACTTCCAATAACCGCAAGGCAGCCTTGTTGTTTGACTGTTTTTTTGGGGGTCCCTTGAGTTGCACGAATATCTTGATGCGCTGGAGCTGATTCAGGCTCTGAACCCGGCACAGCCGGTTACGCTGAACCGTCCGCAAGCGGCTACCCGCGCGGCGCGTTTCTTTGTTGATCGCTTTCCTGGCAAGTCGCTCTACGCGGTCAAGGCGAATCCGTCGCCCGATCTGCTGCGCGTGCTGTGGAACGCGGGGATCACGCATTATGACGTCGCCTCGATCGCCGAGGTGCGGCTGGTCGCGGCAACGCTGCCGGATGCGACCCTGTGCTTCATGCACCCGGTCAAGACGCCAGAAGCGATCGCCGAGGCCTATCACCTGCACGGCGTGCGCGTGTTCTCGCTCGACAGCCGCGAAGAGCTCGACAAGATTGTCGCCGCCACTGGCGCGCCCGACGATCTGACGCTGTGCGTGCGCCTGCGCGTCTCGTCCGAGCATTCGGAGCTCAGCCTCGCATCCAAGTTCGGCACCGAACTGATCGATGCACGCGAACTGCTGATGGCGACCCGCCAGGCGGCGGACAGCCTGGGCATCTGCTTCCATGTCGGCAGCCAGGCAATGAGCCCGCACGCCTATGTGCAGGCGCTCGACCGGGTCCGCGCGGCGATCGTCGACGCCTCGGTCACCGTCGACGTCATCGATGTAGGTGGCGGCTTCCCCTCCGCCTATCCGGGCATGCAGCCCCCGCCGCTCGAAGACTATTTCGCGATCATCGAACGCACCTTCGAAAGCCTGCCGATCAGCTACTCGGCGGAACTGTGGTGCGAGCCGGGTCGCGCGCTGTGCGCCGAGTATAATTCGATCATCGTGCGCGTCGATCGTCGCCGCGGTGAGGAACTGTATATCAACGATGGCGCCTATGGCGCGCTGTTCGATGCCGCGCATATCGGCTGGCGCTTCCCGGTCCGCTATCTCGGCACCCAGCGCAGCGACGACAATGCCGATTTCAGCTTTTTCGGTCCGACCTGCGACGATATCGATTATATGGCTGGCCCCTTCCCGCTGCCTGCGGACATCAAGGCCGGCGACTATATCGAGATCGGCATGATCGGTGCCTATGGCGCGGCGATGCGCACTGGCTTCAACGGCTTCGGCACGAGCGAGCATTACACCGTCGCCGACGAGCCGATGCAGTCCATGTACACCGGCGAGGCGCGCCCGCACTGGCGCGCCGACAATGTGGTCAGCATCAACCGCTGATCGCGCCGATCGGTTGCGATTGACAATCTAATAATGCTGCCGCAGTTTCCTCCTCCGTAAAGCGGGGGAGGAACTGCTTCATGTCTGCCAATGTTCTGACGCCAGCCGCCGTGCTGGTGCTCTGGTCGCTCGTCATGCTGTTCTGGATGGCAGGTGCGCGGCTTCCCAACGCCAGGAAGCTGGGCGTGGATATTTCCAAGGCCGTGGGCGGACGGGGCAGCGATCTCGATCCGATGCTGCCGCCCCAAGCCGCGTGGAAATCACACAATTACGCGCATCTGATGGAGCAGCCGACCATCTTTTACGCCACCATCGCGATCGTGGCGATCGCCGGCGCAGGCAGTGATGGCTTCAATGTCGCGCTCGCCTGGGGCTACACCCTGATCCGTATCGTGCACAGCATCTGGCAGGCCACCGTCAACAAGGTGCAGACCCGTTTCCTGCTTTTCCTCGCCTCGACCTTCTGCCTGATCGTGCTCGCGGTCCGCGCGCTGCTCGCTACGCTTTGAGAGGATTGCCCCTATGACCCAGCCCATTTTGCAGCCCGTCGTCATCCTTCTCGCATGGACCATGGTCATGTGGGCATGGATGTACGTCACCCGCATTCCGGCGATGCAGCAGGCCAAGATCGATGTCGCCAATCTGAAGGGCGGCACGGGCAAGGATCTCGATGCTGTCCTGCCGCAGCCGGTCCAGTGGAAAGCCCATAATTACAATCACCTGCTCGACGAACCGACAATCTTTTATGCAGTGTGTATCGTGCTGGCGATTATCGGCCATGGCGAAGGGATCAACGTCGCGGTTGCATGGCTGTATGTCGCTTTGCGCATCGCGCACAGCCTGGTCCAGGCCACGGTCAACCGCGTCGCCATCCGCTTCCTGCTGTTCGCCTCGTCGAGCCTGTGCCTGATGGTGCTGATCTTCCACGCCGCGATCCCGATCTTCGACCTCCACCTGCATGGCTGATCCGCGCCGCATCCGTGCGGCGGTCGTCCAGGCCGCACCGATCCCGCTCTCGGTCACTCAGGGCCTGGCCGCGCTGCCCGGTCTGATCGAACCCGCGCTCGATCAGGGCGCGCAAATCGTAGCCTTTGGCGAGACCTTTCTGGGCGGCTATCCGCTCTGGCTTGATGAGGCACCGGGCGCGGCGCTCTGGGACCATCCGGGCACGCGCGCGCTGCATGCCGTGCTGCTGGAAGAGGCAATCCGCATCGGCGATCCGCGTTTCGCTCCGGTGCAGGACCTGGTCGATCGATCGGGCGCGCTGATCAGCATCGGCGCGCACGAGCGCGTGCGGTCCAGCCTCTATAACTGCCAGCTGCTGCTACGCCCCGGCCAGCCGCCGCTGATCCACCGAAAGCTCGTGCTGACCCATGGCGAACGGCTGATCTGGGCACGCGGCGATGGCTCGACGCTCAGCACCCACGGCGCTCCGTTCGGCCAAGTCGGGAGCCTCATCTGCTGGGAACACTGGATGCCGCTTGTACGCGCGGCGATGCACAACCAGGGCGAGGCCGTGCATATCGCCGCCTGGCCGACGGTGCGCGAGACCTATGGCATTGCCTCGCGCCACTATGCCTTTGAAGGCCGTTGTTTCGTGCTGGCCGCGGGCACCGTGCAAAGCCGCGACGATGTGGTGCTGGGCCTCGATCTCTGCCACCTTGACGCCGAGGCCCGCAAGGCCGCGCGTGCGCTGATCGAGGCGATGCCCGAGGGGCAATTGCAGCTTGGCGGCAGCATGATCATTGCGCCCGATGCCACGGTGCTGGCCAAGGCAGGATCGGGAGCCGAGACGCTGATTGCCGATCTGGACATGGCCAGCATCGGTCAGGATCTCGCCGCGCTTGATACCGACGGCCACTATTCCCGCCCCGACGTCTTCGAGCTTCGCGTTGACACCCGACCGCGCGATGGCGTCGTATGGAGCGCTCAAGGCTGACGGACGAACAGGCTGGCCAGCTCGACATGCGTCGACCAGCGGAACTGACCCACCGGCCACAAGGTATCGAGCACGAAACCGGCGTCGCACAGCATGCGGGCATCCCGCGCGAAGGTCGCCGGGTTGCAGCTGACATAGCAGACGCGCTTGATCGACGATCCCGCGATGGCGCGCACCTGTTCCTCCGCCCCTGCGCGCGGTGGATCGAGTACCAACCCATCGAGCCGGTCGAGCATGTCGCGCTGGACGGGATTGCGGAACAGGTCGCGATGTTCGGTGAATAATGGCAGCTGGCGCGCATCGGCAGCAGCCTTGAGCGCCAGGATGGCATCGCGCGACGCCTCGGCGGCATAAAGGCGGCGGCCCGGCGCGATCAGGTGAAATGCAAAGCTGCCCAGCCCGGCGAACAGGTCGGCGACCATCCGGCAACCATCGAGCGCCTCGCGCGCAGCCGACGCCAGCACCGCCTCGCCATCGCGCGTCGCCTGAAGGAAGCTTGCCTGCGGAAAGCGCACCGCGATATCGCCGAAGCTGATCGTGGCCGGCACGGGCTCGTACTGCGGCTCGGGTCCGAAGCCCTGGTCGATCGACAGCCGCGCCAGCCCCTGCGCCTCGGCAAAGCCGGAGAGCAGTTCGTGCTCCGCCAGCGCTTTTGGTGCCAGCCCGGAGATCAGCACATCGACGCCCTGGTCGATCTCGGTCAGCTCGACACTGCCGGAAATCCGCGATTCCGGCCATTTCGCGATCAGGCCGCGCACGGCCATCATGACGTCATGCAGTCTTGGCGTCACGATCTCGCAGCTGCGGATGTCGACCAGATCGTGGCTGCCTTGGCCCGCAAAGCCCAGCGTGACCTGCCCGCCCTTGCGCACATAGCGCAATGAGGCTCGCCTGCGGCTGCGCGGGGGCGAGAGGTGCACCGGTCGAACGTCGCGCGCGACGATCTGCTTGGCAGCGAGAGGCCCCGTGACACGGTCGCGGACGAAATCGGCAAGCGCGGTATCGTCAACATGCTGCAACTGGCACCCGCCGCACGTCCCGAAATGCGGGCATGGCGGCACGGCATGATGCGGACCGGGCACGATGCTCCCATCGCTGGCAAGGGCGTCCCCCGGGGCTGCCCCGGCGACATGGAGGCCCGAAGCGGTGACGCCATCGCCGCGCGCCGCGATGCGGACAATAAGGTCATCGCTCAAGACAGGCCTCCAGGGCTTGGCGCAGGGCCGTGGCAAGCTCCAGCGCGCTGAACGCCGGTCCGACGATCCGAGCAGCGAAGTCCTGCAGCCAGGCTGCCTCGGTCATGGCATCGAACGGCTGGGCATGCCCCGCGAGCCGCGCCGCCATGCAGCCGGCAAGCACGTCGCCCGTGCCGGCGACCGATAGCCACGAACAGCGCCGATCGGCAATCACCGCGCGGCCATCGGGGGCAGCGATCACGGTATCTGCGCCCTTGTAGAGTAAGAATGCATCCAGCGTTTCAGCAAGCGCGGCTGTTCGAGCGACCTTGTTCATCGCATCGCTGTCTGTCACACCCTCCAGCGCCTCGAACTCGCCCTGGTGTGGGGTCAGCAGCACCGGCGCGCCGCGCCCCGTCATCTGCGGGAATTGCGCAGGCAGCAGGTGCAGCGCATCGGCATCGATAATCAGCGGGTGCGGACAGCTCAGCGCAGTTTCCAGAAGCGCAATCGCCTGATCGCCCCGCCCCAGGCCCGGCCCGACAACAACCGTGCCGATGCGGGGATCCTGCAACGCCTCGGCAACCGCGCCCGAGCCGTCTGCCTGCTGCCAGACGATATCGGCAGGAAGCTGTGGCGGCGGATCGCCCGCCCCGATCAGCTTGACATAGCCAGCCCCCGCCCCTTGCGCCGCGCGGGCCGCCAGCAGCGCAGCCCCGGGCATCTCGCCGACCAGCACCGCCACCAGCCCGCGGCGGTACTTGTGCGAACGCGCATCGGGCGCGGCGATCGCGGGCCGGGCGATCCTGCGGACCTTGGCCGCCTCGGTATCGACCCCGATCTCGATCAGGCTGAGCGCGCCGCAATCGCTCGCCACCGGCTCGAGCAGATGGGCGTATTTCCAAGCCCCCAGCGCCAGCACATGGTCGAAGCGCAGCGGTTCGTTGAGCCAGACCGCGCGGTCGGCATCCGCCCCGCTGGGCAGATCAATCGCAAAGCTGCGCCGCGCCTGGCCGACCAGTTCGGCAAAGCGATGCCAGACGGCACCGTCGAGGGGACGCGTCAGGCCGCTGCCGAACAGGCAATCGACGACCTGCGCAGCGGGTTCGGCCTCATCGAACTTCACGACCTCGCCTCCAAAGCGCGCCCGCGCATTGCGCGCGGCGTCGGTGCGCGGTCCGGACAATGCGGCAACGGTTACCGGCACGCCTTTCCTGCACAAAAAATCTGCGATTACATAGCCATCGCCGCCGTTATTTCCAGGACCGCACAGCACGAGCGTGGGCGCCGTGCCGCCGATCCGCCAGATCATCTGGCCCGCGCCCTCGCCCGCACGCTGCATCAGCGCATCGACCGAGACGCCGGTGTCGAAGATCGCCTGTTCGGCCGCGACCATCTCGGCGACCGTCAGCACGGCTGATCCGCGATCAGCCACCGCCTGCGCCAGGCTTGATCGTCGCGGGGATGCGATAGCGGTCATCGCCGACCGAAAGCTGGATGCGGCCATCGGCGAGCGGCGTCACCACCGCCTGCTCGGCACCGTCGGCCGCGATCAGGCCACGACCGTCCGTCACGATCTCGAACCTGCGGAAACCGCCATCGGGGTGCCGCAGCACCAGCTCGCGCTTGTCGCCGCTCTGCACGCGCTCGACATCGCATTTCTCGGCAAATTCGGTATCGCTTCCGAGCGCGCAGGCGACGCGGCTATCGTCGGCCTCTGCCAGCGGATCAGGTTTGGTCTCCCCGGAGCATCCCGCCAGCATCGCCAGTGCAGCGGAAACGACCAGCGTCTCAGATATCCGCATAGACATGGCGTTCCGCCTTGGCTCCCGGATGCGTTACCGCACCCTTGCTCGCCGGGCCCACATTCTGGGCATAGCGCCACAAGGCACCCGCCTGATAGTCGTTGGTGCGCGGCTGCCACGCCTTGCGGCGCTCTGCCAGCACGGCCTCGTCGACATGCAGGTCGATCGTGCCGGCTTCGGCGTCGATCGAGATGATGTCGCCATCCTCGACCAGCGCAATCGGACCGCAATCGGCCGCTTCGGGTCCGACATGGCCGATGCAGAAGCCGCGCGTCGCGCCGGAAAAACGTCCATCGGTGATCAGCGCAACGCTCTCGCCCATGCCCTGCCCATAGAGCGCGGCGGTGGTCGACAGCATCTCGCGCATGCCGGGTCCGCCCTTGGGCCCTTCATAGCGGATGACGATGACCGATCCTTCGCGAATCTGGCGCGCCTCGACCGCAGCGAAGCACTCTTCCTCGCAATCGAACACCTGGGCGGGGCCAGTGAATTGCAGCCGCGCCATGCCTGCCACCTTGACGATGGCGCCATCGGGCGCGAGCGAACCCTTGAGGCCAACGACGCCTCCGGTGGGGCTTAACGGCGCCTTCACGTCGTAGATGACTTTCTGGTCGGGGTTCCAGGTAACCTGATCGATATTCTCGCCCAGCGTCTTGCCGGTGACCGTCATGCAATCGCCGTGCAGCATGCCATTCTCCAGCAGCGTCTTCATCAGCATGTAGACGCCGCCCGCCTCGTACATGTCGCGCGCAACATAGCGACCGCCGGGTTGCAGGTCGGCGATATAAGGCGTGGTCTTGAAGATTTCGGCGACGTCGAACAGGTCGAAATCGATCCCTGCCTCGCTCGCCATGGCAGGCAGATGAAGCCCCGCATTGGTAGAACCGCCGGTCGCAGCAACAACCCGCGCTGCATTTTCAAAGGCTTCACGCGTGCAGATGTCACGCGGCCTCAAGTTGCGCGCGAGCAGTTCCATCACTTGGCGTCCCGCCGCGACCGCGATTTCGGCGCGGCTCTCATAGGGTGCGGGCATCATGTTGCTGTTGGGGAGCGAGAGGCCAATCGCTTCGCCGACACACGCCATGGTGTTGGCGGTATACTGGCCTCCGCACGCGCCATGGCCGGGGCACGCCACTTTCTCGAGCGCGATCAGGTCCTTGAGCGGACAATTGCCCGCCGCGTGCTGGCCGACCATCTCGAACACGTCCTTCACCGTCACGTCGCGGCCGTCATAATGGCCGGGCAGGATCGAGCCGCCGTAGACGAAGATCGAAGGGACGTTGAGCCGCAGCATTGCCATCATCATGCCGGGCAGCGACTTGTCGCACCCTGCAAAGCCGACCAGCGCGTCATAGCAATGGCCGCGCACCGACAGCTCGACCGAATCGGCGATGACCTCGCGGCTGACCAGCGAGCTCTTCATGCCCTGATGGCCCATGGCGATACCGTCGGTCACCGTGATGGTGTTGAACCGGCGCGGCATGCCGCCTGCAGCGTTCACCCCTTCGCGGCAAGCATCGGCCTGGGCATCGAGCGTGGTATTGCACGGCGCGCTGTCGTTGCCCGCACTGGCGACCGCGACGAAAGGCCGCGCAATCTCTTCCTCGGTCAGGCCCATGGCATAATAATAGCTGCGATGCGGCGCGCGCTCCGGTCCCACGGAGACGTGGCGGCTGGGGAGCTTCGACTTGTCGAAATTATGTGTCATGATCGGGCCTTTCTCTGGCCGGGCTCTTTCCAAAATCGGGCGCGCTACGCAAGTCTATTGCGGCATGCGAGGACTACAGGGGCCAATATCTCCGCCATTCGGGCCGCGCCATTTGGGTCGGAAACATGGTCCTGCCGCATTTCCACGCCCAGATAGGGCCTGCCCGGTTCTTCGGCATGGCGGTTCATTGTCGCATTGAGCAGCGTGCCGGCATAGGGCAGCTGGTCGCCAACATTGAGCCCTGTCTCGGCCAGCAGCGGCAGGGCGATGCGCGCCGCGCGATCATCGCGATTGTACAAAATCCCTATATCCCAAGGCCTTGCCTCTTCAGGGCGCGTGGCGAGCTGCGGGGTGAAGCTGTGCAGCGACAGGATGAAGGGATTCGACACACTGGCGAGCATGGCCGCCACGGCGTCATGATAGGGCCGGTAATAGGCCGCGAGCCGCGTTTCGGGATCGGCATCGGCATTGCCCGGAATGGCGATGCCGTCGCTGGTCAGCGGAATGAGGCCGGGCGCATCCTCCTCGCGGTTGAAATCGATCACAAGCCGCGAGACGCGCGCCAGCACCGCGCCGCAGCCGATCGGCTCGCACAGCGCTCGGGTGACTTCGGCCACGCCGATATCGATCGCAACATGCTGCGTCATGACGTCCGGCGCGACGCCTAAGTCGATGCCTTCGGGGACATGGTTGCTCGCATGGTCGGCAATGATGACGATGTTCTCGCCCATCGATCCCGGTTTCGAGGCAATGATTTCATAGGGTTGAAAGCCGTTCATCGCAGCATTCCTGACATCAGCCACCAGGTCGGCTGATCGGCCGCCAGAGCCTGTTCGGCTGTAGTGCAAGCTTCTGGCGAATCGAACAGTGCAAAGCAGGTCGCGCCGCTGCCCGACATGCGCGACAAGGTGACGCCGGGCGTCGAGCGCAGCCGTTCGAGCACGTCTGCGATTTCGGGTACGAGCATACGCGCGGGGCCTTCGAGGTCATTGCGCCCGGCTGCAATGACGGCCTCAAGACTGGACGTATCGAGCGGGCCTCGATCGACCTGATCCCAGCCCTGGAACACCGGCGCGGTGCCGAGCGGAATGCCAGGATTGACGAGCAGGATCGGCATGCCCGAGAGGCCCTGCAGGCTGAGCGGCGCCAGTGCTTCGCCCCTGCCCTCGACGCGCAGGCTCTGGCTGATCACGCAGGCGGGGATATCGGAGCCGAACGTCTCGCCGATCGCGCAGAGTTCGCGGTCGGTCAGGGCGCATCCCCACAGGCGATTGAGCAGGCGCAGCGCGGCGGCGGCATCGGCTGAGCCTCCGCCGATCCCGGAGGCGACGGGGAGGTTCTTGGTGAGGTGCAGGTCTGCACCAAATTGTCCGTAGGGCGCGCTTTGCCGGAGTGCTGAAGCAGCGCGGAGCACCAGATTGTTATCGCCGCTATCGAGGCCATGCGCGAATGGCCCGCTTATCGTCAGCGACAGGGCACCGTCCGACCGGGGCGCGGCGCTCAACGCATCCCCGCGATCGACAAAGGCGAACAGGCTTTCAAGATCATGATAGCCATCCTCGCGCCGCCGCCGGACGTGCAGCGCGAGGTTGACCTTGGCATAGGCGGTTTCGGTGAGCACCGGGACTTGAAACCTTCAGGTTGATAGCCTCCCCCAGCCGGGAAGGTTTCCGGTCGATCACATGTTCGGATAGTTGGGGCCGCCGCCACCTTCGGGCACCACCCAGTTGATGTTCTGGCTCATTTCCTTGATGTCGCAGGTCTTGCAATGGACGCAGTTCTGCGCGTTGATCTGGAAGCGCGGATTGCCCTCTTCCTGTCCGACCACCTCGTACACGCCCGCCGGGCAGTACCGCTGCGCCGGTTCGTCATACAATGGCAGGTTGACCTGGACCGGGATGCTCGGATCCTTGAGCTGCAGGTGGACCGGCTGGTCTTCTTCGTGATTGGTGTTCGACAGGAACACCGAGGAAAGCCGGTCGAACGTGATGACGCCATCGGGCTTGGGATAGTCGATCTTCGGGTAGAGATCGGCGCGGCCCATATGCTTGTAGTCGGGATCGTGCTTCATCGTGATCGGCAGGCCGATGCCCAGCTGGCGCATCCACATGTCGATGCCACCCAGCACCGTGCCGATGGTGCCGCCGAACTTGTCGACGCAAGGCTCGACATTCTGGACCTTCTTCAGTTCCTCGGCAATCCAGCTGGCGTTGAGATTTTCCTGATAGTCCGACAGCTCGTCCGACGTCCGGTCGGCCTGGATCGCGCGGAATGCGGCTTCGGCAGCGAGCATGCCCGATTTCATCGCAGTGTGGCTGCCCTTGATGCGCGGCACGTTGACGAAGCCCGCGCTGCACCCGATCAGCGCGCCGCCCGGGAAAGCCAGCTTGGGCACCGACTGCCAGCCGCCCTCGTTGATCGCGCGCGCGCCGTAGGACACGCGCTTGCCGCCTTCGAGGATCTTGCGGATTTCCGGGTGCGTCTTCCAGCGCTGGAATTCCTGGAACGGCGAGAGATGCGGGTTCTGGTACGACAGCGCGACCACGAAGCCCAAGGCCACCTGACCATTGGCCTGATGATAGAGGAAGCCACCGCCCCAGGCATCGTCGAGCGGCCAGCCCTGCGTATGGATCACCCGGCCCGGCACGTGCTTCTTAGGATCGATATCCCACAATTCCTTGAGGCCGATGCCATAGACCTGCGGCTCGCAATTAGCCTCCAGATCGAACTGGCGCTTGAGGATCTTGGTCAGATGGCCGCGCGCGCCTTCGGCAAAAAAGGTGTAGCGCGCATGCAGTTCCAGGCCTGGCGTATAGTCGGGCTTGTGCTCGCCATCCTTGCCGATGCCCATGTCGCCGGTGGCGACGCCCTTGATCGATCCATCCTCGTTATAGAGGATTTCGGCCGCAGCGAAGCCCGGAAAAATCTGGACTTCCAGCTCTTCGGCCTTTTCCGCCAGCCAGCGGCACAGATTGCCGAGGCTGCCAGTATAGGTGCCCTTGTTGTGCATGAACGAAGGCGTCGCGATATGCGGAATCGCCATTTTCTTTGACTTGGTCAGCACCCAGTGATGGTTCTCGGTCACCGGGGTGGCGGCCATCGGGCAATCCTGCTCGCGCCAGTCGGGGATCAACTCGTCCAGAGCCCGCGGATCGAACACTGCGCCGGACAGGATATGCGCACCGACTTCCGAGCCCTTCTCGATGACGCACACCTCGATCTCGGCGTTATTCTCCGCTGCCAATTGTTTGAGCCGGATCGCCGCAGCAAGGCCAGCAGGGCCTGCGCCGACAATCACGACGTCAAATGGCATGGATTCGCGTTCACTCATCATGTGTTCCCCGTTGCTCAGGATGGGGCCTGTGCCATAAGGCGATGGCATGCCCTCTCCCGTTCACTCCAATAGCGCCGCAGCGCCCAAGTCAACCCGCTTTGGGGCATCAACGTGCTGACACCGGTTAACGATCCCCTGCGCGAGGCACAAAGCCTGATCGACTGGTGGCAGCTGGCCGGCGTGGACTGTGACTTTGCCGATACGCCCAATGACTGGTTGGCCGATGATGTGCCGCCAGTGCGTACAGCGGCGGCACCGCGCCCCGCGCTTCAACAAAGGCCGGCGGCTGCCTCTCCTGCCCCCGACGCACCCGTTGCCAAGGCGCCCGCAGAACTCGTTCTGCCCGAGACGCTCGATGCCTTTGTTGCGGCATGGCGCAGCGGGTCGCTCGCGGCCGACGGCGGCGACGGCCGCCATATTGCGCCCGCGGGAAGACAGGGAGCACGGCTGATGGTCCTGACCGGCGCGCCCGAGCGTGACGATCAGGACACGGTGCTGTCGGGTCGGTCGGGCCGGCTGCTCGACATGATCGCGCGCGCGTGCGGCTTTGCGCCGGAGGATGTCTACCGCGCCTCGCTGTTCCCGCGGGTCGTTTTCGATAACCAGGCGGCGCTGCCGCATCTTGGCACCTGGACTCGCATAGCCCGGCATCATATCGGGCTGGCAGCCCCGGAAATGCTGGTGGTTGCAGGTGAAGACACCGCCAGGGCGCTGCTTAGCCACGACCCATCGCAAAAGCCAACCGATTTCCATTTTCTTAACCATGGTGACCGAACTGTCAAAACGGTGGTCACGCGCAAGCTCAGCCTGATGTTTCATCGCATCGTGCAAGAGAAAAGCATGGCGTGGCAGCAATGGCAGAAGCTGCTCGTGGAGTAAGACCTTGCTGAAGAAAGCGCTGATCATCGCCGGGGGTGCGGCCCTGATCTCCTGCCAGCCAGCCATGGCCGAAGAATCATCCTATAGCTATTTTTCCAGTCGCGTCGCCAAGACGCAGGTGCCCGATCTGCTCTCCTCATCCGAGCGCGACTATTATTCGCAGGTGTTCGGCGCGATCCGGGGACAGAACTGGGCCAAGGCAAGCGAACTGCTCGACAGCCGCGAAAAGGGCGTGCTGCACGATATCGCGCGGGCCGAGCTGTTCCTTGCCGCCAATTCGCCGCGTGTCGAAATGGGGCCGCTGCTCAGCTTGCTCAACGCCGCGCCAGACCTTCCGCATGCCGAGCGTCTTGCCTCGCTTGCCACCAAGCGCGGTGCGACGATCCTGCCCGACCGCCCCCAGATGGTGCGCATGGCGAATTTCGGCGGGCTGACCCGGCGGGGCAAGCCGCGCAGCGTCGCAGACGGCACGGTGCCCCCTACGCTGGCCGCGACGATCCAGGAACGCATCGTTGCCGATGATCCCGCCGGTGCCGCAGCAGCGCTGGCCGATCAGGTCGATTTCCTCAGCCCCCAGGCCCGCACCGAGCTGCAGCAGCGCGTGGCCTGGTCCTATTATCTCGAAAATCGCGATCAGGAAGCGCTCGACATGGCGCGCGCCGCGACGCTGGGTTCGGGCGAGTGGCTCGGCGAGGCGCACTGGACCGCAGGACTCGCGGCCTGGCGCCTGGGCAATTGCGCCGCTGCGCTGCAGGGCTTCGAAGGCGCTGCGGCCAATGCCTGGAACGAGGAGCAGCGCGCCGCCGGCTATTACTGGGCCTCGCGCGCCGCGACGCGCTGCCGCCGCCCCGATCTGGTCCAGCCCAATCTGCGTGCGGCCAGCCAATATGGCGAGACGCTCTATGGCGTGCTCGCGGCCGAGCAACTGGGCCTTGCCGACAGCTCGGTGCGTGCGCCCGACTTCAGCTCCAACGATTGGAAGCTGCTCAAGGACCGACCCAATGTCCGCCGTGCCATCGCGCTGACGCAGATCGGCGAATCGACCCTTGCCGACCAGGTCTTGCGCCACGAAGCCCAGATTGCCGGCGATAGCGCGCACGATTGCCTGCTGCGCCTCGCGCGCGATCTGTCCATGCCGCAGACACAGATGTGGCTCGCGCAGAACGGACCGCAGGGCAGCCGCCCGGACAGCTTCGCACGCTTCCCCTCGCCGCGCTGGGTACCGGTGGAAGGCTGGCGCGTCGATCCGGCGCTGGTCTATGCGCACACCCTGCAGGAATCGAACTTCCGCAGCGATGCGCGCAGCCCCGCCGATGCGCGCGGGCTGATGCAGGTCCGCCCCGGCACCGCACAGGACATGGCGCGCGCCCGCGGCCAGTCGCTCGATGCCAGCGCGCTCTATCAGCCGGCGGTGAATCTCGAATATGGCCAGCGCTATCTCGAATTCCTCAACACCCGGCCCGAGACCCAGGGGCTGCTGCCCAAGATCATCGCCGCTTATAATGCCGGGCCGCTGCCGGTCAGCCGCTGGAACGAGAAGGTGCGGGACAATGGCGATCCGCTGCTGTTCATCGAATCGATCCCCTATTGGGAAACGCGCGCCTATGTTGGCATCATCCTGCGCAACTATTGGATGTACGAAAAGCAGGCGGGCGTGAATTCCAAGAGCGCGACGGGCCTTGCGCAGGGCATGTGGCCGCGCTTTCCGCATGCCGGCGGAATCGAGCTTGTCCGGCTGGATACCGTGCAGCACAACTGAGCGATGGCCATCGACGAATCGCGGGCGTTCAAGCCCATCAACATCGCGCTGCTGACCATCTCGGACACGCGCACCGCTGCCGACGACACATCGGGCGATATCCTGGCCGGGCTGATCACCGGCAAGGGCCACAAGCTGATCACGCGCGCGATCGAGAAGGACGATGTCGAGCGGCTGGTCGTCCGGCTCAACAACTGGATCGACGATCCCGAGATTGATGCGATCATCTCCACTGGCGGCACGGGGCTGACCGGACGCGACATCACGCCCGAGGCGCTCGACCGGGTGAAGGACAAGGACATTCCGGGCTTCGGCGAGCTGTTCCGCTGGCTCAGCTATCAGACCATCGGCACCAGCACCGTGCAATCGCGCGCCTGCGCGGTGCTCGCGCGCGGCACCTATATCTTCGCGCTGCCCGGATCGAATGGTGCGGTCAAGGATGGGTGGAACGGCATCCTGAGCGAACAGCTCGACAGCCGCAACCGGCCCTGCAATTTCATCGAGCTGATGCCAAGGCTGCGCGAGAAATAGTCCAGCACTCTGCCACCATCCATCGTCACCCCCGCGCGGGCGGGGGTCCCGCTTACAGCCTCCGCCAACGAATAAGCGTGATTTCCGCTTTCGCGGGAATGACCAAAGCGGTGGCATTTGTTCCTGAAATGTTCTAATCTGGACGCATGTCCGTCCACCCGCCCCCAATCAAAGGCCGAGGCGCGCCGCTGAACCGCGAGTCGGCGCGCTTCAACCTGCCGGTGCGCGAGGTCGATGGCGACTGGCTCGACCAGCGCGCCGCGATCGACGACAGCCCTGCCCCGCTGCGCACCACGGTGACGATCGAACACCCGCGCTCGATCATCTCGCGCAACACGTCCCCCGATCTTCCGTTCGACCAGTCGATCAACGCCTATCGCGGCTGCGAGCATGGCTGCATCTATTGCTATGCCCGGCCCACCCATGCCTGGCTCGATCTGTCACCGGGGCTCGATTTCGAAAGCCGATTGTTTGCCAAGCCCGATGCGGCCAAGCTGCTGCGCACGACGCTGCGCAAGCCGGGCTATGTGCCCAAGGTGATCGCGCTGGGCACCAATACCGACCCGTATCAACCGCTCGAGGCGGACTATCGCATTACCCGGTCGATCCTCGAGGTCTGTCTGGAAGCGCGCCATCCGGTATCGATCACCACCAAGTCGGACCGGGTGCTCGCCGATATCGACCTGCTGGCGGAAATGACGCGGCACGACTTGGTCGCCATCGCGCTCTCGGTCACCACGCTCGACAGCGCGACGGCACGCACGCTCGAACCGCGCGCGGCCGCCCCGCGCAAGCGGCTCGCCGCGATCCGAGCGCTGAGCGAAGCGGGCGTGCCGACGCACATCAACGTGTCGCCTGTCATCCCTGCAATCACCGATCACGAAATCGAGGCGCTGGTCGCTGCCGGGGGCGAGTCAGGCGCGCTGTCGGCGTCCTACATCCCCGTGCGCCTGCCGCACGAGGTCGCGCCGCTGTTCCGCGCCTGGCTCGACGCACATTTTCCCGATCGCGCCGCCAAGGTCATGGCGATCATCCAGCAGATGCGCGACGGGCGCGACAATGATCCCGATTTCGGCTCGCGCATGCGTGGGTCCGGCCCCTGGGCCGACCTGATTCGCACCCGCTTCCGCCTCGCGGTCAAACGCGCGGGGCTCAACCAGTACAAATGGGTACTGGATGCATCGCACTTCCGCGCCCCGGCAGACGGCACGCAGGGCGAGCTGTTCTAGCCCTTGTAGCCGAACGCCTCTTTCGCCAGCGCCACGAGCTCGGGATCGGCATCGGGCAAGGACTTAGGGACGCTGGCCTCGAGCCGCTCGGCGATATGCGTCAGCACCGCGATGCGCGCAGCCTTCTTGTTGTTGCCGTCGAACACCTTCCACGGTGCCCAGCGCGTGTCGGTCTGGCGGAACATGTCGTGCATCGCGTCGAGATAGTCGGCCCGCTTGGCGCGATTGCGGAAATCGTCGTGCGTCACCTTCCAGCGCTTCTCGGGGACGGACAGCCGGTCGGCGAGGCGCTTGTCCTGCGTTGCCTGCGTCACATGCAGGAAAATCTTGATGATCGCGGTGCCGCCATCGACCTGTTGCGCCTCGAACTCGTTGATCTCGTCATAGCCGCGCTTCCATTCGCGCTCGCTGGCGAACTGCTCGACCCGTTCGACCAGCACGCGCCCGTACCAGGAGCGATCGAAGACCGAGATTTCGCGGCTGCCGGGCAATTTCTGCCAGAAGCGCCAGAGGAAATGCCGGTCCTTCTCGTACGGGGTCGGCGCGCTGATCGGCCAGACCTGGAAATAGCGCGGGTCCCATTCGGCGGTCATCCGCTTGATGATTCCGCCCTTGCCCGCCGCATCCCAGCCTTCCATGACGATGATCGCGCGGTGACCATGGACGATGTGCCGGGCATGCGCGTGCGACAGCCTTTCCTGCAGCCCCTTCAACGCCGCGTCATAATCGCCATCAAAGCCGGAGCCTTTCTCATAGTCGGACAGCTTGATCGTCATGAACCCGTTCCCCCCAGTCGCGCCTCGCGGGCATTGTAATCGCCTTCCGCCACCTGACGCGCCGCAATCCGGTCGAACGCCGCGCGGATCGCCGGTTCGCGTGGCAGCAGCGTCTGCGCCTGGCGGTAGCGCGTCATGGCCTCATCGAGTTCGCCGCGCTGCTCGGCGCACAGTGCGAGGTTGAACACGACCGAACTCTGACCCGGCACCTCGGTATCGAGCGCCTGCCAGATCGAACATGCCTGACCAGGGTCCCGGAAGGTTGCCTTGAGCGCATCCTTGAACCGGTTCGACTGGTCCTTGTCGAGGCCCTTGCGGCCTTCCAGCACGCGGATGGCATCGCTGCGGAATACCGGGGCGATATCGCTCCTCACTTCGTCCGCGACCTGTTCAACCAGCATCGAGACCGTATCGGGCAGGCTGCGATTGGCCTGGCGGTCGGGGCAGATCACCACCTGGTCGCTCTTGAATATCTGGCGCTGATAGACGATCGCGCCATCGTCGATCCGCGCCATGCGCAGCGAGGAGTTGAGCGAGACGATCCGACGATTGCAGCGGATCTTTACCTGCTCCTCGCGGATGCACTTGTCGTTACCGTCGCGCTCGACGCATTCCTTGCGGCTTTCCTCGACCGGCTGGTTCTGCATCTGCGCGGTGGCTATGCCGGACAGCACAGCATCGGCCGGAGCACTCGACCGTTCGGCGACCACCCGGAAATAAGGCTGGCCGTAGACGATCACCTCGTTCAGCGCGCCTTCGATCGCGAACGACAGTTCCCCGCCATCGCGCCCGCCAAAGCGTTCGACGACCAATGAACCCACCTGCGCCGCGTCACGATCGCGCGCGGGGTAGAGCGCGTCTATGGTCAGCGTCTCGGCCTGGGCGATGCCCGCGCCAGCCATCGCTGACAGAATGACCGCAAGACGAGCCACGGTGCCCGGCAATGCAAACCCTGATTTCATGCAAACGCCCCAAAATGCTGCGCTGCCGATGCAGCGCGATTCCATTGAAATGTAACACAATCCTTGCCCGAGTCATTCTGCAATGCTGTGCGCAAGGTCACCGGTCACACCAGCTCAGGCAGCCAGGCAAGGCACGCCATAAGCGCTAAACTGCGCGTCGTCGGTGATGATCGTGCAGCGCTCCGCCAGCGCTTGGGCGATGATCAGATGATCGAACGGATCGCGATGGATCAGCGGCATCGCCTCCAGCACGCGGAGATGCTCAGGTTCGAAATCAAGCACGGCGATACCCTGCCCATCCAGCGCGACCATGACGTCAGCCCCGCTCTCCTGCATCTTGCCGATGCAGTGCTTGACCGAAATCTCCCAGGGCGAGGCCAGGCTTACCATCAACTCGTGATCGGGGTCGGCGATCAGCGCGCGCGCTTTCTGGCTCAGCCGGGGATTGTCCTGCAACCACCACAGCAGGACATGGGTGTCGAGCATCAGCCGCATCGCTCAGGCCCGAATGATCAGCCGATGGGCCAGGGCTTGTCGCTGTCCTTGCCCTCCATGGCGTCGATCAGCCATTGTGGAGTCTCGTTGAAATCTTCCGCCATATGAATCTTGCCCCGCAACGCGCCCGGCTGCCGGGGCTTTTTCAGCGGTACGAAATCATCGGCAGAAGGAACGGCGGCATAGGGCATCGGCATTTCGCGCACTCCGACTGAGGGCGCGGATGCGGGCGAGCCGGTGCGTCTCGTCGTCGAGCGCGATGGTCACGTTCTTCATGACCACCACAGGATCACAGTTTCACAGTTTTTGCAATCAGCCCTGTGTCAGCTCTTCTGGGGCTCGACCACCCGGATGTTGAGCTCACGCAACTGCTTGAGGTTCACCGGCGAGGGTGCCCCCATCATCAGGTCTTCGGCCTTCTGGTTCATCGGGAACAGCACGACCTCGCGGATATTGGGTTCGTCGGCGAGCAGCATCACCATGCGGTCGACGCCCGGAGCCGATCCGCCGTGCGGCGGCGCGCCGTACTTGAACGCGTTGAGCATGCCGGAGAAGTTCTTCTCGACATCTTCCTTGGTGTAGCCGGCAATCTCGAATGCCTTGTACATGATGTCCGGACGATGGTTGCGGATCGCGCCGGAGGACAGTTCGACGCCGTTGCACACGATGTCATACTGCCAGGCGAGGATATCGAGCGGGTCCATCGTCTCCAGCGCCTCCATCTCGCCCTGCGGCATCGAGAAGGGGTTGTGGCTGAAATCGATCTTCTTGGCATCCTCGTCATATTCGAACATCGGGAAATCGACGATCCAGCAGAACTTGTAGACGCCCTGCTCGATCAGTCCGAGCTGCTCGCCAACCCGCGTGCGCGCCGCGCCTGCCAGCTTGGCGGCCTGCAGTTCCTTGCCCGCGGCAAAGAACACGCCATCATTGGGGCCAAGGCCGAGCTCGGCGATCAGCTTGGCCGTGCCTTCCTCGCCATGGTTCTTGGCGATCGGGCCGCCGGGCACGCCATCCTTGATGTTGATATAGCCAAGGCCCGCATGACCTTCGCTGCGCGCCCAATCGTTCATGTCGTCGAAGAACTTGCGGCTCATCGCGCCCGCGCCGGGAGCGGGAATCGCGCGCACCTTGCCGCCGCTGCCGACGATCTTGTCGAACAGGCCGAAGCCCGATCCGACGAAATGCTCGGTCACATCGCTGATCACCAGCGGGTTGCGCAGGTCGGGCTTGTCCGACCCATATTTCAGCATGGATTCGCGATAGGGAATGCGCGGGAAGGTGCCGGCAGGCGTCACATGCTTGCCGCCAGAGAATTCCTCGAACACGCCAGCAAGCACCGGCTCGAGCGCTGCGAACACATCGTCCTGCGTCACGAAGCTCATTTCGAGGTCGAGCTGGTAGAATTCGCCGGGGCTGCGGTCGGCGCGCGCATCTTCGTCGCGGAAGCACGGCGCGATCTGGAAATAGCGGTCGAACCCTGCGACCATCAGCAGCTGCTTGAACATCTGCGGGGCCTGGGGCAGCGCGTAGAACTTGCCCGGGTGCACGCGGCTGGGCACCAGATAGTCGCGCGCGCCTTCGGGCGAGGAAGCGGTCAGGATCGGCGTCTGGAACTCGGTAAAGCCCTGTTCGACCATGCGACGACGAAGCGATGCGATGACCTGCGAGCGCAGCATGATGTTGCGGTGCAGGCGTTCGCGGCGCAGATCGAGGAAGCGGTAGCGCAGTCGGATATCCTCGGGATATTCCTGCTCGCCCGCGACCGGCATCGGCAGCTCTTCGGCAGCGGACTGGATCACGACCTCGGCGGCGCGCACCTCGATCTCGCCGGTCGGCAGATTGGCATTCACCGTCTCGGGCGATCGTGCGACGACGGTTCCGGTCACCGTGACGACGCTTTCGACGCGCAACCGCTCCAGCGACGCAAAGGCGGGGCTGTCGCTGTCGGTCACGATCTGGGTCAGCCCGTAATGGTCGCGCAGGTCGATGAAGAGCAGGTTGCCATGGTCGCGCTTGCGATGAATCCAGCCCGACAGGCGGACCTGCTGACCAACATCGGAAGCGCGAAGCGCGGTGCAGCTGTGAGTGCGATATGCGTGCATGAGAACCATGGATCCTGATCGAAAATGGGCGATGATGAGCCTGCCCAATAGCAAGGCCAGCCGATAGCGCGGCTAACACCGTGCCGGTGCGCTTTTGTCAAGCTTTCAGCGCGATCGAATCCCCGTCCGGGTCAGTCGATCAGCCCCAGATGCACCAATGGATCGGAACGGAACACGGCTATATCGGAAGGATCGGGCATCAGCCGGCGTTGCGCGACACGGAAGCGGCGATAGTCATCACCATAGTCACGGGCGACGCGCACCGCATCAAGATCGTTGGTTTTGCCCCAATGGCGGGTGAAACGAATAGCCAGCGCATCGAGCTTCGCCACCACCGCGCGATAGCTGCGATGGCTGACATCGCTGCGCGGACCATCGAAATCGATCACGACATTGCTGTCGAAACGCGCCGGGGCGAGCAGCCCGGCAGCGCGCTGCATGAAGCGCAGCGTCACCACCGTCCCTCCCCCGCCGCTCAGAAACGCCTCGATCAGCGGATCGAAGGCGCGTTCCAGATCGGACCGCAGCATCGTCACCGATCCGTTGAACAGATTGGCGATCGGATTGTGCGGCTCGGTGGTATGCCCCCAGGTGGCGATCGCTTCGGGATCATGAATGTCGCGCTGCACCGCATAGCCAGCGCGCATCGCAAGCTGCAGGATGTCCGCGCGGAGCAGATCGATCCCCGCCATCGCCTTGCCGATCAGGGTCAGCGCATCATAGCCCGCGCCGGTCAGCGGACGCGGAGGCGGCGGGATAGCGGGGTCGAAATCGCGCAGATAGAGCATGCGCAGCAGCGCGTCCTTTTCGAACGGGGCGAAGGGGTTGAGGATTACCTGGAGGAAGTGCGGCTCCTCGTTCAGCCCGAACGCGCGGGAGAAGCCGCGAAAGTCGCCCTCGGCCAGGCGTGAGATATCCTCCCGCTCGATGCGCGCGCGCTTCTGGATGTTGCGCACCATGTATATGGGTACGCATTCGATCACCATCGCGGTGATGAAGCCCATCGCGCCGACGGCGACCTGACAGGCCGCAAAAACGTCGTCATCGCGAAAGATCGTGCTCCCGGTCGCCGCGACGAAATCCGGCGACATCACGGGCCGGTGCGGCTCGACCCAGAATATCCCAGAGGGCGTCACCACCTGGACCGCACGGATGTGATCCTGAATTCCGCCTGCATCCAGGACGCTGCCGTGCGTGCCGGTCGCGCAGGCTCCTGCCCAGGTCTGGCCATTGCTCGCCCCTCCGGTGCGCAAACTCAGGCCCAGCTCCTCGGCGCAATCATTGACCTCGTCGACGGTCGCCCCCGCCTGGACCAGCATCAGCCGTGTCGGATCGGTCCCGCGAACGACATCCCGCGCCGTGAGGCCGAAGCAGCGGTTGATCCGACGCGTCTCGACCAGCCAGCCCCCCTGCACGATCGTGATCGGCGATGGCGACCAGCCAGCGCCAAGCGGGCGCAGTTGCGCCCCGCACCGGCTGGCGTCCTGCAGCAAGGCCAGCACATCCGATGCCACCTCGCGAAGGACATCGCGCCCGCCCTCGCGCTCGCTGTTCAGCAGTTCGACAAGGTCGCCGAGCTCTGCCGATTCCGTTCCGTGATAATTGACCCAGTGACGCGGGCCATGGCGCAAAGGACGGGGCATCAGGTTCCACCGACCGGGCTGTTGCCCGAATGCAGACGGTAATCGATATTCACCCGGCGCACGAAGCCCAGCGTTATCAGCGACAGCAGAATCTGCCCCAGGCTCATCGAAAAGCGCATGTCGTTGATCCCGTGCCCGACCGGATCGGAGATACAGGCGCTTCGCCCGGCCCGCGTTGCAAAGCCCCAGGCCAGTATTGTCAGCACCTCGCGATCACCCCCTACGGGCCGGGAGTTTTCCAGCACGAGAAATGCGTCACCACCCTGCGCCAGCAACTGGCCGATTAAGGCCAATGCCAGAACAACGATGATCAGCTGATACACCCACATGCTTGCCCCCGGCATTCACGAATACGGACGTTTACATAGACGGGGATGCCGTGATTCTCAAAGATACCAATTTGTTATTCTCATCCAATACGGATTGATTGCGGACTTGCGCGATTGTTTGCGGCGGCAGGCACAGGCTGTATAGGTTGCCCATGAAAATCCATCCGCTGATTACCGACACCGATTCCCTCGCGCAGCTGTGCGATCGCCTTGCGCGATCCGATTTCGTCGCGGTCGACACCGAATTCATGCGCGAGAACACCTATTGGCCCGAACTGTGCCTGGTGCAGATCGGCAATCTGGAAGAGGCAGCGGCGATCGATCCGAAGGCGCCTGGGCTCGACCTCGGCCCCCTTCTCGACCTGCTCACCGAAAACCACGATGTGCTGAAGGTCTTCCATGCAGGACCGCAGGATATCGAGATCATCTTCAACCTCACCGGGAAGACCCCGTCCCCGCTGTTCGACACACAGGTCGCGGCGATGGCGCTCGGTCAGGCCGAACAGATAGGCTATGCAAACCTGGTCGAAAGCTGGCTGGGGCTGACCGTCGACAAGGGCGCGCGCTTTACCGACTGGTCTCGCCGTCCGCTCGAGGCGCGGCAGATCGACTATGCGATCGGCGATGTCACGCATCTGGCGAAGATCTTCCCCAAGATGCTCGACAAGCTGCGCCGCACCGGGCGCGGGGCATGGCTCGATATCGAGATGGAAAAGCTCGGCGACCCGCGCCAGTACAAGCCCGATCCCGACACCCTCTGGCAGCGCATCCGCCCGCCGAGCCGCAGCGCGCAGGTCCTGGGCCGGATGCGCGCGCTCGCCTGGTGGCGCGAGACCGAGGCGCAGGACAAGAACCTGCCGCGCGGCCGCATCATGAAGGACGAGACGCTTGCCGATATCGCCGCGCATCCGCCCTCGACCCAGGCCGAGCTCGGCAAGGTGCGCGGGCTATCCGGTGCCTGGCGCGAGAACGATATCGGCGCGAGAATGATGGACGCGCTGTTCGCCGCGCGCCCGCTGACCGCTGCCGAAATGCCGCCCAAGAGCCCGCGCGGGCCTGCACTGGGAAAGGAAGGCGCGCTCGTCGCTGACCTGCTCAAGCTGCTGCTCAAGATCCGCTCGCGCGAGATTGATGTCGCAGCGCGCTTGCTGGCGCGCAGTGACGATCTGGAAGCACTGGCTGCGGGCGTGCGCAAGGGCCTGCCTATCCTCGAAGGCTGGCGGTTCGAGCAGTTCGGGCGCGATGCGCTGGCTCTGGTCGAAGGGCGCATGGCCTTTGCGATCGCCGATGGCCGGATCAAGATGACCCGCACCGAACTGGTGGCCGAACCCGAAGATCTGGTCGCCGCCGCACTGGCGGAGCAGCCATGACCTCGTACCTGCCCACGCTCAAGCAGCTGCAATATCTGGTGGCGCTCGAAGAGCATGGGCATTTCGGCAAGGCGGCAGACGCCTGTTTCGTGGCGCAATCGACGCTATCGGCGGGTCTCCGCGAGCTGGAGACGCTGCTGGGCGTGGTTCTGGTCGAGCGCACCCGGCGCGTCGTTCGTTTCACGCCGCTCGGCAACAAGGTCGTCGCCAAGGCGCACCGCATCCTGCGCGAGGCCGAGGAACTCGCCGATCTCGTCCGCTCCTCGGGCAAGCCGCTCTCGGGCGACCTCAGGATGAGCGTCATTCCGACCATTGCGCCCTTCCTGCTGCCCCGGCTGCTGCCGGGCCTGCGCCGCGAACAGCCCGAATTGAAGCTGTTCCTGCGCGAGGAAGTCAGCGGCGCAGCGGTCGAATCGCTGCACCATGGCCAGGTCGATTGCGTGCTGCTCGCGCTCCCCTTTCCGGCGGGCGATGTCGAGCACGAACTGCTGTTCAGCGACCCGCTTTACGTCGCCTTTCCCAAGGACGACCCGCGCGATCCGCCCGAAAAGGTCGCGCCCGAACTGATCGACGAATCGCGGCTGCTGCTGCTCGAGGACGGTCACTGCCTCAAGGACCACGCGCTTGCCGCGTGCAACCGGCCCGAATTGCGCGCCAGCGCGATGATGTTCGGCACCTCGCTGCATACGCTGGTACAGATGGTGGACAACCGTCTCGGCCTTACCCTGCTGCCGCAGATTGCGATCGATGCCGGGATCCTGAACAACACCGATGTCGTCGCGCGGCCCCTCCTCGCCGAACATGCCGCGCGCGACATCGCGATCATCTGGCGCCGCAACAGCCCCAGGGCCGAAGAATTCCGCATGCTCGCCGACATCCTGCGCCGTGGCCATGCCGAAGGGAAATGCGCGGGCTGAGTCAGAGAGGCAGAGTAATGGGCGTTTGGCGAACGATCGGCGGCACTTTGCTGGCTGCTGCTGCGGCGCTGGCATTGTCAGGCTGCGCTGAGATGTTCCCCTACCGCTATCGCTTTGAGCTCACGGTAGAAGTCGACACGCCTCAGGGGCTGCGTAAGGGGTCGAGCGTTTACGAAGTCTGGGCGAACAACAAGACTGCGCTTCTTCCCGAGGAAGCAAGCCGCGGCTGGGGCGTCAGGGGTGAAGCCGTCGCCGTGGACCTCCCGAACGGCCGGACACTGTTCGCGCTTCTCAAGACGAACGCCGAGGCGACATGGCTGGCCTGTCGATGACGGCGCTCGACCCAGCCTTTCAAAACGATATCGTCGAAAGCGCCGCGCGTATTGCGTCCGGAAAAGGCGTGAAGCGGCAAGCGGAGGTCGCACCGGAGGACTATCCGATGCTGGTGACCTTCCGCGACCTGGCCGATCCGGCGGCGGTCGAGGCAGTGAACCCCGCTGATTTCGCTTCGGTATTTGGGCCGGGTTACGCTCTACGCCGCATTACGGTGCAGGTGACCGAAGAAAATTTTGCCCCGAGTTTACAAGAGAGGCTTCGATGGCTGGGACGCTACCCAGAGCCAAGCCTTAATCCAAATCATGATCCTAGAGATTTTAGCTTATCTGCCAGATTGCATCACGGTGACTTTCGTCGAGATGAGAATTGATGGATCGTAATCTGCTCTTAGCCATACTCTCCGTGGATGCATGTAGTCGCAGTTATGGGCAGGGCGTTATATTGCACCTTGGGGATTTGACGACGGGTCAGGATGAAGCTGGGCGTCAAATCGGGAATGCGACAATCTTAAACGTCGACTTACCGACGGGTTCAGTATCAGCCAACCTCTACGCTATCGCGTAGGACATGACGGGCGTGGCAGGCTTCTCCGCTGGCCAGACGGTGATCGCCTATTGCGGCACCGATGCCAATCTGGCCGATCGCTGTGGAACCGGTAAAGACGGCTGCAACGGGGCTTCTTCCTTATAGGGTTGGATTGCAGAAGCGGATGCTACCCGCCGCTTGGGTCGGGACTCTGCTTCATTAAATGATTCGCGCAGCAACCAACCTGCCGCATTCAATCCATGTGCTTCAGGCCGACGCGCAGATAGTCCCAACCGGTGACCAGCGTCAGCAGGGCCGCGGTCCATAGCGCGGCGAGGCCCAGATGCTGCATCCACAGCTCATCGGGAAAGCCGCCGGAAAAGATCAGCGTGCCGAGCGCGAGCAGCTGCAGCGTCGTCTTCCATTTGGCGAGCTGCGATACCGGCACCGACACCTGCAGCCCGGCGAGAAATTCGCGCAGTCCCGATACGGTGATCTCGCGCAGCAGGATGATCAGCGCCGCAATGACGTGCAGGCCGTGGATATTGCCGTTGGCGCAGAGAATCAGGATGACCGCCGCCACCATGATCTTGTCGGCAATCGGATCCAGGAAGATGCCGAGCCGCGACACAGCACCCTGCGCGCGGGCGAGATAGCCGTCGAAATAATCGGTAATGCCCATCAGGCAGTAGACGACGAATCCCAGCAGATAGCCGGTCGCCCATTCGGGCCACCACAGCAAGGCGGCCAGCAGCGGCACGGTGACGATCCGCGAGAGCGTCAGGATATTGGGCACGGTAAGCATAAGCTGCACGCCTCATAACCGGATTATCCGACAATGGAAATGGCTTGACCGTCTGCCCCATGAACCCGATACGGCGGCCAGGGCTTTTCGTATCGCCGCTCGCCCGCACAGGGCAGGCCGGATGGCGGAAGGTCTTGCGGGCAAACCACCGAGGAACACTCAGCATGGCTTCAGCTGGCGCGCTTTTGAACAAGAGGCGCTTTCTCCCCCTGTTCGTGACCCAGCTGCTCGGCGCGTTCAACGACAATCTCTACAAGAACGCGATGGTGCTGTTCGTCGTCTACAGCGTCTATAATGACGAGACGGCGGAAACCTGGTTCAGCGCGATCGCGACCGCGATCTTCATCCTGCCGTTCTTCCTGCTCTCCGCGCTGGCAGGCCAGCTCGCCGATACCCGCGACAAGGCGGTGATCATCCGCATCGTCAAGTTCTGCGAGATCATCATCATGCTGGTCGGCGGGACCGGACTGTACATGGCCTGGGCGGGTCTGGCGGTGCACACCATCGCTATCCCGCTGATGATGCTCGCGCTGTTCGCGATGGGCATCCACTCGACCTTTTTCGGCCCAATCAAATACGCCATCCTGCCGCAGCACCTGAACGATGAGGAAGTGCTAGGCGGCACCGGTCTGGTCGAGGCGGGAACCTATATCGCCATCCTGCTCGGCACCATCCTGGCGGGCTGGATTCCGGTCGAGGTCGCGGGCGTCGCCGTCGTTCTTACGGCGATCATCGGCTATTTCACCGGGCGGCAAGTGCCCCCTGCCCCGCCGATGACCGAGGCGACCAGGCTCGATTTCAACTTCATCCGCGCGTCCATCGCGCTGATCAAGGCAACAACGCGGGTACGCCGCGTGTTCCTGGCGATCGTTGCCATCAGCTTTTTCTGGACGATCGGTGCAGTGCTGTTCATCCAGTTCCCGCCGCTCGCCAAGAACGTGCTGACCGCGAGCAAGGAGGTCGCGAGCCTGTTTCTCGTGGTGTTCTCGGTCGGCGTCGCGATCGGATCGGTGGCGATCAACGCGCTGCTCAAGGGCACCGTCTCGGCCCGATACTCGCCGGTATCGGTGATCGTGATGGGGCTGTTCGTCGTCGCCTTCTTCTTCGTCTGCCGCCAATGGGTGCCCGATGAACCCGGATCATTGTTCAGCGTCGGCGAATTCGTAACGCACCCGATGGCGATTCCGCTGCTGGCCTCGCTACTTGGTATCGCAGTTGCCGGTGGCATGTTCGTCGTGCCGCTCTATGCGTTTCTCACCACCACGGTGCACAAGAGCGAGGCGGCGCGCACGATTGCGGCCAACAATATCGTCAATTCGGGCGCGATGGTAATCGGCTCGCTGATCGCGATCGGCCTCAGCGTCGCGGGGGTCGATGTGATCTATCAGCTGCTGCTCAGCGCCGCGATGTGCGTCATCGCCGCCTGGCTAGGCCAATTGCTCCACAAGGCGAGCCTGGAACCGCACGGCGAGCACGAATTTGACGTCTGATAGAGGCTAATCGACGACGCGAACCAGCTTGCGCTCGAGCGGCGCCAGCACGCCCGACAGTTCGTGCCCGCGTTTCAGCACCGCGCCGCCCTCGCCCACCAGCGCCCATTGGCCCTGCTTGCGGCGCAGCGCAGGACGCTTTTCGATGTGATATTCGGGCCGCTCGGTCGCCCGGCGGAAGGCAGAGAACACCGCGGCATCGCGGCCCAGGTCCATCGCATAATCGCGCCACAAGCCGGCGGCGACCATACGGCCATACAGGTCGAGAATGCGGCCAAGCTCCTCCCGGTCGAAACCGACCTGGCCCGGGGCTCCCGGCACCGGAAAGAGCGAAACGTTGCCGCCGATGCTCAAGCAGCGGTCCCGCTGTCGCGGTCAGGCTCGGCAGGCCGCGCGGCGCGACGAGCCTCGTCGCGCTCGTCGATCAGCTGCGCGATCCTCTCCTGCATCTGGCGAATCTCGCACTGGAGCAGTTCGAGCTTCTGCGTATTGGGATCGAAGGTCTGGCTGCACGGCGTGCCATATTGCACGAACCCGCGCTGTTTTTCGGCAGCGTCGACCGGCGTCGGCCGCGCTGGAATGCCGACCATCACCGATCCCGGAGCGACATCCTTGGTCACCACCGCATTGGCGCCGATGCGGGCGCCCTTGCCGACGGTCACAGGGCCCAGGATTGCCGCGCCCAGGCTGACGATGACATCGTCCTCAATCGTCGGATGGCGCTTGCCGCCTACGCCATCGGTGGGGTTGCGCCCGCCCAGCGTCGCGCCCTGATAGATCGTGACATTGTCGCCGATGACGGCGGTCTCACCGATGACGACGAAACCATGATCGACAAAGAAGAACTTGCCGATCTGCGCGCCCGGATGGATGTCGATCGCCGTCAGAAAGCGCGAGATATGGTTGACCAGCCGGGCGAGGAAATACAGCTCTCCGGTAAACAGCCAGTGCGCCACGCGGTGCAGACCTAGCGCAAGCACACCCGGATAAAGCAGGATTTCCCAGCGGGAGCGCGGAGCAGGGTCGCGCACGCGGATCGAGTCCAGATATTCGCTCAGTGCGCCGAACATGCGCCATCCCTTTGCAGCTGCGTTTGCCGCTAGATAAACCCTGGCCTGGCGTTTTACCAGTAGGGCCGCTCAGATTGCGACGGCGCGTAGCCCGAGAAACTGCGCCAGACGCCGATGGCGGCGCTCGACCACCTCGCCCATCAGGGCCTTGTCGCGCGGTTCCAGCACCAGTTCGAGCGCGTCGCCATTGCGCTGCAACCGCGATCGACGCAAGACATCGTGCGTGCCCGCCGCGAGCCTTTGCGCCAGGCGCATCGCCAGTCCCCAACCGATCGCCCGGCTGAGCATGACATCCGATGCGACATGGCGTTCGAGCGGGAACGGACGCGGCCCACCGCCGAAATTGGTATAGAGCGCCTGGCCGATCATCGACCGCCCGATGACATCAATGCCGACCCAGTTGCCGTGCAGCGCGATTTCCAGCCCGCGTTCGGCCCGGAAATCGGGGCTCGCCTGCCAGGCGACATCGGACAGGTGGCACGCCGCCATCAGCCAGCGCTGCCATTCGGACGGGTCGTCGCCGAACACCGGCGATATCCAGTCGAACAGCGGGCGCGCATCCTCGCCGAAGCGCGATTGCAGCTGGCCGAACCGCTCGGTGGCGACGAGCAGCGGATCGCGCTGGCGTACCTCCGGGTCCATCCGGGCGTAGAGCAGGCCTTCGCGCAGGCCGAAGGACGACAGCACGAAGGCGCTGGGCTTCACCAGGTCTCGCATCATCCGGAGTAGCGCTATCGCGTCGGGCAGCGTCTCGATGCGCGACGGTGCCAGCCCGGTGGCCTGGCGCAGTGCATCCCGCTCCATGCTGCGATAACCCGCCAGCACCTTTTCGGGCCGGGCGACATCGATCCGATATTGGTGCAGCACCTTGAGCGGATAGGCCGTCAGGTGCATGTCGAGCCGCCCGAAAGCGCGCCAGGAGCCGCCGACGAGATAGAAGGGCTTGCCCGGATGCGCGGCGAGCCACGGATAGGCCGCCACCATCTTCTTGAACGTGCGCGACAGCGCCGCCGAATCGCCGCGCCGGATGGCGGCCGCGCGCAGCACGCCGAGCGGCAGGGTGGCGGTATCGAGCACCTCGCCGCCGGCGACGCGCGCAAGATCGAGGCTGCCGCCGCCCAGGTCTCCGACAATGCCGTCAGCATCCGGAATGGCCGAAATCACGCCCAGGCCCGCCGTGCGCGCCTCGTCATCGCCCGACAGGATCGTGATATCCAGACCCAGCGCCTCGACCTTGCGGGTGAATTCCTCCCCATTGCCGGCATCGCGCACCGCCGCGGTCGCCACGCACACGGTCTCGTCGACATCCATTTCTCGCGCGACGATCCGAAAGCGTTCGAGCGCCTGGATCGCGCGCGCCATCGAGGGCTCGTCGATCATGCCGGTCTCCGCCAGCGAACGCCCCAGCCCCGCCATGACCTTCTCGTTGAAGATCAGCGCCGGATTGCGCCGCGGTCCGGAGAACACCACCAGGCGTACCGAGTTCGAGCCGATATCGATGATCGCGGTACGATAGAGGTGAACCGGCTGGTTCTGCTTGCGAATGAAGAAATTCACGACGACGTCCGGCTCAATCAATCTTAGCGGCGCGTCGGTGCAGGCTGAGCTTGGGCACGTCCTCGCTATGCTTGAGCGCCTTGCCACGACCCGACAGCGATGGGTTGGTCATGAAATAGCGATGCAGATTGAACGGCTTGTCCTCGGTTCTTACGCGATGATAGCAACCATCGGCATCCAGTTCCCAGCTCTGTTCATTATCGAGCAGATTGGCAACCATGACCTGTTCGAGCACCTGATCGTGCACCGTCGGGTTCTCGATCGGCAGCATGTACTCGACGCGCCGATCGAAGTTGCGCGGCATCCAGTCGGCCGAACTGATGAAGACCTTCGCCTTGTCATTGGGCAGCGCATCGCCATTGCCGAAGGCCCAGATGCGGCTGTGCTCGAGAAACCGCCCGACGACCGACTTCACCCGGATATTGTCCGACAGACCGGGCACGCCGGGGCGCAGGCAGCAGATGCCGCGAATGACGAGCTCGATCTGAACCCCGGCGCTGCTCGCCGCATAAAGCTTCTCGATCATCGCCGGGTCCACCAGCGAGTTCATCTTGGCCCAGATCGCTCCGATCCGCCCGGCCCGCGCCTCTTCCATCTCGTGATCGATCAGCGCGATCAAATCCTGGCGCAGGTCACGCGGCGACATGGAGAGCAGTTCGAGCTGCTCGGGTTCGACATAGCCGGTGATATAGTTGAACAGCTGCGCCGCATCGCGCCCGGCACGCGGATCGGCCGTGAAGAAGCTGAGATCGGTATAGATGCGCGCTGTGATCGGGTGGTAGTTGCCGGTGCCGAAATGGCAATAGGTGCGGAATCCCTCGGGCTCGCGCCGCACGACCATCGAGATCTTGGCGTGGGTTTTCCACTCGATAAAGCCATAGACCACCTGGACGCCGGCGCGTTCGAGCGCGCTGGCCCAGAGCAGATTCTGCTCCTCGTCAAACCGGGCCTTGAGCTCGACCACGGCCGTGACCGACTTGCCCGCCTCTGCCGCCGCGATCAGCGCGTTGATCACCGCCGACTGCTTGCCAGCGCGGTAGAGCGTCTGCTTGATCGCCACGACATCGGGGTCAGCAGCGGCTTGCTTCAGGAACGCAATGACCACCTCGAAGCTTTCATAAGGGTGGTGGACAACAATGTCCTTGCTTCGGATCGCTGCAAAACAATCGCCATTATGCTCGCGAATTCGCTCGGGAAAACGCGGCGTATAGGCCGGAAACTTGAGATCGGGGCGATCCTCGTCGACCAGCGCAGCGAGATCGCCGATGCCCAGAAAGCCATCATCCGACGACTTGTTGCCGCCCTCGTGCAGCAGATTGTCGTCGAGCAACTGGGCCAGCCCCTTGTCCATCAGCCGCGATGTCTCCAGGCGGATCACCTGCCCCCGCCGCCGGCGTTTCAGCGCCGTGCGGAAATAGAGCACCAGGTCCTCGGCCTCTTCCTCGACCTCGATATCGCTGTCACGGATGATGCGGAACAGGCCCGAGCCGCGCACATCATAGCCCGGAAAAAGCTTGTCGGCGAACGCCACCACGATCTTCTCGAGCGCCAGATACAGGCCCCGCCCCCCGGCAATGCGCAGGAAACGCGGCATGGTGGCCGGAAGCATCACCAGTTCGCGCACCGTCTTGCCATCCGACCGGCGCTTGAGATCGAAGATCAGGCTCAGCCCCTTGTTGGGGATGAAGGGAAAAGGATGCGCCGGATCGAGCGCCTGCGGGGTGAGCACCGGGAAAATCTGGGTCACAAAATGCTCGCGCAGCCAGGCGCGATCGGTTTCGCCCAGATCCTCGACATTGGCTTCGACAACGCCGGTATCGGCCAGCAGCGTGCGCAATTCGCTCCACACGCGCTGCTGCTCGGCATTCAGCCGGTCGACCGCGCGTTCGATCGCGGCAAGCTGCTGCACCGGCGTGCGTCCGTCGGCCGAGCGCTCCTCGACATGCTGCGCGACCTGACCCACCAGCCCGGCTACGCGAACCATGAAGAATTCGTCGAGATTGTTACCCGAGATCGAGAGAAAGCGCAGCCGCTCGAGCAGCGGATGGCGCGGATTGCAGGCCTCTTCAAGCACGCGATCGTTGAACGCCAGCCAGCTCAGTTCACGGTTGAAATAGCGGCGTTGCGATTCGGAAGAACCTGCCGGTTTCGCTTCGATCTCAGTCGGTTGGGCTGCCATCGGTTCCTGCCAGTTTCGCCAGTGCCTCGCGCACCAGTCTTTGGCCGATCGGGCGCTGCATTGCCAGCGCCATCTCGTCGATCGTGCGCGCGAGATCGCGAATGGCGGGATAGGATCGCTCGGTGCGCAACGCAGCGTAATGCGCCAGGCCATCGGGCAAGGCGAGCCCGGCGCGTGCGAGCAGCTTCTGCAACAGCAGCTGCGCCATCTCCTCGTCGGGCGGCGGAATCTCGATGAGCAACGATGCGCCCAGGCGCGACAGCAGATCGGGCAGCTTGATGCCCCATTCCCCCGGCGGCTTGCTTGCGGCAAACAGCACCGGCAGCCCTTGCGTCTGCGCCCGGTTCCAGGCGTGGAACAAGGTCTCGTCACTCTCGCCATCGGCATTGTCGATAAAGTCACCGCCAGACCCTGCGGCAAAGGCCCTGCCGATCACGGTCTTGCCCGATCCCGGCGGGCCGACCAGCACGGCCGCGCCAAAGGGCAGACGGGTCCAGTCGAACAGCCGGTCGATCGCCGCACGGTTGGAGGCGGTGACCAGGAATTCGCTGTCACCGTCCGGTCCGGCTGCCGCAAAGGGCAGAGCGAACTGGCGCGTCATGTCATCCGCCGCCAGGTGCCGGGGCCGCGCGCGAGATTCGCAGCACCCCGGGCCCCTGCTGGACACGATAGCCGCGCGCCTCGAGCGCACCGCGCAGCGCATCGATATCGATCTGTGCATTGACCTGCATCACCGAAGTGCCGCCGAGCGCCAGGCTGGCGGTACTGGCCGAGGTGACGCCGGGAATGCCGCGCACCAGGCGTTCGCCCGCCTGCACGGCCGCCACATCCGGGGTGTCGAACTGGATCGAGATGATCTGCGTGCCCGTGGTCAGCCCGCCCGACTCGACGGGAATGTCCTCGGCCAGCGTCTCGTCGAGCATTTCCTCGACCAGTTCGACCGGCTTTTCGATGATCAGCGAGGAATCGGGGCGGAGCTCGCCCGAGCGGACGGCGCCGGCATAGATGCGGTCGAGCCGCTTGATGCCCTGATCGAGCATCGCGGCCAGGCCATCGCTGTTGCGGGCCTTCAGCGTGAAGCTGCCCAGCAAGCGGCTGTCCGGCCCGAAGCGCGCGGCAAAGCGCCCGGTGATCGGCCCGCCGGGATATTGCCGTTCGACCTGCACCACCGGGATGACCACATCGGCAGCGCCGAACTGGTCGAGAATGAGGCGCCACCAGGTGCGGCTGCGGCGTCCGGTCTGCGCGGCGTTGACCAGCAGCGAATCCGCGCCCGATCCGTAAGGGCGGATATAATCGACGATGCTCTCGGCGGTGCGATAACGCGCCCAGGCCGCCTGCCAGGGCGTGCGGTTCTCGAAGGTCTGCGCAGAGCCGCCGCTGATATAGATGGGCACCACCAGCATCGGCGCCGATCGGAGCACCGATCCACTGACGCCGAGCAGCTCACCGGCGCGTGCGCGATCGAACAGCACGCCCAGGGTGGCGATATAGCGGCGCGGGCCGATCTGCTCGTTTTCGACGACGATTGCCGAGACGATACCGTCGAGCGCCGAATCGCTGAGCTTGGGGGCAGCGCCCGAGCGGTTCATCTGCGCCCACAGCTTCTGCCAGCCCTTGCGCTGCGCATCGCGCCAGGCGTTGGAGCGGGCTTCGTCGGCATTCTTGCCCGAGCCGTCGACCTTGACCCCGCTCACTTCGAAATCGCCGCCGCTGGCGATCGGCGGAATGCCGCGATCGCCCTCGATCTGGGCATAGACCAGCGCGCCCGCGCCAAGCAGCAGCGCGAACAGGGCGAAGGCGATCCAGACGCGAGAAATTCGGGGCGCCGGACGTTGCAGGGGCAGGCTGGTGATCAATGTATCCTAGCTTCAAACAACCGCGCGAAAACGAGCTTGTCGCCCCCTGCCCGTCTCCGGCGGCGGCGTGGCCGCTCTTTTGGCGACAATGGCGTGGAAATCCAAGCGAGAAGTCGCTAACCGCTCTGGCCATGACTGACAAGACCGGCGACGCGCCAAATCCGACAAGTTACAGCTATGCTCAAGCAGGTGTTTCGATCGCTGCGGGCAATGCGCTGGTCAAGGCCATCGGGCCCCTGGCCAAGGCGACCGCGCGCCCCGGCGCCAATGCCGAACTGGGGGGCTTTGGCGGCTTTTTCGATCTCAAGGCCGCCGGTTTCAAGGACCCGTTGCTGGTCGCGGCGAACGATGGCGTGGGCACCAAGGTAAAGCTCGCCATCGACCATGACCGGCACGATGCAATCGGCATCGATCTGGTCGCGATGTGCGTCAATGATCTGATCGTTCAGGGTGCCGAGCCGCTGTTTTTCCTCGACTATTTCGCGACCGGCAAGCTCGACACCGGCGTTGCCGAGCGCGTCGTCGCGGGCATTGCCGATGGCTGCAAGCTCGCAGGATGCGCGCTGATCGGCGGCGAGACCGCCGAAATGCCGGGCATGTACGCGCCGGGCGATTACGACCTGGCCGGCTTCTGCGTCGGCGCGGTCGAGCGCGACGAGGTGCTGACCGGCGACCGTGTGAAGCCGGGCGACGTCCTGCTCGGCCTCGCCTCGTCGGGCGTGCATTCGAACGGCTATTCGCTGGTGCGACGTCTCGCAGCCGACAAGGGCTGGAAGATGAACCGCCCGGCCCTGTTCGATCAGGAGATCCTGCTCATCGACGCGCTGATCGCACCGACGCGAATCTATGTGTCTTCGCTGCTGCCGGTGGTGAAATCGGGCCGGATCGCCGCGATGGCGCATATCACCGGCGGCGGCCTGCTCGAGAACATCCCGCGCGTGCTGCCTGAAGGCGCGCATGCGCATGTCGATGCCGATGCCTGGGCCCAGACGCGGTTGATGGCGTTCCTGCAGGCGCAGGGCAATATCGAACCCGAGGAAATGGCGCGCACCTTCAACTGCGGCATCGGCATGGTGCTGGTGGTGGCCGAAAGCGATGTCGCCAGCGTGACCGCCGATCTCGAAGCTGCCGGCGAGACCGTCCACCGCATCGGCCGCATCGAGCCGGGCGACAAGGGCTGTACGGTCAGCGGATCGATCGAGACCTGGAGCGCGAAATCGGCGTGGAGCGCCACCCATGCCGGCTAAGGCCCGGCTCGCCATCCTGATCTCGGGCAGCGGCACCAATATGGCCGCGTTGCTCTATGCCTCGCGCGCGCCATCTTGCCCCTATGAGGTGGTGCTGGTCGCCTCGAACGATCCCAGTGCCGGAGGGCTGAAGCTTGCCGAGGCCGAAGGCGTGCCGACCTTCGCGCTGTCGCACAAGGGCATGGATCGCGAGAGCCATGACGCGGCGATGGACAAGGCCATCCGTGCCAGCGGCGCCGATCATGTCGCGCTTGCCGGCTATATGCGCATCCTCACCCCCGGTTTCGTGCGGAGCTGGGAGGGGCGGATGCTCAACATCCATCCCTCGCTGCTGCCCAAATACAAAGGGCTGCACACGCACCAGCGCGCGATCGATGCGGGGGACAAGGTTGCCGGGTGCAGCGTGCACCTTGTGACGGCAGAGCTCGATGACGGCCCGGTGCTCGGCCAGATCGAGGTTGCGATCCTGCCGGGCGACAGCGCAGAATGCCTCGCCGCGCGCGTGCTGATCGCCGAACACCAGCTCTATTCGCGTACCCTGGCCGATTATGTCTCGCGCGAGAGTGATCCCGACTGGATCGTCGCCAAGGTCGGCGAACTGGCCCTCGCGCTTCCCGAGACCGATGCACGTCCTTCGCACGGCGCGCCCGGCTGGCGCGTCGGGGGCGAGAAGTCGGGCAAGTATTTCGCTTATGTCTCGATCCACCATCATGGCGAGGAAGCGATCGCGCTGCTCGTCAAGACCAGCGGTGCGGACGAGCAGGCCGCGCTGGTGGATCAGGATCCCGAGCTCTATTACTTGCCCAAATTCTACGCGCCCTCGGGCTGGATCGCGATCCGGCTCGATACGGGCCGCACCGATTGGGAGCATATCGCAGACTGGCTGCACCGCAGCTGGCGCAGCGTCGCGCCGAAGCGGCTGACGAAGTTCATGGACATCGCGGCGGAGTTCTGACCGGCAGTTGCTGGCTGCGGGCTTTCGCCCAGAGTTGACCCAGCATGAGGTCGATCTCCGGCGGATCGAACGGATCGAGACCCGAGCCAGGATAGAAGGTCATCTCGCCGAAGCGGGGGGTTCCGGCAATCTCGTAAAAATCGACGCGGACGAAATCGAAGCCCTGCCCCAGCGTTTCGGCGGCCACGATCATCCGGTCCAGCGAGCTGGGCTTGGCAGGGTCGGGATCGCGTGTCGGCGACGAGAAGCGCCGCCACTGGCGGTCGAACAGCATCCAGCGATGCCGCGTCTCCCGCTCCAGATGCACCTGGATGCACGCCACCTCGCCTCCGAAAACATAGAGCTTGTAGTCTATGGGGAGCTGCCCGCCTGTGCCGATAAAAGGTTCGACCAGCAGCCCGCGCGGGATTTCGCGATAGAGCCATTCATCGAGCCAGAGGCCATAGGGTTGGGCCATCCAGGCCTTGCTCCTGCGTCGCACCGCCTCCCAGTCATCGCGCGATGAGCGGACAAAGGCGCGCTGATTGCAGCCATGACGCGACTTGACGACCAGAGGCAGGGGCCAGGCTGGCGTTTCCGGCAGCACATCACCCTGCCAGAGCGTCGGGGTGGTCCATTCGCGTCCGAGCCAGTCGGCCACATAGGCCTTGGCGGCGAGCTTGTCCGAGCAGACCGGCATGCGCGGGTCGCGGTCGACCAGCTTGCGGCGCTGGACGAATTCGGTGAAGCGGCGGGGATCTTCCAGGTCTGGCAGGCGGTGGTGCCGCCAGAAATAGGTCATCGCGATCCGCAGCCTGGCCAGGCGATCGCGGGTGCCGCGCACGGGCGGCGATGCCAGCGCTGCCGGGTTCAGATCGGGCCCGGCAGCGCGTGGCATGATGATCAGCCGACGATTTCTTCCGGCTTGAAGAAATAGGCGATTTCGATCGCGGCATTCTCTTCGCTGTCCGAACCATGGACCGAATTGGCTTCGATGCTCTCGGCCAGTTCCTTGCGGATGGTGCCCGGCTCGGCATTGGCGGGGTTGGTCGCACCCATGATGTCGCGGTTGCGCTTCACGGCGTCTTCGCCTTCCAGCACCTGTACAACAACGGGGCCCGAGATCATGAACTCGACCAGCTCACCGAAGAAAGGACGCTCGCGGTGCACGGCGTAGAAGCCTTCGGCCTGTTCGCGGGTCATGTGGATGCGCTTGGAAGCGACGACGCGCAGGCCGGCTTCTTCCAGCATCTTTGTGACCGCACCGGTCAGGTTGCGACGGGTGGCGTCGGGCTTGATGATCGAAAAGGTCCGGGTGACGGCCATGGGGATGCTCCTGCTATTGGGTGTTGAGCCTCGCGCACGCACGGCGCGATTCGCCGCCGCCCCTAGCGGGCCGGATTGTGCGCTGCAAGGAAAACCGCTGCCGGAGCGGTCTCACCTGCCCGCTCAGCTTGCCCCTGCGATTAGCGTGATCGACGATCCCGCATCCGCGGGAGCAACCTGCAAGGTGAACGAGCCGCCATCCTTCGTTCCTGCGATGGCGCGCATATCGCCGGTGGTGATTTCGGTCTCGACCTTGAAGCCCTTGGCCTCGACCGACTTGCGATACCAGGCCAGCACGGCATCGGGCCTGGCGCTGCTTTCCATGACGACCATCGCACCGGTATTGCCGTCGCTGTTGCTGTTCATCGTCGAGACGACCTTGGCACCGGGATAGACTTCCAGCCCGAAGGGCAGTTTGGCGTCGGTTGCGCCTGCATTGATGTTGACGGTAGCCGAGCCGTCCGCGCTAGTGATTTTGACCTCAGAGGCATCGCCATCGCCCTCGCGGGTCACCTTGACCTCATTGCCCTCAGCATCGCTATAGACGGTCTTCTCGCCGCCGCAGCCTGCCAGCAGCACCACCGCTGCGACTGCCATCAAAGAGTTGCGCATTCCACCGTCTCCTATGGTTCGCGCGCATCCTGACGCTTGCCGGGGGTCTGTTCAACCCATTTGCCGCCATCCTGTTTCCAGTAATGGCGTTCCAGCCCCTCGCGCTCGCCCAGCGCGACCCAGGCCTTGCGCGCATCGGCGATCGTCGCCTCGCCGAACAGCAGGAACACGCGGTCGAAACGCAGCGCCTCGTCGCGCCAAAGCCCGTCGGCCAGCGCGATGAATCGCGCGCCATTGGCGGGCTCGACCCGATCAGCGAGCAGGATCGGCTGCACCTGGGGATTGGGCCCGTCGATCTCGCCATGCGCGAGGAAACTGTCGGGCTTGAGCGACCACAAAGCGGTGCTCAACGCCTGACGATGCCCGGCATCGGCCGACAGCACCAGCATGCGCTGCCCGAGCGCCAGCGTGCGCTCCGCCAGAAGCGGCAGCACCCGCTCGGCGGGATCGCGCGTCAGGTGATAAAAATCGACCTGCATTTCTATCGCCTTTGTGTAGGGGAGGTTACCGCACTCCCTCTCTCCCTCGATGGGAGAGGCAGCGAGACTTGGTGGCTCTGCCACCTAGTCGCAGCGGTGAGGGTGATGGTTCGACTTGGTGCAGATTTGGCGTCCCTTGGCCATCGGCAAAATCTGGCAAGGCAACCCCCACCCAACCCTCCCCCATCAAGGGGGAGGGCTTCAAGGCCAGAGCGGCAAATCGCCTTCAGATCAATTCTCGAAATTGTCTGCAATCCACTGATTCAGAAGACGAACCCCATAACCAGTCGCACCCTTGTCCCAGACCGGGCCAGGCTTGTCTGCCCAGACCATTCCGGCAATGTCGAGATGCGCCCATTTGACACCGGGCTTGATGAAGCGCTGCAGGAACTGCGCTGCGGTGATCGATCCGCCGCCCTTGGCGCCGACATTCTTCATGTCGGCAATCGGGCTGTCGATCATCTTGTCATAGGCGCTGCTCAGCGGGAAGCGCCACAGCGGATCGCCCGCCAGCTTGCCCGCAGCGGTCAGCTTTTCGGCCAGGCCATCGTCGTTGCTGAACAGCCCGGCATGCTGGTCGGCGAGCGAGATGATGATCGCGCCGGTCAGCGTCGCCAGATCGACGATATATTCGGGCTCGTAATTCTCCTGCGCCCAGTGCAGCGCGTCGCACAGCACCAGACGGCCCTCTGCGTCGGTGTTGATCACCTCGATCGTCTGACCCGACATGCTGGTGACCACGTCGCCGGGGCGCTGGGCATTGCCGTCGGGCATGTTCTCGACCAGTCCGCAAATGCCGACGACATGCGTCTTGGCCTTGCGTCCGGCGAGCGCCTTCATCGTGCCAGCGACCGCGCCTGCGCCGCCCATGTCCCACTTCATGTCTTCCATGCCGGCAGCGGGCTTGATCGAGATGCCGCCCGTATCGAAGGTCACGCCCTTGCCGACCAGAACCACCGGCTTGGCCTTTGCGTCGCCGGTGCCGTTCCAGCGCATCGCGATCAGCCGCGGCGGACGGACCGAGCCCTGCGCCACCCCGAGCAGCGCGCCCATGCCGAGCTTTTCCATCTCTTCCTGGCCCAGCACGGTGATTTCGACACCCAGCGATTCCAGATGCCGGCAGCGTTCGACGAAGCTCTCCGGGTAGATCACGTTCGCAGGCTCGGTCACCAGATCGCGCGTGAAAGCAACGCCCTCGGCAATCGCGGCCTGGTCGCTCCAAACCGCACCAAGACCCGCCGGACCGCCCACCACGCCGATCTCGCCCAGGCTCACCTTCTGCTTGGCGGGCAGCTTCGTCCGATAGTGATCGTGCGCCCAGCTGCGCAATGTCGCGCCGAACAGAAACTGGCTCGCGCCCTCGCGATTGCCGCCCAGCGCGCCAAGCCCCATGTCGACGGCGAGCGAGACCACGCCCGAGCGCTGATATTTGGCGACCAGCTGACCGCCGGCGCGCTCCAGATCGGTGCGCGACTGACCGCCAGTGCCGACCAGCGCGACGCGCAGCGTCTTGCCGCCTTCGCTCACGAAAATGTCGAACACCTCGCCCGCGCCGCCCTCGAAACGCGCCGCTTTCGCGCCATCGATCACCACTTTACCGGATTCGAGCGGCAGGTTGAGGCTGGCCAGCTCATCCTTGGCGACCGGATAGGCGATCACGGCATAAGCGTCTGCGGAAGCGTCGAAAACAATGTTCATCAAAGGGTCCCCGAAAGGCGGGCCGGTCGGCCGGTTAATCGATTGTGAACCATGTCGCGCCTATGACAGAGCGGCGCAAAGGGGCGACACGGCGCTGCGTGCCATATTGGTGGCAGATCGCAGCTTGCAAGCGATAGGACAGGTTCGTTTTGTTTGCCAGCATTTGCCGCAGCCTTAAACGGACCATCGAAAGCGGTTTGCGCTCGGGCTTTTGCAGTGCAATAGGCGCGATTCTGGCGCGTGGACGGCCCGTGATTCTGGGCGATAACAACCACCGCATGAATCGACGGATGGCTGGCTTGCGCTTTTCACGGACAGGTTTGTTGCTGGGATCGGCGCTGCTCGCAGCGCAGGCTGCCCCTGCGCTGGCCGCGGACCAGGCCGCAGCGCAACCCGTCTGCACACGCACCAGCTATCTGCTCGGCGAGAATCTGACGTTCACGCGCAAGGACATCGTGCGCTATGCCGATGACCAGAGCGCGCCTGCCGCAGGCACCGCCGGCGAGAAACAGCAGGTCATCGAATTCACTGCCGACCGGCTCGATTATGACAGCAATGCCGATGTCGTCACCGCCACCGGCAACGTGCTGCTGGTCCGCGAAGACCAGTCGCTGGTCGCCGACACCGTCACCTGGGATCGCAAGAGCGGCCAGGTGCGCGCCAATGGCAGCGTCCAGATCACCGATGCTGAAGGCAACAGGCTTTACGGCGATTCGATCGAGCTGACCGAATCGATCCGCGATGGCGTGATCGAGAATATCCTGGTCGTGCTCGAAGCCGGCGGCCGCATGGTCGCCAGCCGTGGCACCCGGACCGATGGCGTCATCACGCTCGAAAATGCCGCCTATTCGGCCTGTCTGGTGGAAACCCCCACCGGCAAGCCCAAGAAGCCGAGCTGGCAGCTCCGCGCGATCAAGGTGGTCTATAACCCTGCCGACAAGCGCGTGCGTTATGACGGCGCGCGGCTCGAGCTGTTCGGCCTGCCCGTCATCCCGATGCCCGGGCTCAGCCATCCGGTGGGCGAAGGCAGCGGATCGGGCATACTCGTTCCCGATATCCGCTTCAGCCAGGCCAATGGCGTCCAGCTCAGCCTGCCTTATTATATCAGCCTGGCGCCCAATCGCGATCTGACCGTCACCGGATCGGTGTTCACCGAAGCGCTGCCGATGGTGAATGCGACCTATCGCGCGCTCACCGATCGCGGGGCCTATCAGATCACCGGCTATGCCACCGCCGGATCACGCATCCCGGTGGGTGCCGGCAATGTCGCGCCGGACAGCCAGAACGATTTTCGCGGCTATTTCGATGCGACGGGTCGGTTCCAGCTGGACGAGGCGTGGAGCATCAGCGGATCGATCCGTGCGGTCACCGACCGCACCTTCCTGCGCCGCTATGACGTGAGCCGCGAAGACCGGCTGCGTTCGACGATAGAGGCGGAGCGGATTGGGCCGAACAGCTATTTCTCGCTCGCCGGTTGGGCGACACAGACCTTGCGCGTCAATGATCCGCAGGGCCAGGTGCCGATCGCGCTGCCGGTGGTCGACTGGCGCTATCGCATGCCCGACCAGGTTGCGGGCGGGAAGGTCGAGTTCCAGCTCAACACGCTCGCCATCGGCCGCACCTCCGGCCAGGACACGCAGCGCGCCTTTGCTCAGGCCCGCTGGGACATGCGCCGCCTGACCGGCCTTGGCCAGGAATTCACATTGACCGCACTGGCGCGCGGCGACGTCTACAACAGCAGCGACAATGCGCTCACTAACACGCTGATCTATCGCGGCGAATCCGGCCTCAAGGCGCGCGCCAGCGGATCGATCGCGGCGGACATGCGCTGGCCGTTCGTCGGCGAAGCCTTTGGCGGCACCCAGGTGCTGAGCCCGCGCGTGCAGGTCGTGGCAACTCCCACTACGGGCAATCTGGAACTGCCCAACGAGGATTCGCGCGCGATCGAACTGGAAGACAGCAATCTTTTCTCGCTCAATCGTCTGCCCGGCTATGACCGGATGGAAGAGGGCGTGCGCGTCGTCTACGGGGTCGAATGGTCGCTCCAGCGTCCGGGCATGCAATTGAACGCCGTCGTCGGGCAAAGCTATCGCTTCGATGACGAGCGCGATTTCCTGCCCGAAGGCACGGGCCTGGGCAATCGCACCTCGGACGTGGTCGGGCGGCTGGACCTGAAGCTGCGCAACTTCATCCGCTACACCCACCGCTTCCGGCTCGACAAGGACAATCTTGCGGTGCGCCGCAACGAAGTCGATGTCACCGTGGGTGGTCGCCAGACCTATGTCCAGGTAGGCTATCTCAGGCTCAACCGCGATATCGGTCCGGAGATCGAGGACCTGCAGGACCGCGAGGAACTACGTGTCGCAGGTCGGGTGCGCATCGCGCGCTACTGGTCGATCTTCGGTGCAGGCGTGTTCGATCTCAGCGATCGCGAAGAGGACCCGGCGCTGCAGGCGGACGGCTTCCAGCCTATCCGCACCCGGCTGGGCGTCGCCTATGAAGATGACTGCCTCGAGCTCGGCGTCACCTGGCGGCGCGACTATATCCCGGTGGGCGATGCCCAGCGCGGCGATACCTTTCTGCTGCGTGTCGCCCTGCGCAACCTTGGCTTTTGATCGCAAAGGCGATATTCACCGCCCCGCTCAGCCACGGTTAAGCCGATTTTGGGCAAGGGGTCGCTTTGTCCCATTCAGGAAGATATGAGCTTGCACGCATTGAACACTTTCGCGATCCGTACCCGCAAGCTGGCCCGGACCACGCTGGCCAGCGCGCTGATCGCCGGCCTCGCCCTCCCCGCCACCGGCCAGACGGTGCAGGATGATGCAGCGGCGATGCCCGACACCTCGCTCAATGTTCCCGAGGGGCTGACGATCTTCGGCAAGCAGGACCCGAATGTCCGCCGCGCCACCGCAATCGTCAACAGCGAGATCATCACCGGCACCGATATTGACGAGCGCGTGGCGCTGATCCTCGCCGCCAACGACGCGCCGGTTTCCGACGAAGAGCGCCAGCGCCTGCGCCTGCAGGTCCTTCGCAACCTGATCGACGAGACGCTGCAGATCCAGGAAGCCGCCGCCAACGACATCAAGGTCGACGAGAACCAGGTCGAGCGGACCTATGCGCAGGTCGCGCAGCAGAATTTCCGGCGCGATACCGGCGCGCTCGACAAGTATCTGGCCAGCATCGGCTCCTCGCCGCGCTCGCTCAAGCGCCAGATCCGCGGCGAACTCGCCTGGCAGCGCCTGCTCGGCCGCAACGTCACCCCCTTCATCAACGTCTCCGAGGAGGAGGTGAAGGAAGTCATCGAGCGATTGAAGGCCAACAAGGGCACCGAGGAATATCGCATCGGCGAAATCTACCTCTCCGCCAACTCGCAGAACCGTGCCGAAGTCGCCAAGAACGCGGCACAGATCGTGCAGCAGCTGCAGCAGGGCGGATCGTTCGTCGCCTATGCCCGCCAGTTTTCCGAGGCCTCGACCGCAGCGGTGGGCGGCGATCTGGGCTGGATCCAGCTCGGACAGCTGCCGCCCGCGCTCGGCGTCGTTGCACGTGACATGCAGGTCGGCCAGCTCGCAGGACCGATCGAGATTCCCGGCGGCTTCTCGCTGATCTATCTGATCGACAAGCGCCAGGTGCTGACCGCCAACCCGCGCGATGCTCTGCTCGGCCTCAAGCAGCTTTCGATTGCCTTTCCGCCCGGCATCTCAGAGGCCGATGCGACCAGGCGCGCGTCCGAGTTCGCTTCGGCTACGCGGCAGATCAAGGGTTGCGGCGCGGCCGATGAGATCGCCAAGCAGCTCGGCGCCACTGTCACCAACAACGATCAGGTGCCCGTGCGCGAACTGCCTGCGCCGTTGCAGGACACGCTGCTCGCCCTGTCGATCGGCGAAGCGACCCAGCCTTTCGGCTCGGTCAAGGATGGCGTGCGCGTGCTCGTGCTTTGCGGCCGCGATGACCCTTCGGCCGATGGCGGCCCCAGCCCCGAACAGCTGATGGCCAATATGGAAGAGGAAAAGGTCAATCGCCGCGCGCAGATCTATCTGCGCGACCTTCGCCGCGACGCCGTGATCGAGTATAACTGATGCACCCCGGTCGGTGCCTCGCGTGACGCAATTGCTGGCCATTTCGGCCGGTGATCCCGCCGGTATCGGCCCGGAAATCATCGGCAAGAGCTGGGACGCGCGCGAGGCCGAGGGTCTGACGCCGTTTTTTGCCGTGGGCGACCCACGCGCGTTCGAGGCGGTGTGGAGCGGGCCGATCCAGGTCATCGGCGACCCCGGAGAGGCGCGAGACGCCTTTGCTACCGCCTTGCCCGTGCTGCCGGTCATCGACAGCGGCACGGTGATCCCCGGCGAGCCCGATCTCGACGGCGCGCGCTGCGCGCTGCAGGCACTGGAAATGGGCGTGGGTCTGGCGCGCGCAGGCACGGCCTGCGGCATCGTGACGGCGCCGATCTCCAAGATCCAGCTGCAGAAGGTCGGTTTCAACTTTCCCGGCCAGACCGAATTCATCGCCGAGGCCTGCGGCGTTTCGCGCCAGAATGTCGCGATGCTGCTCGCCGGTCCCGAACTGCGCGTCATTCCGATCACGGTGCATATCGGTATCGCCGATGTGCCGGGAGCGCTGTCGACCGAACTCATCGTCAATCGGGCGCGTGCGGCGGCCAAGGGGCTGGCGCGCAATTTCGGCATCGAGCGCCCGCGCCTCGCCATTGCCGGGCTCAACCCGCATGCCGGCGAGCAGGGCAGCATGGGCCGCGAGGAGATGGAGATCATCCAGCCCGCGATCGACATCCTGCGCGACGAGGGCTTTCTGGTGGCAGGCCCCCTGCCCGCCGACACCATGTTCCACGCCGCTGCGCGAGCGCGATATGACGTGGCGCTATGCCAATATCACGACCAGGCGCTGATCCCGGTCAAGGCGCTGCATTTCGACGATGCGGTCAACATGACTTTGGGCCTGCCGATCGTGCGCACCTCGCCCGACCATGGCACCGCGTTCGACATCGCGGGCAAAGGGCTGGCCAGCCCGCGTTCGATGATCGCCGCGATCCGCATGGCGGGTGCGGCCTGGACACATCGCCAGTCGTACGACGGTTGATGCGCACGCCCGTCCCTGCCCTGCCCCCACTGCGTGACGTCATCGCGCGCCATGGCCTCGCTGCGAGCAAGGCGCTGGGGCAGAATTTCCTGCTCGACGAGCAATTGCTCGACCGGATCGCGGCGGTGCCCGGAGAGCTGGACGGGCAGGATGTGCTCGAGATCGGCCCAGGCCCGGGCGGGCTGACACGGGCGCTGCTCCGCGCCGGGGCAAACGTCACCGCGATCGAGCGCGATCGGCGCTGCCTGCCGGCGCTCGCCGAACTGGGCGAAGCCTTTCCGGGCCAATTGAAGGTGATCGAGGGCGATGCGCTCGAGATCCCGCTCGCGAGCGTGATGCCCGGCCCGTGCCATATCGCGTCCAACCTGCCCTATAATGTCGGAACCGCGCTGCTGATCGGCTGGCTGAGCGGGCAGGACTGGCCGCCGCAATGGTTGTCGCTCACGCTGATGTTCCAGCGCGAGGTCGCCGACCGGATCGTCGCCGCGCCCGACAGCCATGCCTTTGGCAGGCTCGCGATCCTCAGCCAGTGGCGCTGCCACGCGCGGCTGGCGATGAAGGTGCACCGCAGCGCCTTCACCCCGCCGCCCAAGGTGATGTCGGCGATCGTGCATCTGACGCCGGCGGAGATGCCCGTCGGGATCAGGGCCGCGCGGCTAGAGGCGATCACGGCTGCCGCCTTCGGCCAGCGACGCAAGATGCTGCGCCAGAGCCTCAAGGGCCTGCCCGGCGCGCTCGCGGCGCTGGAAGCCGTGGGGATCGACCCGGCGCGGCGGGCCGAGACGCTGAGCGTCGAGGAGTTCCTGGCGGTGGCGCGGGCCATGGAGACGGTCTGAGCGGTTGCGCAACCGTACCGCTACCCCCTTCCCTTTCGCCGAAACTCGCGTAGCATCCCCACCGAACCGTCAGACGACCAGGCAGCAGACCCGGCGCGGCGGCAAGGATGAGGAGCCTGAACCGATGTACGACCTGATCATTCGCAATGGCACGATCTACGATGGCCTGGGCGGCGCGCCCTTTGTCGGCGATATCGCCATCACCGGCGACACCATCGCGGTGGTCGGCAAGGTCAACGGGCCGGGACGCCAGGAAATCGATGCCGAAGGGCTGATCGTCACACCGGGATTTGTCGATGTCCACACGCATTATGACGGCCAGGCGACCTGGGATGACGTTATGGCGCCATCGTCATGGCACGGGGTGACCACCGTGGTGATGGGGAATTGCGGTGTTGGCTTTGCGCCAGCGGCGCCCGACAAGCACGAATGGCTGATCGGTCTGATGGAAGGCGTCGAGGACATTCCGGGCACCGCGCTGGCCGAAGGGATGAGCTGGGACTGGGAGACTTTCCCCGAATATCTCGACTCGCTCGAGCGTCTGCCGCGCACGATCGATATCGGCACGCACGTGCCGCATGGCGCTGTGCGCGCCTATGTGATGGGCGAGCGCGGCGCGGCCAATGAAGAGCCGACCGATGCGGACATCGCTGCGATGTCGAGAATCGTCGAGGATGGGCTGCGCGCAGGCGCGCTCGGTTTTTCGTCCTCGCGCACGGTGCTGCACAAGTCGATCGACGGCGAGCTGGTTCCCGGCACGACCGCAACCGCGCGCGAACTGATCGGCATCGGCCGCGCGATGGGCAATGTCGGCTATGGCGTGTTTGAAATGGCCTCCGACCTCGTTCCCGAATGGAAGGAGTTCGACTGGATGACCGCGCTGTCGAAGGAGACGGGGCTGCCTGTCACCTTCGCGATGCTGCAATCGCCGATGAAGCAGATGCACTGGACCGAACAGATGGCGGCGTGCGAGGAGGCCAATCGCACCGGCGGGCATGTCGTCGCGCAGATCTCGTTGCGCGGCACCGGCGTGGTCATGGCGTGGCGCGGTACGGTCCACCCGTTCGTCCAGCGGCCGAGCTGGCAGGCGATCGCAGGCCTGCCATGGGAAGAGCAGCTGGCGCATCTCAAGGATCCTGCCTTCAAGGCGAAGCTGCTCGCCGAGGACAATTTGCCGCCGCCCTCGATGGATACCGCTGCCCTGTTCATGCTGGTCACCGCCGGATGGGCGCTGCAATTCCCGCTCGTCGACGGCTTCAGCTACGAACCGACACGTGAGGAGAGCATCGCGCTCGTTGCCGATGCGGCTGGGCGCGATCCGGCGGAATATGCCTATGACGTGCTGATGGAAAATGAGGGCACCGGGTTCATCTATCTGCCCATTCTCAACTATCAGGACGGCAATCTGGAATTCATCAAGGGGCTGCTCGAACGCGACGATACCGTGGTTTCGCTCTCGGATGGCGGCGCGCATTGCGGCACGATCTGCGATGCCGCAGCGCCCACCTTCCTGCTGAGCTACTGGGCGCGCGACCGCAAGGCGGGCACGATCCCGGTGGAGCTCGCGGTCAAGCGCCAGTGCCACGATACTGCCCGGCTCTATGGCCTCAACGATCGCGGCGTCCTCAAGCCCGGCTATCTGGCCGACGTCAACGTGATCGACTTCAAGCGGCTGCGCCTATCGCGCCCCTGGCTCGCGTTCGATCTGCCCGCCGGCGGCAAGCGGTTGCTGCAAAAGGCCGATGGCTATATCGCCACGATCAAGTCGGGCGAGATTACCTTCCGCGACGGCGAAGTAACGGCAGCGCGGCCCGGCACGTTGATCCGCGGCCCGCAAAATGTCGAGCAGCGCGTCGCGGCCGAATGACCCTGGCGCCCTGAATCGGGCCGGGGCTGCGCGTCTCTGAGGCGTGGCCGCCCCGACTGCACACGTACCGTAGAAACCCTGTATTTCACCCTTTGTTAAGCGGCCAAGCGCTGACTCGACAGAGCAAGATGCAGGAAAATTCTATGTCGGTTCAAAGGGATGCGAGCGAATTTCGGAACGGGACCAGCCCCGTTAGCGAGGCGGAAGGCCAGCGGCTCGACCGTGAACTGGCTATCCTGCAAAGCCGCAGCCTGTTGCAGAGCGGGCAGCTCCAGGAGCTTGCCGATCTCGCCAATTTCCAGCGCGAGGCGCTCGACGCTGCCGCGATCGTCGCCGTCACCGACCGGGCGGGAAGGATCACATCGGTCAATGCCAAGTTCTGCGAACTGAGCGGCTATTCCGAGGCCGAGCTCATCGGTGCGAACCATCGCATCCTTGCCTCCGGGGCGCATGACCGCGCCTTTTTCCAGAACCTTTACCGCACCATATCGCGCGGCAATGTCTGGCACGATGTGATCTGCAACCGCGCCAAGTGTGGGCGGCTCTACTGGGTAGATACCACCATCGTCCCGCATCGCGACCGGTCGGGCTATACCGCGATCCGTTTCGACGTCACGCCGCAGAAGGAGGCAGAGCAGCGGCTCTGGCGGCTGGCCAATATCGATCCGCTGACCCGGCTGGCCAACCGCCGCCGCTTCCTGGAGCTCATGGTCACGGCGACATGCAAGGGAACACCGTTCGCCACCGCGATCCTGGATATCGATCATTTCAAGGACATCAACGACAGCGCCGGGCACCATGCCGGAGACCAGTTGCTGATCGCGGTTGGTCAGGCTCTGCGTGCAGAACTGGGCGAATGCGATGCCATCGGCCGGCTTGGCGGCGACGAATTCGCCGTCATCCTGCACGAGGAGGATGGCACGCACCTCCAGCAGCGGCTCGACGGCGTTCTCGCCGCACTGCGGCGCAAGCCAGTCGCAGAGATGGATGACTGCACCATCCATGCCAGCATCGGCGCAGCGCTGTTTCCGCGCGACGGAAAGGACGCTGCGAGCCTGCTGAAGAGCGCCGACCTTGCGCTCTATGCGGCCAAGCAATCCGGGCGGGGCTGCGCGCGCCGATTCAAGCCCTCCTACCGCGAGGCGGCCGACCAGCGCGCCGGCCTGCGCACTGCGATCACGCATGCCATGGAACGCAATGAGCTGTTCATCCTCTACCAGCCGATCGTCAATCTGGCCGGTGGTCAGCCGATGGCGTTCGAGGCGCTGCTGCGCTGGCGACGCGCGGATGGAGGCATTCACACGCCCGCCACCTTCGGAGAGGTGTTCGAAGACGAGCAGATCGCCGCGGAGATCGGCAATTTCGTGCTCACCGAGGTGCTCGGTCAGATCGACCGGTGGAAGGCGGAGGGCGTTCCGTTCCAGTGGATCGCGATCAACGCGACGCTCGGCGATTTTCGCGCGCGCGCCTTTGTCGACAGGATCGCCGATGCGGTCGAAAGCGGCCGGATCAGCGGCGAGCAGCTGTGCATCGAGATTACCGAAGGCATGTTGCTCGATCGCGGCGCCAGAGCGGTGCGCGACGCAGTCGACCGGCTCAATGCGCTGGGGGTCGAGATTGCCTTTGATGATTTCGGCACCGGGTTCGCCTCGCTCACCCATTTGCGCCAGCTGCCGATCAACCATGTCAAGATCGACCGCAGCTTCATCGAATCGATCTGCGTCGATGGCAAGGACCGCGTGATCGTGGAAAGCGTCATCGATCTGGCGCACCGGCTGGGGCTGAAAGTGGTCGCGGAGGGGGTCGAGCAGGCTGCGCAGGCCCGGCTGCTCAGACGGCTCGAATGCGACAGCATCCAGGGCTTCCTGATCGCCCCGGCGCTGACCGAGGCGCTGGCGACCGATTTTGTCCGCCGCGATATCGCCTGCTGATCTGTTATCGGCGCAGGTGATTCAGGCTTCCGGATGCGTGCGGAGGATCGCGCCGCGCGGCTCCAGCCCCGCCTCCATTGCGATTTGCACCGCTTCGGCCAGACTGCGCACGCCCAGCTTGCTCATCAGCTGCGCGCGATAGGCTTCGACCGTGCGTGGCGACAGGTTGAGCCGATAGGCAATGATCTTGTTCGCCAGCCCCAGCACCATCCCGCACAGCACATCGCGCTCGCGATCGGACAGCCGCCCGATCAGCTCCTCGGCCTGGCGGCGTCGGCTGTCCTGCTGGACTTCCTGCAACTGACGGTTGACCGCGCTGCCGATCGACCTGACGAGATCGTCGACATGGAAAGGCTTTTCGAGCAAGTCTATCGCCCCAGCGTGGATCGCACGCACCGCCGTGGAGACAGATCCGGCCCCGGTCAGCATCACGATCTTGTGCGGACTGCCGCGATCGACCAGGGCCTGCTGCACGTCCATGCCGCCCAGGCCCGGCATGTTGAGGTCGAGCACCACGCAGCCCGGTGTCAGCTCGGCCTGCTGCGCAACAAATCCATCGCCGCTGTCGAAAGCCTGGACGACAAATCCCCGCAATTCCAGCGCTTCACTCAGTTCTGCGCGCACCTCGGCATCGTCATCGACAATGTAAACGTGGCGTGCTTCGCGCATGTCCATCGTTCAACCTCCTTTGGCCAGGGGAAAGCGCAGGGTCAGCGTGGCCCCCGGCGCCTGCGCATTATCGGCAATCGCGATCGATCCGCCAACCTCGTCCATGATCTGCCGACAGACGAACAATCCCAATCCCGTCCCCTTGCCTTCGGGCTTGGTGGTGCAGAACGCATTGAAGGCATTGCTGCGGATGCTGGGGTCAAGCCCGGCGCCGTTGTCCTGCACCTTGAGCACGATGGTCTGGTCAAGCTGCTCCACCTGCACCCTGACCGCGCCCATGATCGACGCATCCTCTTCATTCTCGCGCCGCGTATCGATCGAGTCGGCAGCGTTCTGCAGGGCGTTGACGATAATCTGTTCGATCCCGATCCGCGGCAGCGACATCAGGGGCAGCGCATCCGGAATCACGATCTGCAGGTCGATATCACGCTCGGTCATTACAGGGCGCATGAATCGAACGGCATTCCGGACCGCCTGGCAGATATCCATGTCGACCCGCTCGTCCCGCTCGGTTCTGGCATAGGACGAGGTGCGCTGGATGATGGCGTTGGCCCGTTCGACCTGTTCGACGATCCGCCCCAGCTTGGCCGCCATGCGTTCAGGATCGATCTGGCCGCTCTGCATCAGCAACTGGGCGTTTTCCGCCGCCAGCGAGATGGTGAACAGCGGCTGGCGCAGTTCATGGCTCAGCGCAGAGGCCATGCCGCCCAATTCCATCAGGCGTGCGCTGTGGCGCATCTGCGTCTGAAACGCCTTGGCGGTGCGCAAGCGGATGAGACAGCCATAACGCCAGCTGTCGCTCTCCTGATCGTAATCGCGTGCGATCAGCAGATACCATTGATCATCCTGGTCCCGCCCGCGGCGAAATTCGACCATGATCTCGCCCTGCCCCGCGAGCGACTGGAAATGCGCACTGTCGCCGGAGTGCACAGCCAGGCTGGCGCTGCGCCGTCCCGACTTGGGATCGATCTTCGCGTAACGCAATTCTCCGCGCTGGGCGTCGAACCGGATATCGCTGAGCAGCCTGAGATCGATCGCCGATCTGAGCTCCTCGACCGTTCGCATCAGGTGCACGCGCTGACGTTCGAACGCCACGAACTCGTTATTGGCGGCGATGAACGCGCCAACCAACCGATCGGCTTCGCGAAACGGCGCGGTTGGGCGCGTGGTGACATAGCTTCGGCCAAAGACGAGCAGCGCCTGGCTGAGCACGCGCGAGGAGCGACGCACCGACGCGCCGAACATCAGCAGCCCGATCTGGGCGAGGCCCAGATACGCCATGAGCGGCGAGATGCCGTTCAGGACATCGCGATACAGATCGATGACATGCCCACGCGGTGAAACGAGCGCCATCTCGCCTGCGCCAAGCGGGACTGCATAGCACATGTCGAGCCAATAGCGCAGCGACTGCCGTCCGGTGCCATCGCCGCGGCCATCGTCGAATACATGGCACCCAAGGCCAGGGCCAGCCTGCCCCATCGCACTCGACGCAACCTTCATGAAGGGCATGGGAGTATCGACGCCGTGCATGCTCAACCAATAGGTCCTGCCGGATTGCAACGCGTTGCGATAGGGCAAGGCGTGGACGGCGGAAACGACATCCTGATGATGCAGTTCCAGTCGCTCATTCACATGGTTTAGTTCGCCCAGCAGAAACAGCATCGCTGCGCCGGCCACCGCTATCGAAACGAGCGCCTCGATCGATTGCTGAAGACCCAGTTTGCGGACCCGCCGAACACGGCCACGCGTCGTGTCGACCAGCACCGCGAGCAGAACCAGGTCAGCGCAGGCGGCGAGCAACGTTTCGCACAGGATGCGGCGCACTGCGATATCCAGCACGATCTCGGGCGACAGCGGTTGCGGAAAAGTCAGCCAGATGAGGCTGGCGATCGCGCCGACCAGGAGCTGATAGAAAAACGTGACCGTCGAAAGACTGCGATCCTCGCCGGAAAAGCGGTCTATCGCCAGGACATGCCCGATGGCCAGCAGCACCGACATCGGATGCCCCCACCACCAAAGTGAAGGAAGCATGGTGGCGATTGCCGTGACCTGGCCCGCTTTCTATCCGAACCAGCGATAGGCGAGGAGGTAGAAAAGCGGGCCGAGATAGAATTCGAACCCCGGCGCGGCGACCAGACGGATCGCCGAAAGCCCGGTAGCGGCGGCAAGCGCCAGCAGCGCCATCGGCCACAGATAGGGCAGCACGACACGAAAGCCCTGGGGATAGTTGACGCTCAGCATCGGCCTGCCTCCGCTGCATCGGCAACGATCCGGCGCAGCGTCTTGGCATCAATCGGCTTGTGCAGAAGGCCTGTGGTGATTGATGCGATATCGCGCTGCGCCGCCGCCGTCAGATCGACATGCGCGGTCATCAGATAGCAATGGTCGGCCGCAGGGGCATTGGCCAGATCGCCCAGCGCCCTGAGCACGTCGAGCCCGCTTTCGGCGCGCAGCTTGTAGTCGCACAGCACCAGATCGAACGGCTGCAGCTTCCAGGCATGCATCGCCTGTGCACCGTCGGGCACGCCGATGGCTATCGCGCCGAGCGCCTTGAGCAGCTCGACAAGCTCGCCCCGCAAGGCGTCATCGTCCTCGACGATAAGGATATTCGGCGTGTACACGCTGTTCACCCTTACCAAAGATGGTTGACCAATGGTTAATCGAGCGCCTGTTCCAAGCGTTCGCGCAACTGTTCCAGCGGGGTATGGGCGATCGCCGACTGCGGATCCTCGGCGCGCAGCACGGCAGCAAGCGCAAGCTGTTGCTGGCCGATCATGTCGAGCGCCTGAAGGCTGTTCATATGTGCGGCAACCAGCGCAGGGTCGCTGCACAGCAGTTCGCCCAATCGTTCGATCTCTTGCCGGGCGCAATCGAGCTAGTCCGCGATCTGCAACCGCAGCTTGTGCGAGAGTGCCGCCCTGCTCATGCTGCGGCCCCTTTCGGCCAAATATCGTGCAGCATGCGCTCCGCTTGGCGGACCTCTGCGCGTTGGTGCTTGGACGTCATCATCGTTGAGCCATCCCTCCCGATCCAGCCTTACGCAGCCTCCAGAACCGCGGCCATATCGGCCCCTGCGCCCATGTATCCGAGCTTCAGGATCATGGCCATGCGGTCTTCCACGCTCGCGAGCCCCTCCAGCATGTTTTCGGTATCGGGTCCGCCCATGTTCGGCGGCGGCTGGATTTCCGAATCGTCGACCGTGACGATATCGTTGACGCTGCCGACGATGAGCCCGGTCATCTGTCCTGCAATTTCGACGACGATGATCACGTTACGCTCGTTGGGCTCGACCCTGCCCCAGCCGAGCCGTTCAGACAGGTCGATCACCGGAAGGACCAACCCGCGCAGGTTCACCACGCCGCGGACGAACGGTGGAGCATTGGGGATCGGCGTGGTCGGCGTCCAGGCGCGGATTTCGCGAACAGCCATAATGTCGACGGCGAGCATCTTGGCATCAATCTCGAACGTGATGAGCTGTATCTGCATCGGCTTCTGCCTCAATGGATCACACGGCGGATGGCCGAGTTGAGCTTTTCCGGATCGAACGGCTTGGCGATCCACCCGGTGGCTCCTGCTGCCCGTGCCCGCGCCTTGCTGGCGGGAGCGCTTTCGGTGGTGAGCACCAGGATGGGAAGATCGCGCATGGTCTCGCGGCTTCTGAGCTGCTCGATCAGCGCCAGGCCATCGAGCCGGGGCATGGTGATATCGGTAATGACCAGTTGCGGCTGATGGGTCTCGAGCCATTCGAGCGCGGCGAGCCCGTCCTCGGCTTCCACGACCTTGTGGCCGGCTCCGGTCAGCGCCTCGCGCAACACCATTCTCAGGCTCGGGCTGTCATCCACGGTGAGTATCGCCTTGGTCATCCTACCCCCTCCTCCATCAGAACAGTTCGACATCGCCGGTGGTGACCGGGACCCGCGCTACGGGCGCCTGCGGGACATCGCCCTGCACGGACCGGCAGCGCACCCGGCCGGTTGCAGGCTGCAGATCGAGCCGCCGAGCCTGCACTCCGCCGGTGTCCGAACGCACCAGCTCGATGCCATCCGCCCGCAGAAATTCCTCGGCAAAGCGGGTGTTCTCGGTGCCTATCGCGCGCATCCCGCTGTGCATGTTGGCACCCCCATAAAGGTGCGCACGCATGGTCGCCCTGACAGCCCCGAGCTTGATCATCTCGTTGACCAGCAGTTCCATGGCATACAGGCCATAGCGCCGCGCATCGTCGCCCAGGCCCGATCGAGAGCTCGGCGGCGAGGCGAGCAGGAAATGGTTCATGCCGCCGATCTTGGCCACCGGATCGTGCAGGCAGCAGGCGATGCAGCTCCCGAGCACGGTGGTCAGCACCACATCGGGGTCGCGCGAGACCTCGAACTCGCCCTGGAGCACATTACGGCGGATCGTCATCGGGGCATTCCCAGCCGTGTTCAGCATTGGCATAGCTCCAATATCCTCTCCGCGATCCTGTCCAATGGTAGGATCTGTTCGGCCGCTCCGCATTCGGCTGCAACCTTGGGCATCCCGAAGACCAGCGCGCTGGACTCGTCCTGAGCGATTGTGCGCATGCCGAGGTTACGAAGTTTTAAAAGCCCCTGCGCGCCATCATCGCCCATGCCGGTCAGCACGACCGCGACCACCTTGCCTGCAGGCCGGTGGGTCAGTGATTCGAACATGCAATCAGCCGAGGGTCGATGCCCGTTGACCGGGGGCGCATCGAGCAGCCGACAGCGCAGCGGCGAGGCATGCTCCACGACGAGATGCTGCGCACCGCCCGGTGCAATGCAGACCATGCCCTGCCTGATCGGCATGCCGTCCAGCGCCTCGACGACGTGCGGCAGGCTGTGCCGGTCCAGCCGATCGGCGAACAGCGGGGTTATGCCGCAGGGCATGTGCTGGACGATCAGCGTCGGGGGACAATCGGCTGGGAAGCCTGTCACGATCCGCTGGATCGCCTCCACCCCGCCGGTAGAGGCTGCGATTGCGACCATGGCACCGTTCCAGCGAAAGCCGGTCTTCGGCACGCCGTTTTCAAGGCTCCGCGATCTGCAAGGGCCGGTGCCGATAGCGCTATCGGCACATCGGCTGGGCGCCGTTGGCGACATGGGATGACGCATGGTGCATGTGCCCCTGCCATCGGCCCCTTAGAATTCCGACCAGTCCTCGGAGGGATCGGTGGTGATGGCCATGGCGAGATTGCCCTGCGTCATGGTTCGAGCAGCGGGTCTGGCGGGACGGCGCGATATGGCATGCCGGGGCATTTCACGCACCGTCGATCCCCGCGCGACGGGGCCGCCCTCCAGCGAGAAGCGCGAGACAAGCCCGGTCAGCTGATCGGCCTCGGTTGCCAGGCTGCGCGCAGCGGCGGTCGATTCCTCGACCATCGCGGCATTCTGCTGCGTCATCTTGTCCATCTCGCTGACCGCAGTGTTCACCTGCTGCAGACTGTTCGACTGTGCGGCGGCAAGCTCGGAAATGTTTGCGGCGAGGCTGGCAATCTCGGCCACCTTGCCGACGATGCTGTCGAGCGCCTCGCCCGACTGACCGACCAGCTCCACCCCGCGATTGACCTGACGCGAGCTCTCGCTGATCAGCTCCTTGATATGCTTGGCGGCATCGGCCGAGCGCTGCGCCAGCGCGCGCACCTCGTTGGCGACCACGGCAAAGCCCTTGCCTGCATCGCCCGCGCGTGCAGCTTCGACCCCTGCGTTCAAGGCCAGCAGGTTGGTCTGGAAGGCAATGCCATCGATCACGTTGATGATCTTGGCGATTTCCTGCGCGGACCGCTCGATATCGTCCATCGCCGCGACCGCTTCCTTGACGACCGCACCGCCGCGCGTCGCGTCCGAATGCGCTTCGGCCACCGAACGGTTGACATGCGCTGCGCCATCAGCGGTTTCGCGCACGCCCCCTGTCAGCTGATCCATTGCCGCGGCGGTCTGCTCCAGCGAGGCCGCCTGCTGCTCGGTGCGTGAAGACAGGTCGTCCGATGCCTGGCTGATCTCGATCGAGCCGGTGTTGATGCTCTCTGCGGTCTGCGAGACCTGGGTCAGCGTTTCGCTGATCCGGGTGCGCATGAAGTCGAAATCCTGCTCCACCTTGGCAAAGGCGGGCGGCAGTCCTTCGAGACGGACGGTGAAATCGCCTTTCGCGAGCGATTCCAGCGCCTGGCCGACTTGGGAGATGACGGCCAGGCGCTGGGCTTCCTCCGCACGGAAGTAGCTGGAAAGGGCAATATCCATGTCGAGCAGGGCGCATTTGACCAGCGTACCGATCACCTTGCCCATATTGTTGCCCGCCAGCCGTGCCAGCGGCGAACTGGCGACCGCCTCATGGATCAGCTGTTCGAGCACCATGGCATAGCCGCCGATATACCAGGTCGGCGCAAGTCCGATCTTGGCGTGCACGCTGCCGATCTGCTCGGCCTTTCCGAAATAGTTCTCGCCGATCTCGTTCGAGAAAAGTTGAACCCAATGGTTAAGCTGCTTGTCGCGAGCATGGTCCATGTTCTGTTTCGACTTGAAGAACTTGGCGACCTCGGGCGTTGCGGCGATCTTTTCGTAAAAATCGGCGAGCGCTTCCGGCGCGTGCTTCTGCAGGAGTTTCAGTATGCGCGGAAAGCTTTTATAGTCCTTACTATCGATACCGAAGAAAGAAAGCCTGTCCTGATTTGCCGATGCCGTGTCCATGGCCCAATCCCCATTAAACTATGGGGTCGAATAAGTGCTTGTGTCGTAAACAAAACCCTAAATACGGTATAACTACGGTACGCTCGGAGGCGGGGAATATGGGTTAACGGACAGGATCGCCGGGCTGTGCCGCCAGCACCGTTTCGAGGCGCCTTGGCTGTTGCTCGGGTATGGTGTCGGCACGGCAAGGGGCGGCGGCACACGAAGCGTGTTGTCGCCGGGCGGTTGCCGGTTGGCGAAAAACGCTGCCCTTCCGGGCTGAACCTCGCTCCCGCGCCCAGGTTGACACGCGATCGGCGCTGCAGTGATACAAAACCGCTATCCGGATGATGGACGACGATGATCACCGCACTCCCCCTTCTCCACCGCCGCCTGCGCCCCTTCCTGTTTCGCCTGTTGCTCCTTCTGGGGCTGATGGCGCTTGCCGGCGGCCGCCTCGAGGCTGCAACACCCTCGGCCAATCTCGCCGATTTCGACTGGCTGACGGCAGCGATCGAGCGCAACTACTCGGGCTGGCCCACCAAGACCGAGGGCGAACGCAAGGCCGAACTCGATGCATTGACGGCGCGTCTCCGGGCGCAGGTCGCATCAGGCGACGAGGCCGACTTTCGCCAGAGTCTGAAACAATGGCTCGCCTGGTTCGATGATGGTCATCTTCAGTTGCAATGGGCCTCAGCGCCAGAGACGCCGCCATGGAAAACGCGGCGGCGCGCGCTCGACGAAAAGACCGCGCTCGCCAGGCTGAACGCCTTGGGCACAGCGGCCGATCCGGTAGAGGGGCTGTGGCTGATCGATGATCGCTATCGTCTGGCCGTGCTGCGGCGTGACCGCTCGGCGCAGATATTCGACGCCGTCATCCTGTCCACTGCGGCCGAGACCTGGACCCCCGGCGAGGTCAAGGCGGTGCTGACGCGTGCTGCCGATGGCAGTTATGCCCTGCTCTATGGTGCCGGCGACCGAACCGAGGTTGCGCTGCAGGCACGCCTTCGCAGCAACGGCGATGTCCTGGACGTGGACGAGCTCGGCCAGTGGCGGCGCGTGCAGGCGACCCCTGAAGCGCAGAAGGCAGCAGAGCGCCGATGGCCGGGCGACGCGTTCCTGCTCGAGCGGATCGACGACGCCACCCTGAATCTTCGGCTCCCCTCGTTTCATGCCAGCCATCTCGATGCGATCCGCAAGCTGATCGCGGACAATGCCGCGGAGCTGGAGCGGACACCGCAACTCATCATCGATGTTCGCGGCAATGGCGGTGGGTCCGACTTCACCTATGATCCGGTGCTGCCCTATCTCTACACCCGCCCGATCTGGCGGATTGGCGTCGAACTGCGCGTCAGCGCCGACAATGCCCGGCTGCGCGGCGAAACGGCACGTACGCTGGAAAGCGCCTCGCCCGAAGCGGCACGCCTGCTGGCGAGCGAGAGCCAGCGGATGCAATCGGCCAGCCAGGTTTTCCTGCCGCGCGAACCGGCGGTGGAGATTGTCCGGTTGGACCAGGTGCTGCCCAATCCGGCACGCATCGCGGTGCTCATCGACCGCGCCGGATGCTCGGCCGAGAATTTCATCATGGACGCGCGGCAGAGCCGCAAGGTCGTGCTGATGGGGCAGGAGAATTCCGCCGGCGTGATCGATTATGGCGAGATGATGGGCATGCCTGCCCCCTCGGGCCGGTTCGAGCTCCGCTGGGCCACGACCCGCTCGCTGCGGCTGCCGGGCGATCCGGTCGACCCGCACGGCATCGCCCCCGATATCCTGATACCGGCAGATGTCGAAGACCCGGTCGCCTATGCGGCGAAGGAGCTGGCGCGGCGGGCGGACTGATGCGGCATATGCGAAAATGGCGCGCCCGACAGGATTCGAACCTGTGGCCCCCAGATTAGGAATCTGATGCTCTATCCTGCTGAGCTACGGGCGCACTGCGCTGCGGTTTAGCCAAGCGGGGGCGGCAAGGCAATCGTTTCGGCAGCGCCGGTTTCGAACGATATTCGCGTCAGTTCTTGGCGTCGGGCGGGATGACCGGGAACGGCAGCGGCGCGACGGCGACGCCCTCCTCGACCAGCGCAGCAGCCTCGTCGGGATCGGCCTGGCCGTGGATCGGCGCATGGTCTTCCTCGCCATAATGCATCGCACGCGCGCGGTCGGCAAAGTCCCTGCCCACCCAGGTCGACTGTTCGAGCGCCTTGGCCTGCGCCTGGGCCAGCGCGTGCAGCACCGCCTGCAGCTTGGCGATCTCGGCGGGGGCTGGCGCAGAAGCGGGCGCATTGCTGATGCTGACGAGCGATGGCGTGCTCGGAGCATCGATCACCGCAGGCAGGCTGGCATCGCGTTGATTGCCCTTGGCGTTCAGCCTCGGCGCCATCACCGCCTTGCCGACCTCGGTCGATCCGCAGAACGCGCAGGCGACGAGGCCGCGCGCGCGCTGGTCCTCATAAGCCTGGCTCGAGGCGAACCAGACCTCGAACACATGATCGTGCTCGCATTTGAGGTCGTAGACGATCATGGCAGCAAGGCCTCGGCAACCGGCCTGCGGTTGGCGATCACCGGCACCCGCGCACGCACATCGGCGATGCGCGCCAGGTCGAGTTCAGCAAAGCCAAGGCCCGACTCCTCGCCCATGTCGAGGAGGACCTCGCCCCAGGGATCGATGACAAGGCTGTGGCCATAGGTGCTGCGGCCGTCCTCGTGCTCGCCGGTCTGCGCTGCGGCGACGACGAAGCACGCATTCTCGATCGCCCGCGCGCGCAGCAGCACATGCCAGTGCGCCTGTCCGGTCGGCACGGTGAACGCCGCCGGGACCGCGATGATGTCGGCTCCGGCGCGGCTCAAAGCGGCAAACACCGCGGAAAAGCGGATATCGTAGCAGATCGAAAGGCCCAGCACCGCCTCGGGCAGCCGCACCGCAACCGCCTGCTCGCCGCCTTCATAAACGGCGGATTCGCGCCAGCTCTCGCCCGAGGCGAGGTCGACATCGAACAGGTGGATCTTGTCATAGCGCGCGGCGATGCTGCCATCGGGCGCAATCACGAACGCGCGGTTGCGCCATTTGGCGTCTGGGGCGTCGCCCTTGACCGCCAGCGATCCCAGATGCACCCAGATCCGGTGTTCAGCTGCTGCAGCGCGGACCGCGACCAGCACGACATCCTCGTCTTCGCCGCGGATCGTCTCGCCCGCCCGCGCACGGTTGCGGTCGATCAGGTTCGACATTTCGGGCGTGAACAGCATGTCCGCGCCGCCCGCCTTCGCATCGCGCACCGCCTGCACCAGCGTGCGCGCATTGTCCGCAGGGTCTATCCCTGCTGTCATCTGTAGCACAGCAATCTTCATCGCAATCGGTCCGTGGTCACAGCCCCAGCAGCGGGTCAAGCTTGCCCTCGCGGTCGAGCGCGGCCAGATCGTCCGATCCGCCGATATGCTGGCCGTCGATGAAGATCTGCGGCACGGTGGCGCGCCCACCGGCGCGGCGGATCATCTCGGCCTTGGGCTCGCCGCCCATCGACACTTCGGTCTCGTCGAAGTCCACGCCCTTCTTGCTCAGCAGCGACTTCGCCCTGAAGCAATAGGGACAGGTAAATTTGGTATAGATTTCGACCTTGGCCATGAATGCGTCCTCCGCCCCGGATATTTGGGCGTTTTGCGCGGAAATGCAACAGCCGGACCACGGGCCTGTCACATATCCGCGCCCTCGTCGCCCTCGCGCAGCACCCGCGCCCAGCAGAAGATGGTCACGCTGGCCGCGCCTGCCTGCTTGAGCAACCGCACGCATGCGCGCGAGGTCGCGCCGGTGGTGTAGACATCATCGATCAGCAGCACGTGCCTGCCCCGGATGCGCTCGCGCCTGTCCTTGGGGATATCGAACACCCCGCGCACCGCCAGTCCGCGCTGCTTGCGCGTCATGCCCTTGAGCGGCGGCGTGGCGCGAATGCGGCGCAGCACATCGGTCTCGACCGTCAGGCCATGCGGCCGCGCCAGTTCGCGCGCGATCAGGATCGACTGGTTGAACCCCCGACGCCACAGCCGCCACCGGTGCAATGGCACCGGGATCAGCACGAGATCGGCCTTGTCTTCGGGGATATGCCGCTGCAGATGCCGCGCGACCAGCCGCGCCAGGCCGATCTTGCCGCTATGCTTGAGCTTGAGCACGATCGAGCGCGACAGGTCGTCATAGAGCACCGCCGCCTTGATGCCATCGTGCAGCGGTGGATTTGCCAGGCATTCGGCGCAGATCAGATCGGCATCGCGCCCTTCCGAGAAAGGCTTGCCGCACGATGCGCAACTGGGATCGCTGATGAAGCGCAGGGCATTCCAGCACTCAGGGCAGAATTGCAGGTCGTCCTCGACCAGCACGCCGCAGCCGGGGCAGCGCGGGGGCAGCACCAGATCGACCAGCGGGCGCAGGGCGGTGGCAAGCGACATGCCCCCTTGTCGCGCGGCGCGCGCATCGGCACAAGGCCGCGATGAACCAGGATAGCGCCCCCCGCCAGCTCTTCTCGCCGCACCGCCGCCGGCTTGCGATGGCGCGCGGCGAACGGCTGGCACGGCAGACCGGTGCATTCCTTACCGAGCATATGGCGGACGAGATCGTCGAGCGACTCTCATGGGTGACGCGCGATTTTCACGATGCGCTGGTGCTGGGCATGGCCCCGCCCGGCCTGATGGCAGCCCTGGACGCACGGGGCATTCGCGTGACGCTGGCAGGGCCGATCGGGCGCGACGTGCAGTGCGACGAGGATCTGCTGCCCTTTGAACCGGCGAGCTTCGATCTGGTGATCGCGCTGGGCACGCTCGACAGCGTCAACGATCTTCCCGGCGCGCTCATCCAGATCAACCGATCACTGCGCCCCGACGGGCTGATGATGGCTGCGATGATCGGCGCGGGCTCGCTCCCGCGGCTCAAGGCGGCGATGCTCTCTGCGGATGAGGCGGGCGGGCGCGGGGTCGCCGCGCGCATTCATCCGCAGATCGACGTGCGTGCGGCGGGCGACCTGCTTCAGCGCGCCCGCTTTGCCATGCCGGTGGCGGACAGTGATACGCTGATGGTGCGCTATTCCTCGTTGCCTGCACTGATTGCCGATCTTCGCGCGCATGGCTGGACCAATACGCTCGCCGCTTCAGGCCCGGCGATCGGAAAACTTGGGCTTGTCGCGGCGATGCAGCTCTTTGCCGAAGACGCCGATGGCGACGGCAAGACGCCTGAGCGGTTCGAGATCGTGTATCTCAGCGGCTGGGCGCCCTCGCCCGATCAGCCCAAGCCCGCACGCCGCGGTAGCGCGACGGCCTCGCTCGCAGGCCTGCTCGACAAGGCACGCAAGGGTGACGCGGGCGCGTAAACTCTCGAGCGAATTCGCTCAGGTCGTGCCAAAGCCCACCGAGAGAAAGTCCGGCATCGGGCCATTCCAGCCGTCATCGGGTCCGTCGTCGCGTTCCTCGCGGCGCGGCCGCGCAGGCTTGCGGCGATCGTCGCGCGACTTTCCCGCACGCGGCTTCTCGTCGCGCGGTTTTTCCTCGCGCGCCTTGCGTTCTGCGGGCTTGCGTTCCTCGCTCTTGCGGGGCGCACGTCCCTTGGCGGGCTTGTCGCGCGGATTGTCATCCTGCGCGGGTGCCTCGACGCCCTCGACCACCACTTCGGGAATGGTCGTGCCGATCAGCTTCTCGATATTGGCGAGCGCCTCGGCATCGTCTTCGGTGATGAAGGTGAAGGCCTTGCCGGTCGCGCCCGCGCGGCCCGTGCGGCCGATGCGGTGGACATAATCGTCCGGATGCCAGGGCGCGTCATAGTTGAACACATGGCTCACGCCCTTGATGTCGAGGCCGCGCGCGGCGACGTCCGATGCGACCAGGATGTTGATCGTGCCGTTCTTGAACTTTTCCAGCTCGGCGAGGCGCGCGCTCTGTTCCATGTCGCCATGGATCTCGCCACTGTCGAACCCGCCCTGGCGCAGCGCCTTGTTGAGATCGCGCACCGTCGTCTTGCGGTTGCAGAAGATGATCGCGGTCTGCACGCCGGCATCGAGCATATTGAACAGCGTGTCGCGCTTGCGCCGCGACGAGACGCGCACCTTGCCCTGCTCGATCGACGCATTGGCGCTGCCGGTGCGCGCGACCTCGATCGACTTGGGGTTGGTCAGGAACTTGTCCGCCAGCTTCTTGATCGGCGGCGGCATGGTCGCGGAGAACAGCAAGGTCTGACGCTGCGCGGGCAGCCGCGTGCAGATCGTCTCGATGTCCGGAATGAAGCCCATGTCGAGCATCCGGTCGGCCTCGTCGATCACCAGCAGGTTGCAGCCGGTGAGCAGGATGTTGCCGCGATCGTACAGGTCCATCAGGCGGCCCGGGGTCGCGATCAGCACATCGACGCCCTTTTCCAGCGCCTTGACCTGATCGCCCATCGACACGCCGCCGATCAGCAGCGCCATCGAGAGCTTGTGATACTTGCCGTATTTCTCGAAATTCTCGGCGACCTGCGCGGCGAGTTCGCGCGTCGGCTCAAGAATGAGCGAGCGCGGCATGCGGGCGCGGCTGCGGCCCTCGGCCAGGATGTCGATCATCGGCAGCACGAAGCTCGCCGTCTTGCCCGTCCCCGTCTGCGCGATGCCGATCAGGTCGCGCATCATCAGAACCGGGGGGATGGCCTGCGCCTGAATGGGCGTGGGGGTGGTATAGCCGGAATCGGTTACGGCCTGGATCAACTTGTCGGAAAGGCCGAGATCGGCAAATATCATAGAATATCCGAAATAAGGGCAGCGGCGCGTCAGTTGTCGTCACGCCATTCATGCCGGGCCATCGGCCACGCAGGCGCCATGCGCAAACATCGCCCGAAAGTCAACCTTGCTGCGCCGGAATCACGGGGCGAAATCAATCCTCAGGGACCAACTGCCGCAGCTTGTTGACCTCGCACTTGCTGCCCGACCGCGCCTGCAGCAAATCGCGATCGACGCACAGCCGGCCATCGCCGCTGCGTTCCATGTAAAAGCCCTGATAGAATTCGCGTGCGCTGCACGATTTCTCCAGCTCGGCCTCGATCATCCGCTGGTCGCGCATGAACAGCACCAGCATGTCGTCGTTGATCACCCGCACGCCCGAGACATCGCGCATCGCCAGGCACTTGCCGACCTTGCGCCGTTCGAACTTCGGCGGCTCGGGCCTCGGCGCGCGGCGGGGCGGTGCAATGTCGGCCATCAGCGAAGAGCGCGAGAGCGACTGGCGCGGAACGCGGATGATGATCCGCTGCTCGATGCGGACCTGTGCCACGACATCGGGCCGCGGATCGAGCATCTCGCCCAGCTGCGCCGGAACGACGGGCTCCGTGTCGCCCACGGGACTGCGCCGCTCGTCTGCCAATGGCAGCGAACTCAGCAACAGCAACCCCAGCAAGGATTCGACATATGCCATGGCCGCGCGCGGCGAACCTCCAGACCCGTTTAGCCCCTGCAGCCCGGGTTAGCCCGGGCGATTGAACGGTGGATTAACGATGCCGTTCAGCCTCGCTCACCCCTCGTTTTGTCGCGGGCTGTGTCATTTTTGCCACCGGTGCCATGGCATCCCAGCCAATTGTCGGCACGAGGCAGCAGGTGTATCAGGCGGGCCATGACCGACACCCTTGAACGCCCCGAACTGACCGATCGGCTTGCCGCGCTGCTTGGCCCGAAAGGACTCACCACCGATGCGCAGGACCTGGCCCCCTGGCTGACCGACTGGCGCGGGCGCTATCACGGCGCAGCGATGGCGATGGTCGCTCCCGCCAATACTCAGGAACTCGCCGAGATTGTCCGCCTGGCGAGCGAGACCGGGACGCCGATCGTGCCCCAGGGCGGCAATAGCGGTATGGTCGGCGGCGCAACGCCCGATTCCGGTGGCAGCGCCCTGCTGCTCAGCACGCGGCGGATGAACGCGATCCGCGCCATCGACTCTGCCGCGCGCACGGTGGTCGCAGAGGCAGGCGTGGTGCTGCAGACGCTGCACGAGGCGGTCGCCGCAAAGGGGCTGCGATTCCCGCTGACGCTGGGGGGCAAGGGCTCCGCCACCATCGGTGGCCTCGTTTCGACCAATGCCGGCGGCACGCAGGTGCTACGCCACGGGACGATGCGGTCGCTGGTCGAGGGGCTGGAGGCGGTACTTCCCGATGGCTCGATCTATAACGGCCTCGCCACGCTCAAGAAGGACAATCGCGGGTACGACATCCGGCATTTGCTCGTCGGTGCCGAAGGCACGCTCGGCATCGTCACTGCCGCGACGCTGAAGCTGGTCCCCGCGTTGATCGACCGCGCCGTGGTTTGGGCCGGGGTAAAGTCGCCGCTCGCTGCGCGCGAACTGCTGGTGATGCTTGAGGCGCGCGCGGGCCGCGAGATGGAGGGTTTCGAGATCGTCCCCCAGCGTTGCCTCGCCAATGTGCTGCATCACATTCCCGGCACACGCGCTCCGCTCGGATCCACGCATCCCTGGCATGTGCTGATCGAATTCGCGCGCGACAATGTCGCAGCACCGCCGCCGCAGGAGCTGGCCGAAGCGCTGATGGCCGAAGCCTTCGAGCGCGACCTGGTGCAGGACGCGGCGATCTCGTCGAGCGAATCGCAGGCCGAGGCATTCTGGAAGCTTCGCGATTCGATTTCCGAGGCCGAGCGAGCCGAGGGCCCGGCGATGCAGCACGATATCAGCGTTCCGGTCGCAGACATGGCGAGGTTCATCATCGAGGCAGGCGCTGAAGTCGAAAAGCGCTTCCCGGGCACCGAAGTCGCGGCCTTCGGACATATGGGCGATGGCAATGTCCACTTCCATGTGGCCGCGCCCAAAGGTTCGGACCGGGCGACCTGGCCGGAGCATCCGGGCAAGGAAATCAGCGGCTTCGTGCACGATCTTGTTGTCGCGGCGGGCGGCTCGATCTCGGCCGAGCACGGCATCGGGCAGATGAAGCGGGACGAACTGGGGCGGCTGGGCGATTCTGCGCGGCTGATGGCGCTGCGCGCGATCAAGCAAGCATTCGACCCCAGGCATATCATGAACCCGGGCAAACTCGTGCCGCTTTGATGCCGCACTGACCGCAGTCCCTCTTGCGCCGGGCTTGCCAGCAACTTAAGGCGCTGCATCCGGTTTTACCGAAAAAATCCAATGTCAGCGGAGAATATTTCATGGCCAGTGCGCCGCAAGCCACCAACCTGCCGGTCCTTTTCAACGACCTGGTGCCGCTCAATTCCCAGGACCATGCAAAGTTCCGCTCGCGGACGCTGGAAGGCGCGCATTTCCTGAAGAACCAGCACGCGATCCCGCTGACGGCCGAGGAATTCAGCCAGGCGCAGCGCCATTATCCGATCATCTTCTCGGCAGGTCCGGACCCGGTTCCGCTGGCGCTGATGGGCATGAACGAGGGCGTCAACGTGTTCCTCGATGACGACGGCAAGTATCGCCGGCCCGCCTATGTGCCGGCCTATGTCCGTCGCTATCCGTTCATGCTCGCACGCCTGCGTCCGGATTCGCAGGAACTCTCGCTGTGCTTCGACCCGACCTGCGAGGCGCTGGGCGAGTTCGAGGAAGGCGAAGCCCTTTTCGACGGCGATCAGCCGAGCCAGACCACCAAGAACATCCTGCAGTTCTGTGAGGATTTCGAGCGCGCGGTTCAGGGCACCGCCTTTTTCATGGAAGAGCTCAAGAAGCACGACCTGCTGATGGACGGCGAGCTGAAGATCGAGCACCCGACGCTGGCCCAGCCTTTCGTCTATCAGGGCTTCCAGATGGTGAACGAGGAAAAGCTGCGCGAGCTGCGCGGTGACGAACTGCGCAAGATGAACCAGAACGGCGCGCTGCCGCTGATCTATGCGCACCTGTTCTCGCTGCAGAACATGCGCGACCTGTTTGCGCAGCAGGCGGCTGACGGCAAGGTGCCGAACCTTCAGGTTCCTGCTGCGGTCAACTGATCAAAGCTCGGGCGGGACTGCTGTACGATCAGCGCCCGCCCGACGCTTCCCGATCCCAGCGCGCGGCATCGGCATAGTCCTCGTCGCGCGGCTCGATCCAGACCTTGCCGTTTGCGCCTGTCTCGCTCTTCCAGAACAGCGCGCGGCTCTTCAGATAATCCATCAGAAAATCCGCCGCCTCGAATGCGGCGCGCCGATGTGCGCTTGCCGTCGCGACGAGTACGATCGGGTCGTGCGGTTGCATGTCGCCAACCCGGTGAATTACCAGCACCGCCTCGAGCGGCCACCGCTCGGCAACCTGATCGAGCATCGCGTCGATGCCGCGCTCGGTCATGCCCGGATAATGCTGCAGGCTGAGCGTCGTCACGCTGCCATCGCCGCTCGAGGCGCGCACCTGCCCGGTAAAGGTGACGATCGCGCCGGAATGGTTCAACGCCTTGCGGAACGCGGCGATGTCCGTCTCGGGATCGAATGGTGCAGCGGCGATCGTGACGCGCCTGAGCATCTCAACCTCCGCTGACCGGCGGCAGAAAGGCGAGCTCGTCGCCATCCGCGACCATCGCATCGCGATCGACGATCGTGCCGTTCAGCGCATAGCGCAGCCGGTCTTCCAGCAGCGCGCTGCCGAGCAGCCTGTCGCCCGCCTCCAGCACGCCGATCAGCGCGGCCACGCTGTGCGGCTCGGACAGCGTGATTGACCGCTCAATCCCTCCCGCCAGATCACCCAGCCGCCCGAAAAACAGCAGTTTCGCCATGGTGCGCTCAGCCGCCGGTGGTCGACATGTGCCGGGCAAGCGCGGGTGCGGCGCCTGGGGCATCGATATGGAAATCATGCCGCTCGGGCTTGGCACGGATCGCGCGCGTGAGCGCCGCGTCGAGCGCCGCATCGCTGTCCGGCCCGCGCATCGCCGCACGCAGATCGACGCGGTCGTTCTGGCCGAGGCACATGTAGATCTGACCGGTTGCGGTGACCCGCACCCGGTTGCATCCGGCACAAAAATTGTTGGTCAGCGGCGTGATCAGGCCGAGCCGCCCGCCGGTTTCGGCAATGTCGAAATAACGCGCCGGGCCGCCGGTCCTGTGGTCGCTGGGCGTCAGCGTCCACCGCTGCTCGAGTGTGTCGCGCACCTGCGGCAAGGGCAGATAATGGTCGAACCGGTCTTCCTCGACCTCGCCCAGCGGCATCACCTCGATCAGCGTCACGTCATGGCCTTTGCCATGCGCCCAGCCGATCAGCGCAGGAAGCTCGTGCTCGTTGAGCCCCTTGAGCGCGACCGCGTTGATCTTTATCTTCAGCCCCGCCCGGTCCGCGGCGTCGATACCGGCAAGCACCTTGTCCAACGCATCGCGCCGCGTGAGACGCGCGAACAGCGCGCGGTCGAGCGTGTCGAGCGACACGTTGATCCGCCGCACCCCTGCATCGGCCAAAGCGGCGGCATGTTCGGCAAGCTGGGTGCCGTTGGTGGTCAGCGTCAGCTCGTCGAGACCGTGGCCGATCTCGCGTCCCAGCCGTTGCACCAGCGTCATCACGTCGCGCCGCACCAGCGGCTCGCCCCCGGTCAGCCGGATCTTGCACACGCCGCGCTCGATGAAAGCAAGCGATAGCCGGTGCAGTTCCTCGAGGCTGAGCACCTCCGCCTTGGGCAGAAACTGCATGCGTTCGGGCATGCAATAGGCGCAGCGCAGATCGCACCGGTCGGTTACCGACAGGCGGACATAGCTGATGCGGCGGGCAAAGCCGTCGATCAGCGGGCGGGCTGCGACCTGGGTCATTCCGATAGCGTTATCGCATGCATGCGTCCGCGCCCACCATCAATTTTGTGACGGCTCGGCCGCCGGTGCCTTGTTCGGCACCGGAACGATCAGCGGTGCATGCCGCCAGCGCACCAGCAGCCGCACCAGATCGAGGCCCGACAGCCCGAGCGTCGCGGTATTGCGCAGCGGATGGACATTGACGCGCGGCTGCGCCGCCAGCACCTCGTCGAGCACCAGCTGTACCTTGCCCGCCTTGTCGTTGAACGCGGCGAGCGGCGTCACCGATCCGGGCGTGATGCCGAGCAGTTCGACCATCTCGTCGCCCGAGCCGAAGCTGAACCGCCCTGCCCCCACCAGATGCCGGAGCGCGCCCAGATCTACCTGCTTTTCCGCGAGCACGGTGACCAGATAAAACTGGCCGCTGGTGTCCTTGAGGAACAGGTTCTTGGTGTGCGCTCCGGGGATGGCGCGCTCGATCGCACTGCTTTCGAGCACGGTGAACACCGCCTCATGCTCGACCTGGTCGAAGGCGATGCCCGCAGACTGGAGTTCGGCATGGAGGCGGCTGTCATCGGTCATCAAGCGGTCCTCAATTCGCCGCCATGGCGAGCTTCTGGAAGAATTGCAGTTGCGGTACGCGCAGATCGCCGCCGCTCGCCTTGGGCCAGTTGCTCACCACCGCAACGACCAGGTTCTTCTGCGGAACGATCAGGATCGCTTGGCCGAAAATGCCCTGCCCGCCCCAGGCGCCGCCCGGATAGGTCCACCACTGATAGCCATAGCCGAAGCCCGGCAGGCCGATCGGCGCCTGTTCCTTGCCCGCCTCGGCAAACCAGCCATCGGGCACCTGGCCTTTGCCGCCTTCGAGCGCGAACAGTCCCATGCGGGCATAATCGGCCAGCCGGATCGAGAGGCAGCAGCCGCCGACATTCTGCCCGGCGGAATCGACCATCCAGAACAGGTCGCCCTCGAAGCCCGCCGGCTTGACGATCTTCTCCTGCGCATATTCGGTCAGCGTCTTGCCCGTCGCACGCTGGACGATCACGCCAATGAGGTTGGTTTCACCCGTCTTGTAAACCCATTTGGTTCCGGGCTCGGCCTCGCGCGGCAAAGTCTTGAGGTAAGCGGTATTGGGGTCCTCTCCAGGGCCCACGGGCACGGAGAGCATCTTCACAACGTCGCTGTTCGGGTCGGTATAATCCTCGTTCCACTTGACGCCCGAGGTCATGGTCAGGATCTGCTTGACCGTAACGCCGTCATAGCCGCTGCCCTTGAGTTCAGGCACATATTTGGTCACCGGATCGTCGATCGAGGCGATGAAACCATCCTTCACCGCCGCCCCGACCAGCGTCGAGGTGAACGACTTGGCGACCGAGAAGCTGGTCCAGCGGTCCTCGGGCTTCATCCCCAGCCCGTATTTCTCGAGCCGCACCTTGCCGTCCTGGATCACCATCAGGCCCGCGACATTCTGCGCGGCCATGAAGGCTTCGACCTCGGCATCGGTAATGGCGAGCGGTTCACCCTTGGGCAACGCACGCGGGGTGCCGTGCTGCGCCGTAGTGCCGGGGAACTGCGCCTCCATGGCGCGGAAGTTCGCTGCGCGCTGCGCATCGGACCAGAAAAGGATCTGCGCGCCGGCGGTGCGGACCTTTTCGAGTTCAGCCGGGCTCATCTGGGTGATCGACTTGACCGCCGGTGCCGCCTCATCTTTTGCAATCGCGACGCCACCCGCGCCGATGGCCAGCGCACAGGCTGCTGCAAAACTCGTCCAGACCCGCATAACCTTCTCTCCTCTCACGATTTTATCTTTGCATGGGCGGCCAGCGCCCGTTCCCTGGCTTCCTTATGCCCGATCAGCTTCCTGGGATAGCCCTTCACATATTTGCCCGCCGCCTCGGGATCGTGGATCGCCTTGTCCGACAGACCGGCCAGTTCAGGCACCCATTGCCGAATATAGCCGGCCGCATCGAACTTCTCCGACTGGGTGAGTGGCGCCATGATCCGCACGAACATGTTCGAATCGACACCGGTGCCCGAGGTCCATTGCCAGTTGGTGGCGTTGGAGCCGTAATCGGAATCGACCAGCGTGTCCCAGAACCACTTTTCGCCCTCGCGCCAGTCGACCAGCAGATGCTTGATCAGGAACGAGGCGGTGACCATGCGGACGCGGTTGTGCATCCAGCCGGTCGCCCAGAGCTGGCGCATCCCGGCATCGACCAGCGGATAGCCGGTGCGGCCCTGCTGCCAGGCACGGATATCTGCCGCTACGTCCTTGTCCGCCGGGTCGCGCCAGGGGAACTTGTCGAAACCGTCGCGGGCATTGGCCTTGGCATAATCGGGATATTGCAGGATCACGTTCTGCGCATAATCGCGCCAGACCAGTTCCTTGAGGAAGGTCTCGACCGAGCCGCCTGCCTCCATCGTCGCATGCCAGATAGTCGCAGGCGAAATCTCGCCGAAATGCAGATGCGGCGACAGGCGCGAGGTGCCTTCGACCGAAGGCAGGTTGCGCTGCTCATCATAGTGCCGGGCGCGGTCCAGAAACTGCTCGAGCCGCTCCGCTGCGCCCGCCTCGCCCGGCGTCCATTCCTCCGCAAAACCCTTGGCCCAGTCAGGCTTGGTCGGCAGCAGCGCCCAGTCGCCAAGCGTGTCGCTCTCGGGCCAGTTTTCCGGCGCATCGAGCCTCTTCGGAGCCGGCACCGGCGCGGGCGGCGGCATGTGCTGCGCCAGCGCGCGCCAGAAGGGCGTGTAGATCTTGTAGGGCTGGCCGCTGCCCGTCGTGACCGATCCGGGCGGCATCAGGTAATTGCCGTGATGGCATTCGAGCGTGCAGCCCTCAGGCAGCTTGTCCTTGAGTGCGCGCTCGGCATTGCGCCACCAGGGCTCGTAATGGCGCAGGCAGCGGATCGCGGCGGCATCGGTCTCTTTCGCCAGCTTTGCCAGCACATCGGCCGCGACACCGCGCTTCAGGATCAGCCGCGAGCCGATTTTCTCGAGATCGGCCGCCAGCGACGCAAGGCTGTGGTGCAGCCACCAGCGCGATGCGCCGCCCATCTTGCGGTGTTTCGGCGTCTCGTCATCGAGCACATAGATCGGGATCACGGGCCCGGCCTTGGCGGCGGCGGCGAAAGCGGGCTGGTCGGCAAGGCGCAGGTCTCGGCGCAGCCAGACGATCACGGGGCGGGTCATGGATTGTCCTTCACATCGACTGTGACCGTGAATCGGTCGGCAATCGGTGAACTGTCGAAGCGCGCGTCGCGCAGAACCACCCTTTTGCCCCCCGATATGTCGGTCAGCCGTGCATATGGCATCCGCGCCCAGAACAAAAAGGCCCGCGCATCAGCATTTTGTGCGGCGGCGCGCGCGACCCAGGGACTGGCCATGTTGGTCGCCGCGCTGCCCGGCTGCAGCGTCAGTGCTGGGGTACCCAGAGCGTCATAGGCCCCGCGCCCGATCATCGCATCGCCGCGCCACAGCATCGCGCGCTGCCAGAACAGCACGGGCACCGCATTGGCGATCACCAGATCGGGGCTGATGCCGCGTTCGGTCTCCAGCCTCTGCGCCACCTGCGCCTCGGCATGGCTCGAGAGTGCATAGTTGCCCGTGATGTAGAGCAAGGCCAGAACCAGCACCGCCTGCGCGGGCCGTTCCCAGCCCGGCCGCCCCGCAGCCTCCCATTTGCGCGACAGCCAGATGCCGAGCGGCAGGATCGTCCACAGCACGGCATCGACAATGAACAAGGTATCGCCAAAAAACCAGCGCGGCGCGAAGGGCTCAAGCAGGCGGATGCCGTAATTGTTGAGATAATCGAGCGCCGGATGCGACAGCGTGCCAATATAGGCGAGCAGCAGTAGCGAGCCTGGTCGCACCGGCAGGCGACTCTGCGGGCGCTTGCGCCGCCGCACCTGCCAGCGGTCGAACCAGACCATTGCCACCGTGAGCAAGATAGGCAGCAGCAGCAGCGCAATCGGCCCATGCGTCACGCCGCGTCGCAGCGCCAGCGACTGGGTGCCGAGCACGCTCAGCACCGCATCGATATCGGGCAAATTGGCCCCGATGATCAGCGTCGGCACCGCGAGCCCCGTGAGCCGCTTGAGCCCTGCTTGGCCCAGCGCCCATCCGGCAAGGCTGTGGGTGAAATTGTCCACGCGGCTATTCCTTCATCGCCGGGAAACGCGCGAAGCGGACATTTTCCATCACCGCATTGTCGCAGGACCGGTGCCCCTCTGATGGATCAACGACAGTGATGGTGCCGCGCCCCACCGGAATGCCGGTCTCGTGCCCGATGTCGAAGACAAAGGCTGTGTCCTCATCAATCCCGATCCCGGTCACCGCGTCCGCTTCGATACAGGCCACTGCGCGAATGAGCCGCGTCAGCCGTGCGCGCTGACTGAAATGCTGGTCGAACACGATGCCGGGAAGGAATCCCAAGCCGCGGCCCAGCACCAGCGGCACGTCGCGGGCGTCCTCGGCCCTACTGTCGCAATCTTTGAAATCGCGCGAGACGGGTGCGGTCAGCGCCACCTCGGGGCTGCCGCAGGCGATCATATGCTCGCCCATCACCGCTGCGCCCGCGCTGGTCCCTCCGATCACCGCGCCCGCTTCGAGCCGCTTGCGCATCGCCGCGAGCATAGGTGTGTCGCTGCCGTCATCGTTCACCAACGCGGCCATGATCCGCATCTGATCGCCACCCAGCATCCATATCAGCCCCGCATCGGCCAGTTTGGCAACTTCTGACGCATCGCGCGCACCATCGGCCCAGGCGGATTCATCGGTCTCGGGCGTATCGGGATCATCCGCTATCGCAACCCGGACGGTAGCAATCCGGGCGGGATCGATACCATGCGCAGCAAACGCCTTGATCGCCCGGGGCACCGATCGCCCGATAATGCCAGAAGCAGCTGGAATTATCGCGACCGTCGGCGAGCCTGCGGGCATCGCCTTGACCAGAGCGTCATAAACATCCGCATTGTCGTCCGCCAAAGCACCGCCGACGACCACGACCGTCCCCTGATCGGCCGAAGCCGGGGTCGCCGCCGCAGCCAGCAATAGTGCCCCCCAGAGCCGCATCAGCCAGGCCAGCCTTCCGCGCGGCCGAGCAGCGCGCGCAGATCGGCGAGCGCCTGGTCTTCGCCGCTCACCTTGATCGCGGCCATGCCCAGTGCCGCTGCGGGTTTGCAGTTCACCCCCAGATCGTCGAGATAGATGCACGCCGCCGGGGCGATGCCGATCGCCTCGCACATCATCGCATAGATGCGCGGATCGGGCTTGCGTACGCCTGCCTTGCTGCTTTCGATGACATGGTCGAACCGCGCCATGATCGCCGCGATCTCGGCGGCGCGCGCATCGTCGAACACCATCGCCGATCCCTTGCCCGCGCGGACATTGTTGGTGATGCAGCCGATGGTCAGCCCTTCCGCCTTGAGCGCATCGAGCGCCGCGACCATGCGGGGGCGCACATCGCCTGCCAGGCAGGCGATGACGTCGCTGCCCCGGATCGCGAGTCCCAGCGCCGCCGCCTCTTCGGCAAAGGCGCTATCGAACGCGCTCGCATCGATCTCCGCCCGCTCGAACCGTGCCCAGGCATTGTCGTCGGGGTTGGTCGCGTTGATCCGCCGCACGCAATCGCGCGGCAACCCGCGTTCGGCCTCGAGCCGGTTGAACGCCTCGAACGGCGACGAAGTAATCACCCCGCCGAAATCGAAAATGACGGCTTCGAAGCTCATGGAACGATGACCAGCCCCGTCTTGGCATCGGCCTTGCCCGCAACCGCCTCGGCATAGGCGGCGAGTGCAGCCTCGGCCCCCTGGCGCTTGTCAATCGACAGCAGCTTGGGCGCAAGATCGGCAAAACCGAGCCAGGCCGCTTCGAGCTTCTGGCGGAACCCGTCAGGGCCCCATTCGGAGATGCGCTTTTCGCTGCGGCCCGGGGCAAAGAACATCTGACGCGGCGGGCCTGCGATGGCCCCAGCGTCATCATTGGCATCCCAATGCGACTTGCCGACAACGATCGAAGCTTTCAGCGCATCGCCGAAATGGTTGTGGACGCTTGCCGCGACCTTGGGGTTGCCCGCCATGTCGACCATTGCGCTCGGCACGCTGGCGTCCATCGCAGCAATACCGTCATACGCGACGACCCGGTCATAGAGGCCGAGCTGCTCGACATAGGCGACGTTGCCCGCGCTGGTGAGCCCCACGATCTGCGGCCCACCGCTGCGCTGCTTCAGCGCGTGGGCCAGGCCAATCGCGGTCTTGCTCGACGCGCTCGCCACCAGGATTTGCTGCGCAGCATAATCGCCTTCGTCCTCGAGCTGATCGGCAATCAGCCAGCCGGTGAGGAACAGCGGGCGGAAGACCGGCCAGTAGTCGTGATCCTGCGCGCGATAGTCCCCCAGCGCATCGAGCCTCTGATACTGGTTGTAGATGATCGGCAAGGTGCTGCGCCGCGGGGTCATGTCGGTAAAGCCGTTCGCGCTGACCCGGTCCGGCTGCAGCACGGCGTGGCTCGCCATCGGATAATAGCCGTAATAGCGCGTCCCCACCGGCACGTCGGGATGGTTGCTGCGGCTCACCGTGGCAAAGCCCCAGACGGGCAGCCGGCCCGGCGCGTCGCGCTCAGCGAAGAAATCCCAATAGCCCTGATCGTTGCCGAACAGGCCGAGCGGCTTGCCGAACACTGCATAGGTCACGTTGTTCGCGGTCATCGCGTAGAGGTCGAGCTTCACCTCGATCGCGCCTTCGGGCAGGTCGGCCTGCGCCTCCTCGACGATGCGAGCGTCAGCGATAGTGTCACGGTCGATATCGATCGCCCAGCGTTGGTCGGTCATATGGTTGTCCCTCAATCCAAAAATTCCAGTCTTCGTCACCCCCGCGAAGGCGGGGGTCCCGCTTGTCCCATCGTGCACGACCGCAAAGCGGGATCCCCGCCTTCGCGGGAATGACGATCAAGCATTCAGATAATTCAGCTTCGCCCCGCCGCGTGGCCAGTCCATCTTGACCAGCCTGCCGGTGCCCGAGAGCGTGATGTACGCGGTTTTCAAGTCCGGCCCGCCGAAGCAGATATTGGTCGTGAACGGATCGTCGGTCGCGACGAACTCGACCAGCTCGCCATCCGGAGACACCACCGAAATCCCGCTCTGGCCGATGGTGGCGACGCACACATTGCCCGCGCCATCGACCGCCAGCGAATCGAAGAACGTGTATCCCGACGGGCTATAGAGAAAGGTGCCGCCCGGCCCGAGCAACCCCTGGCTGAACGCGATCTCGCCGGGCGCAGCAATGTCATAGGCCCAGAGCTTGCAGGTATAGGTCTCCGCGACATAGAGCGTCTTGCCGTCAGGCGAGAGCCCGATCCCGTTGGGATTTTCCATCGGGAAGATGACTTCCTTGAGCAGCGAGCCATCGGCGCGTGCATAGAACACGCCGGTCACGTCGCGCTCGCGCCGCCGGGTCTTGCCGTGATCGGTGAACCAGAAGCCGCCGGCATCATCGAACACGATGTCATTGGGCCCGCGCAGCGTGCAGCCGAAATCGCCCGACTTGTAGAGCGTCTCGACGGCGCCGGTCTCGAGGTCCACGCGCTCGATCCTTCCGCCGGAATAATCGTCGGGCTGGCCATGCGGGATCAGCAGGCCTGCGCGCTCGACATAATGGAAGCCGCCATTGTTGCAGACATAGAGCTTGCCATCGGGACCGATCGCCGCGCCATTCGGGCCCCCACCCAGCTGCGCCACGACATGCTGCGTGCCATCAGGCGCGACGCGCGTGACGCAGCCGCGCTCGATCTCGACCAATACGACGCTACCATCTGGCATCGCCACCGGCCCTTCAGGAAAGCGCAGGCCTTCGGTTACCAGTTCCATCCAGAATCCCCTCGCTTACATTCTTGTCAGCGCATCATTGCGACAGTCAGCTCCCCTGTCCACAGCAGAAAACGCGGGCTTGAGCCAAAGCCGATTCGGTCCTAGACGCTCGCCTTTAATGACATCGCCGAACACGCCCTCCGCCCGCCGCCCTGCCAGCGATTACCCGCCCGGCAGCATGGCCTTTCCCCACCGGCATCTGCTGGGCATCGCTGGTTTGCAGCCCTGGGAGATCGAGTTCCTGCTCGACGAGGCGGAGCAATGGGTGGATCTGAACCGTCAGGCGAGCAAGCATGACGACCGGCTGGCGGGCCTGACGCTGATCAACGCGTTCTTCGAGAATTCGACGCGCACGCTGCTGTCGTTCGAGATCGCGGGCAAGCGCCTGGGCGCGGACGTGGTCAACATGCACGCCGCGCAATCGAGCGTCAAAAAGGGCGAGACGCTGATCGACACCGCAGTGACGCTCAATTCGATGCGTGCCGATGCCATCGTCATCCGTCACGGCAGCTCGGGCGCGGTGCAGTTGATCGCCGACAAGGTGGGTTGCCCGGTATTGAACGCAGGCGACGGCACACACGAACACCCGACCCAGGCGCTGCTCGATGCGCTGACGATCCGCCGCCGCAAGGGGCAGATCGCCGGGCTGCGGGTCGCGATCTGCGGCGACATATTGCACAGCCGGGTGGCGCGTTCGAACATGATCTGCCTTTCCACGCTGGGCGCGGATGTACGCGTCGCGGGCCCCCCGGCGCTGATGCCGCCTGCGGTCGAATCGATGGGCGGCACCCCATGCCGCAGCTTTGCCGAGGCGCTCGACGGGGCCGATGTCGTGATGATGCTGCGGCTGCAGAACGAGCGGATGCAGGGCCAGTTCATCCCCTCGCCGCGCGAATTCCGCCACCTTTACGGTCTTACCGATGCAAAGCTGGCGCTGGCCAAGCCCGACGCGCTGGTGATGCACCCCGGGCCGATGAATCGCGGGATCGAAATCGACAGCCATATCGCGGACAATGTCCAGCGCTCCGCCATCACCGATCAGGTCGAGATGGGGGTCGCGATGCGCATGGCGTGCCTCGACGTGCTGACCCGCAGACGCCGCGGCATGGAGGGCTGGGCATGAGCAAGACGCCGCTGGCTCCGCTGAGCATCGTCAATGGGCGCCTGGTGCTGCCCGACGAAGCAGAACCCGTACCGGGCGGCATTCGCGTGCTGGGCGACCGCATCGCCGAGATCGGCAGCATCACGCCGGTCGCGGACGACCGCATCCACGATGCCAAAGGCGCGCTGATCGCGCCGGGCCTGGTCGACCTCGGCGTGTTCGCGATCGACCTGCCCGCCTTTCATTTCGGCGGGATCAGCCGCGCGGCGCTGATGCCCGATCAGAACCCGCCGCTCGATCATCCGGCCCGGGTGCGCTTTGCCGCCTATTCGGGCAAGCCGGATTTCTGGGTTCACCCGCTCGCCGCTGCGACGCGCGATCTGGCGGGTGCCGAGATGGCCGAGATCGCGCTGATGCAGGAAGCAGGCGCGCGCGCGGTCGCCACCGGTCGGCGCTGGATCGTCGATACCGGGGTGATGCACCGGCTGATGCAATATTGCGCGATGCTGGGTCTGCCGCTGATCATGCACAGCCAGGACCATGGCCTGTCGGGCACGGCGGTGGCCACTTCAGGTGAGATGGCAACCCGGCTCGGTCTGCCGCAAGCGCCCGCCGAGGCCGAGAGCATCGCCATCGCGCGCGACTTGGCGCTGGTGCGGATGACGGGCGCCCGCGTCCATTTCCGCCAGGTGACGACGCGCGGCGGGCTGGCGCTGATCCGCGCGGCCAAGGCCGAGGGGCTGAGCGTCACCGCCGGAATCACGCCAGCGCACCTGTTCCTCTCCGATGTGGCGCTCGGCGGGTTCCGCACCTTCGCGCGACTCTCGCCGCCGCTGCGCAGCGAGGATGATCGCCAGGCCGCGCTCGAAGCGGTCAAGGACGGCACGATTGATGTCATCGCGTCGGGCCACGACCCGCGCGGGCCCGAGGACAAGCGCCTGCCCTTTGCCGATGCCGCGCCCGGCATGGCGGGGGCGGAAACGCTGCTGCCGCTGTCGCTGGGGCTGGTGCGCGATGGCCTGATCTCGACCGGACGACTGTTCGACCTGATCGCCGCCAACCCGGCCAAGCTGCTCGGCGTCCAGGCGGGGGCGCTGCGCACCGGGCACGAGGCGGATATCGTGCTGATCGATCCCGATCGGCCCTGGCAGGTCGATTCGGGCAAGATGGCGGCGGCTGCGGGCAACACGCCGTTCGACAAGCTGCCGGTGCAGGGCCGCTGTCTCGCGCTGTTCAAGGGCGGCAGGCTGGTCGACCAGCGCAGCGGCTGAAGGCGTCGCCGCGCTGGTCAGTGCAGCTTCAGCTTGGGCCGCACGATCTGGTTCACATGGCCGATGACGATCAGCGATATGCCGCGCCACCAGCCGTGGATCGCGATCAGGTGCATGCGGTAGAGCGATTGGTACGCCCAGCGCGCCAGTCGGCCTTCCACCGCCATGCGCCCGCCGACCAGATTGCCCATCAGGCTGCCCACGGTGGAAAAGCGGCTCAGCGAAACCAGCGAGCCATGGTCCTTGTAGACGAAATCCTTGAGCGGCTTGCCTGCCTGCATCCGGCAGAGATTGTCGAACACATGGCTCGCCATCTGGTGCGCGGACTGCGCGCGCGGGGGGATCGGGCGTTCCTGGCCCGGCAGCAGACATGACGCGCAATCGCCGAGCGCGAAGATATGGTCGTCCAGCGTCGTCTGCAGCGTCGGCCTGACCACGAACTGGCTGAGCCGATTGAGCTCCAGATCGCTCATCTCGGTCACGCCGTCCGCGCCCTTCACGCCGGCGGCCCAGACGATCAGATCGGCGGCAATCTGCTCGCCCCTTTTCGTTTCGACCGAATGCGCGTTCACCTGCACGACCTGGGTGTTCTCGCGCACGCTGACACCGAGCTGCTCGAGTTCGTGCCGCGCGGTGCCTGCCAGCTCGGCATCGATCTGCGGCAGGATGCGCAGCCCCGCCTCGAGCAGCGTGACCTCGAGCTTGCTCTCGTCGAACACCTCGAGGCCGTAATAGCGCAGCGACTTGGCCGCGTTGTACAGTTCCGCAGACAGCTCGACCCCAGTCGCACCGCCGCCGATGATGCAGATCCGCACCCGCGCCTCGGGATTGCCGGTGTTATGCTCGTGATTGGCGCGCAGGCACGCATTGAGCAGCTTCTGGCGGAAACTGTCCGCCTGGCCGCGATGTTCGAGAAACTGGGCATGTTCGCGCACGCCCGGTACACCGAAATCGTTCGACACGCCGCCAAAGGCGAGCACCAGATAATCGTAACGGATCCGGTGCCGCCCGATCACTTCCTTGCCCTGGTCATCGAGCAGCGGCGCGGTGGTGATATGCCGCGTGGTGCGGTCGATGCTCTCGAGCGCGCCGTTGAAGAAGCGATAGCCCCAGCGCACGGCATGACCGCCATAGCCGACCTCGTCGAGATTGGCATCAAGCGAGCCTGCCGCGACCTCGTGCAGCAGCGGCTTCCAGATATGGGTCAGGTTGCGGTCGACCAGAATGATGTCGTGCTTCTCGCGGCCATATTTGCTGCCGAGCCTGCGCACCAGCTCGAGCCCGCCAGCGCCTCCGCCCACCACGACAATCTGCGTCTTCTGGTCGCTCACACCGGTCCCCTGAATAGTGTCAAGCAAAGTTAACACATATTATCGGGTCACCAAGCGATTTGGCGCGCCCGACCCGATAAAGTTCAGGCGCGGCCGAACGGGCGATTGAGCTGCACGATCTTGGCGTTGAGCATCGCCGCAAAGCTGACCCACACAAGATAGGGCACGATCAGCCAGCTCGCGAGTACCGAATAGGGCCTGAGCCACACGCACATCGCGAATACCGACGCCCAGAGGAAGACAACCTCGACCAGAGCCCAGTCGGGCCGCTTGAACTTGAAGAACAGGGGCGACCAGAGCAGGTGAAACACGAAATTCGCGACATAGAGCGCGATGACGATCATCCGGTCGCCTTGCGTCTGCGTGCCGTTCCAGGCGAGCACCGCCGCCCAGGCGGCGAGGCCCAGAATGACCGTCCAGGCCGGGCCGAACAGCCAGTCGGGCGGTTGCCAGCTCGGTTTCCTGAGGTTCTTGTACCAGGCTCCGATCTCGGTCAGCAGCCCGCCCGCGCCGCCCAGAATGACGGCCCAGGCGATTGCGGCGATGACGGGGGTGCTGAACATGGGTCAGCACATGGGGTTGAGGGACAGACAAGACAATGCCATCGGCTGTCAACGCGCATCTTTGCTTGCCGCCAGCAGCCCAAGCTGCTGATATGGTTGCCAATGTTACGAAGACAAAAAGGGGGTTCCTGATGCGTATCCGTCACCTGTTGGTCGCCAGCAGCTTCGCCGTACTGACCATGGCATTGCCCCTAGCTACACATGCGCAGGAGGCGGTGAAGCCCTCGCTGACGCTCAAGGCTGCAAAGGCGCAATTCCGCCCCGTCAGCTTCAGCGGCACCCTGCCCGCAGCTTCGGGAACGCTGGTGCTGCCGCTCGCCAGCGAAGCCGATCTCGCGAGCCGCGCCAGCGCCCTGTCCGAAGCCGAGCGCACAGCGATCGCCCGCGCGCTGGCCTCAGCCGAGTTCGACTACACGTCCGGCACGCTCAGCCTACGCGGTATCGGCAGATGGGATCGTATCCATGTTGTCGGCACCGGATCGGACATGGGCGCGGCAGCCGTCCAGAAGCTCGGCGTCGCGGCCGGGCGCGCGCTGATGAAGGACAAGGGTCCGCTGACCGTGCTCGCCAGCGGCCTGCCTGCCGAGGCGGTGGCAGAGCTCGCCACCGGCATGGGCATCGGCGAATATCGCTCGGACCTCTATCAGGCCAAGGCGCGCGAGGCCGCTGCGATGGCTGCAACGACGATCGTCACCGAGAACGGCGAGGCGGCACGCGCAGCCTATGAAGGGCGCGGCAAGCCGCTGATCGAGTCGATGGCGTTTGCGCGCGACCTTTCGAACGAGCCGGCGAACGTCATCTATCCCGAAAGCTTTGTGGAGCGCACCCGCGCCGCCTTTGCGGGCGTCCCCGGGGTCACGATCGAGGCGCTCGACGTACCTGCGATGGAAAAGCTCGGCATGGGCTCGATCCTCGGCTCGGGCCGGGGTTCGGCGCGGCCGCCGCGCATGCTGATCGTGCGCTATACTGGTCGCGGCGCGCCCTCCACCGGCCCCGTTGTGCTCGCAGGCAAGGGCATCACCTTCGACAGCGGCGGGATCTCGCTCAAGAATGGTAGCGGTATGGGCGACATGAAGTTCGACATGTCGGGCGCGGCGAGCGTTGTCGGCGCAGCGCTGGCGCTGGCCAAGTCGCGCGCGCCGGTCGATGTCGTCGCGATCGCGGCGCTGTCGGAAAACATGCCCGACGGCAACGCTGCGCGCCCCGCCGATGTGCTGCAGGCGATGAACGGCAAGACGATCGAGATCATCTCGACCGATGCCGAAGGACGGCTCGTCCTCGCCGACGCGGTCGCCTATGCCGATGCGAAGCTCAATCCCGCGGCGATCGTCGACATGGCGACATTGACCGGCGCGATCATGACCGCATTGGGCGACGATTATGCAGGCCTGTTCAGCCGCCACGATCCTCTCGCCGATCAGCTGATGAAGGCGGGCGATGCGAGCGGCGACGCGCTGTGGCGCATGCCGCTGCACCCCAGCTATGCCGAGGACACCAAATCGACCATCGCCGATATCAAGAATTCGGGTGCGGGTGGCGCCGGAGCCGGCGCGGGCGCGCATTTCATCGGCGCGTTCGTAAAGCCCGAAACGCCCTGGGCGCATATCGACATTGCCGGCATGGCATGGGGCGGCGCGAACGACCTCAAACCGGCAGGCTCGACCGGCTATGGCGTGCGCCTGCTCGAGCGCTTCGTGCGCGATTTCCAGCCGGTGCCCAAGGTGGCGGGCGAGTAATCGCACGACACTGACCCGTCACTCCCGCGAACGCGGGGGTCCCGCTTTCTTGATCCGGCGTCCGGAAAAAGCGGGATTCCCGCGTTCGCGGGAACGACGGTGGGGCGCGACGCCTTGAGCTACACCCGCTCGATCAGCATCGCGATCCCCTGCCCCACGCCGATGCACATGGTCGCGATGGCATAGCGTCCGCCGGTGCGCTGCAGTTCCTCGGTCGCAGTCAGCGCCAGACGCGCGCCCGACATGCCGAGCGGATGGCCGAGCGCAATCGCACCGCCATTGGGGTTCACATGCGCCGCATCGTCGGGCAGGCCGAGCTGGCGCAGCACGGCCAAGCCCTGGGCCGCAAAGGCCTCGTTGAGTTCGATGACATCGACTTCGGCGAGCTTAACCCCGGTGCGCCCAAGCAGCTTCTGCACCGCAGGTGCCGGGCCAATGCCCATGATCCGCGGCGGCACGCCCGCCACTGCCGTGCCGATGATCCGCGCACGCGGGGTCAGGCCGTTGCGCGCCGCTGCCGCTTCCGATGCGACGATCAGCGCCGCCGCGCCATCGTTGACGCCGCTGGCATTGCCCGCCGTCACCGTACCGCCGGGGCGCACGATCGGCTTCAAGGCCGAAAGCGCCTCGATCGAGGTCATGCGCGGATGCTCGTCGGTGTCGACAATCAGTGGCTCGCCCTTGCGCTGCGGGATGCTGACGGGAACGATCTCCGCCGCCAGACGACCCGATTCCTGCGCGGCGGCGGCGCGCTGCTGGCTGCGCAGCGCGAACGCATCCTGATCGGCGCGGGCGATGCCGAAATCCTCGGCGACATTCTCCGCCGTCTCGGGCATCGAATCGACGCCGTGCACCGCCTTCATCAGCGGATTGACGAAGCGCCAGCCGATGGTGGTGTCATAGACCGCATTGTCGCGCGCGAAAGCAGTCCCGGCCTTGGGCATCACGAACGGTGCGCGGGTCATGCTCTCGACCCCGCCTGCGATCATCAGATCGGCCTCGCCCGCGCGGATCGCGCGCGCGGCGCTGCCCACGGCATCGAGCCCCGATCCGCACAGCCGGTTGATCGTCGCACCGCCGACCGTTTCCGGCAGGCCCGCCAGCAGCGCGGCCATGCGCGCGACGTTGCGATTGTCCTCGCCCGCCTGGTTGGCACAACCCAACAGCACGTCATCGATCGCCGCAGCATCGAGACCCGGATTGCGGCCCAGAAGCGCGCGCAGCACGATGGCGGCCAGATCGTCAGGCCTGACGCTTGCCAGCCCGCCGCCATAACGTCCGATCGGTGTGCGAACGGCATCGCAGATAAAGGCATCGGTCATGGCAGATCCTCTCGCTTTTTGGCCCCGGTGGTGTCAGCCCCGGAAATTGTCCTTGGCGGCGCGGCGCTCGGCGAGTTCTTCGGCGGAGCGGGCGCGCATGAAGGGATTGGTCGCGCGTTCGAGCGCGATCGTGGTCGGCACGGTCGGCTCGCCCCGCGCGCGCATTGCGAAGACCTGCTCCATCCGCTCGGCCAACGCCTGGTTATCGGGCTCGGCGACCAGCGCATAGCGTCCGTTCGATTCGGTATATTCGTGCGCGCAATAGACCTGCGTCTCGCCGGGCAGCGCCGAGAGCCGCGTCATATTGTCGAACATCTGCTCGGCCGTGCCCTCGAACAGCCGGCCGCAGCCCATCGCGAACAGCGTATCGCCGACGAAGATCGTCTGCTCTTCGGACAGATGATAGGCGATATGCCCTGCGGTGTGCGCAGGCACATCGATCACGTCAGCCTTCAGCGGACCCAGATGCACGACATCGCCGCCCTTCACCGTCACGTCAAAGGTCGCTATTCGATCGCGCTCGGCCTCGGGGCTGGTGATTGCGCAGCCAGTCGCCGCCTTGATTGCGGCATTGCCGCCGACATGATCAGGGTGCCAGTGCGTGTTCCAGATCTGCGTGATCGTCCAGCCGCGCGCCTTGGCTTCAGCGAGCACCGGCTCGGCCTCGGCGGGATCGATGACGACGGTCTCGCCGCTCACCGGCTCATGCACCAGCCAGATATAATTGTCGGACAGGGCGGGAATGCGGGCAATTTCGATCATGCGCCGGTTGTGCCCAATCGCGCCCGGATTGCCAAGGGCACTTGGCCCCTGCTCGACGTTAAAGAGGGAGGTGGTGGCAGGGCTAGAATCGAACCATCAAAATAACGATTTGATATCAATATTCTTATTGGGGTCAGCAAAAAACCGCCCCCACACTCTCCCCCACATTTTCGTAAATCTAACCGCCGTTCGATACTTCGTTGGGGGGGACGGCTTGAAAATGAGCGGTCTGCAAAACGTCCAGCTGATGCATTTCCCGCGCCAGCAGGCTGATGGCGATTCACGCATCACTTTGGCGGCTCTTAGGGTAAGATAAGCCCTAGCGACCCACGCCGACTGCCTAGCACCATATCAGCATCCGGCCAATGCTCGTCGGCTATCGACCCACTTCCGGTCGTTCCGCAGTCGACACTTGAAGGTCTGCTCACGCCGGAATCGGCCATTCGCACGCAATCCGGCAGGCAGATGGTTGTGCGTTTCAGGGGGGTCGTTCAGAAAGTCATTCACAGGGTATACCGGCACGCTAGCCGGATGACGGATCGAGCTTGGAGGATTTCGTTGGACAATCCCTACGTCGTCGCAGGAGCCTTCGCGGGGCAGTTCGGCGATGCTGAATATGCTTTGAAGCGATCCGGCTGGATGCGGCTGAACAAGGAGACTGCCGAGGCCGATTGGGATGCGTTCGCCCGCGATCTCGGGCCAGAATTCTTCTCCGCAGTCGTCGACACGGGCATCGCTAAGACGCTGATCGGTGAACCGCCGCGTCGCCTGATGAACGACCTTGTATGGGCACCCGAAACACCCGTGCCTTTAGCAAACGTGCACGAGTTAATTGTCCAGGGCGTTTGCCGAGTGCGCAATAGCTACCTGCATGGCGAGAAATTCCGCGGTCACGTCCGTCAATGAGGTGTAATTTGGGGTGTGGTCACCGGGCTGCATGGTC